>CACMTO010000004.1:5000-95599 GCA_902616645.1 uncultured Pelagibacteraceae bacterium
TTGGTATTCTTTCTAATATCTACGAATTTCACCTCTACACTAGAAATTCTGCTTTCCTCTATCAAACTCTAGCTGAAAAGTTTTGATGGCAGTTCCAGAGTTAAGCTCTGGGATTTCACCACCAACTTTTTCAACCACCTACGAACTCTTTAAGCCCAGTAATTCCGAACTACGCTAGGTCCCTTCGTATTACCGCGGCTGCTGGCACGAAGTTAGCCGGACCTTCTTATTCGGGTACAGTCATTTTCTTCCCCGACGAAAGAGCTTTACAACCCAAGGGCCTTCTTCACTCACGCGGCATCGCTGCATCAGAGTTTCCTCCATTGTGCAAGATTCCCCACTGCTGCCTCCCGTAGGAGTTTGGGCCGTGTCTCAGTCCCAATGTGGCTGATCATCCTCTCAAATCAGCTATTGATCACAGTCTTGGTAGGCCATTACCCTACCAACAAACTAATCAAGTGCGGGCTCATCCAATGGTGCATAAAGCTTTCTCCGTAAAGACTTATCCGGTATTAGCACAAGTTTCCTCGTGTTATTCCAGGCCAAAGGGAAGATACCCACATGTTACTCACCCGTCTGCCACTAAGTATTGCTACTTCGTTCGACTTGCATGTGTTAGGCGTGCCGCCAGCGTACGTTCTGAGCCATGATCAAACTCTCAAGTTTAAAAACGGCGCACACTAGCTTCTATATAAATTCTAAGAATAAAATTTATATAATGTTGAAGTGTGTACGACAAATTTGGTAACCTTAACCGTCCACACTTCTCTTCTTAAATATTTACTTTTTAAATAGCTAATTGCGCTTAAAAAAACGCAATAAAACTCTATAATTTATTGTTTAAACAATAATTTTTAGAGAAAGTTTGTTGCTTATAGGCTAAAATTAAAGGAAATCAAGCAATTAAGCTGAAAAATACCGCATAAAACGCCCTATTTTGCTAGGTTTTTTTTGATTTTTTTTAAATGCTAAACTAATAATTGAGAAAGTAAAATTTCACATGTTTAAAAAACTAAAAATAAAAATTGGCAAGAAATCGGAAATTTTTGCTCTAAGTTTACTTGTAATAATCACAATAGTTTCAACAAGTTATTATAATTTTAATAAAAAAAAAATATTTTCAAATTATAAAAATTTAATTTCAAATATTTACCTTAAAAAAACAATTAATCATCTTTTCGACAATTTAGAACCGAAATTTAAAAAAATTGATCACAAAATTCTTCAAGGTGAAACATTCGATAGTATTCTAGAGAGTTATTCAATTAGCCAAAAAGAGATATCTGAGATTAAAAACAAGTTAACCAAAAAAGTGAATTTAAATAAATTAAACACCAGTCATAAAATTAAGTTTACAATAGACCAATCTAACAATGTTGTAAAAAACTTTATTTTTCAAATATCTAATACTGAAAAAGTTTTTTTAACAAGAGATTTAAATACTGATAAATTTAATCAAAAAATTATAGTTACAAGACTTAACAAAAAAATTGTTTACAAAGAAAATATAATTTTACAAAGTCTTTATAAGTCAGCAGTTGATCAAAAGGTTCCTGTAAATACAATTATAGAATTTGCTAGAATATATGGTTTTCAAGTAGACTTTCAAAGGGATATAAGAAAAAAAGATAGTTTCCAAATTATGTATGAAATTTTTTTAGATGATAACAAAAAAATTATTGAAACTGGAAATATTATATTTGCTAATCTTAAATTGAGTGGACAAGATAACTCTTTATATTTTTTTAATAAAAAAGGAAGTGAGGGCCATTACGATAAGAATGGCAAGAGTGTAAAAAAAGCATTAATGAAAACTCCAATTAATGGTGCGAGACTTTCTTCTCCATTTGGAATGAGAAAACATCCAATAGATGGTTTTAATAAAATGCATCGAGGAACTGATTTTGCTGCTCCGATGGGTACACCAATAATGGCATCAGGTGATGGAGTTGTTAAAAAAGCAGGATGGTGTGGTGGTGGTGGAAACTGTGTGGTAATCAAACATAACTCAACCTATCAAACTGTTTATGCTCACATGTCGAAATTTGCGAACGGTATTAGGAGTGGGAAAAGAGTCAAGCAAGGTCAAATTATTGGTTATGTAGGATCAACAGGAAAGTCCACAGGACCACACTTGCATTATGAGGTTATTGTTAATGGAAAAAAAATAAATTCTCAAACATTAAAACTTCCCTCAGGAAAAATTTTAAAAGGAGAAGAAAGAAAAATTTTTGAAACTAAAAAAATTAAAATTGATGTGTTAAAATCTGAAAAGATTATTGGGATTAATTAACTTCAGACTGTGTCTTTTCAGATTTTTCTAGGTCGGTAACAGACTCAGATTTTTTTTCTTTTTTATCATCTAAATTAACATTAGCAGCAGCATTCACTGTAAATTTATTTTTTTTAAAAGCTTCTTGCTCACTTAAGATTCTAGTAAAATGATCAGCGTATTGGAAATAATTTTCTGATAATATCTTATCACCATTTGATAATGCTTCCCTCGCGAGGTTATTGTATTTATCTATCAATTTTGATGCATTGTGATTATTTCTTCCTGATAACTTTCTTTGAAAATTATCATTATTTGAAAAACCACTATTGAATTTCGATCTATCACCATTAGACTTATAGTTCCTATCATTTCTTCTGAAGTTATTTCTTCTTCCGCTACTGTTATTTCTAAAAGTTACCATAATTAAATCTAAGTTATCTTTTTGTGCAAATTATACACCTATCGTTATTTGCTAAATCTTTTAAAACTTTATTAATATAAAAACCTTTTTGTTCCAATAATTTCACAACTTTATTTTTTTGATTAAATGCAATCTCTAAAACAAGTATTCCATTTTTCTTAATCAGTTCAGATGATTTATTAATTACTTTCCTGATAACTGACATTCCATCGAGCCCGCCGTTTAAAGCTAATATAGGCTCAAAATTTTTCACATCTTTCTCCAAATATTTTAATTTAATCTTATTAATATAAGGAGGATTAGATATAATTAAATCATATTTGCGATGATTAAAATTGTCAATATCTGATTCAAAGATTTTAACTCTATTTCTTAATCCAAGATTAAAAGCATTAATTTTGCTTAATTCTACACATTTCTTGCTCAAGTCTACGCCCGTGCCATAAAAGTTTTTTTTCTCTTTTAAAATTGATAAAAGTACACATCCTGAACCAATTCCAATTTCAAGAAGATTTAAATTGGACTTATTCTTTGTTAATTTTAAAACTTCCTCTATCAGTAATTCCGTATCTGGTCTTGGTATTAATACGCCTTCTCTCACTTTAAATGAATATTTCCAAAAATCCTTCTCTCCAACAATATATGCTATAGGTTTCCCCGTTGATCTTTTTTGAATATTTTTTTTGAAAATTTTGATGCTTTCTTCACATAACTTATTATTTAAATTTAAAAAAATATATTTTCTATCTTTTTTAATAGATGTTGACATCAAGATTTCTGCATCAATCCTAAAAGTTTTAATGTTGTTTTTCTTCAGTATTCTCTCACCGTCTTCAATCGCAGTTTGTATTCTCATTATATTATAAACTATTTAAGCTTTCCTCCTGCGCTTGTAGGGTTAATGACTCAATCATCTCATCGAAAATCTCTCCTTCTAGAAATTCCTCTAATTTATGAATTGTAAGATTAATTCTATGATCAGTAACCCGTCCTTGTGGAAAATTATAAGTTCTTATTCTTTCTGATCTGTCTCCAGTACCAATTTTATTTTTTCTATCTTTTGATCTTTCTTGATCTAATCTTGATCTCTCTAATTCATATATTCTTGATCTTAAAATTTTCATACCTTTTGCTTTATTCTTATGCTGAGATTTTTCATCTTGTTGAGATACTGAAATTCCTGATGGTATGTGTGTAATTCTCACAGCACTATCAGTTGTATTGACTGACTGACCACCAGGGCCACCAGCTCTAAATACATCTATTCTTAAATCTGATTCATTTATCTTAACATCTACTTCTTCAGCTTCAGGCAATACAGCTACAGTAGCCGCTGAAGTGTGCACTCTCCCTTGGGTCTCTGTATCTGGAACTCTTTGAACTCTATGAACACCACTTTCATACTTTAAAGTAGAATATATATTTTTTCCTTTTATGGATGCAATAACCTCTTTTAAACCTCCAGCCTCACTTTTTGATATAGATATTAGTTCTAATACCCACTTTTTTTTATGGCTAACTTTCTCATACATCTTAAAAAGATCAGCGGCAAATAAACTTGCTTCAAGACCACCTGTTCCTGCTCTTATTTCAATTATAGCATTTTTTTTATCTGCTTCATCTTTTGGAAGTAAGAATAGTTTAAGTTTTTTTTCATTTTTTTGGTGCTCTAATTTTAAATTACTTAATTCAAACTCCGCCATTTTTTTTAGCTCCTCGTCAGAGACTTTCTCATTTAAAATTTTTTCTAACTCAACTTTATTTGTGTTGAATGATAGGTATTTTTTTGCGTTATCCACTACCTCATTTAGGTCTGAATATTCTTTAGATTTTTCAGCAAATGATTTTTTGTCAATTGTACCTGATGATAAATCCTTTTCTAAAATAGAATGTTTTTGGATTAATTCTTCTATTGTTTTTTGTGGTATCATTTTTGGTTATTTTCTAACTCAAAAGCTTTTTTCTCAACCTCATCAACAACTTTGGATATCATATCCTTAGTTAAAACTTTTTCTTTTTGTAATCCAGATAAGTAAAGCATATTATTTCCTTTTCTTCCTCCAGTAATTCCAACATCTGTCATTGCAGCTTCTCCAGGTCCATTAACAACACAACCAATAATAGATAAGGTTATTGGTGTTTTTATATGGGATAATTTTTCCTCTAATATTTTTACTGTATCAATTACTTGAAAGCCTTGCCGAGCGCATGAAGGGCAAGAGATAATTTTTACACCTCTGTCTCTTAAATGCAAAGACTTGAGTATTTCATTTCCAATTTTAATTTCTTGAACTGGATCATCCGACAGGGAAATTCTAATTGTATCTCCAATTCCTTCTAGGAGCAGGGAGCCTATTCCGATTGATGACTTTATACTACCTGAAATAAAACTACCCGCCTCAGTGATCCCAAGATGTAAGGGATAACTAGTCACTTCTGATAGTAATTTATATGCTTTTATTGACAAAAAGACATCCGAAGACTTAACACTTATTTTAAAATTAAAAAAATCTTGATCCTCTAAAATTTTTATGTTTCTGATTGCACTTTCTACTAATGCTTCAGGACAAGGTTCCTTAAACTTTTCGAGTATATCTTTTTCTAATGAACCTGCGTTAACACCAATCCTTACTGAACAATCATTATTCTTAGCAGCTTGTAAAACATCGTTGATTTTATTTCTATCACCTATATTACCAGGATTAATCCTAAGACAACTTGCGCCACTTTCTGCTGCTTCAATTGCTCTTTTATAATGAAAATGAATATCAGCTATTATGGGAATATCCACATGCTTCTTAATTTCTTTAATAGCTTTTGATGATGCCTCATCTGGACAAGAAACTCTTACTAAATCGGCACCCTCAGTTTGAATTTCGTGTATTTGTTTTATTGTAGCCTTAACATCAGTCGTTAGCGTATTTGTCATTGACTGGACTGAAATTGGATTATCTCCTCCAATCTTCACATTTCCTACGTTTATAACTTTTGTTTTTTTTCTATTAATATTTCTAAAAGGCCTAATATTCATTTAATTATTTATTTAAGTTAAATTCTTTATGTAAAGCTAATAAAGCTTTTTTAATATTTTTTCTATCAATAATAACAGATATTTTAATTTCTGAAGTTGAAATTACTTGAATATTTATTTTTTTTCTAGCCAAAGATTGAAACATTCTGAAAGTGACTCCAGGAGTTGTTACCATTCCTACACCAATAATTGAAATCTTTGAAACATCTTTTTTTAAAAGTAATTTTCTAAAATTTATATCTTTATTCTGCTCAATTATTTTTTTTGTTTTGATTAAATCCTCGCTTTTTATGGTAAAAGTTAGGTCAGTTTCTTTCCCATTAGCAGAAATATTTTGAACTACCATATCTACATTGATTTGATTTTTAGATAATGGTTTAAAAATAGATGCAGCTACACCAGGTTTATCTTTTACCCCTATAAGTGTTACTTTTGCATCATTGTTAGTTGAGGTTATCCCAGTAATAATTTTATTATTACTAATATTTGATTTTTTTGTTATTAGAGTGCCAGATTTATTTTTAAATGATGATTTCACCTCAACATCAATTCTATTTAATCTCGCATCCTGAATTGATACAGGTTGCATAACTTTTGCTCCTAGAGACGCCATTTCCAACATTTCTTCATATGAAATAACATTTATTTTTTTTGCTTTTTTTAATTTATTTGGATCAGTAGTAAAAACACCCTCAACATCTGTATAAATAATACATCTTTTTGCTTTGAAGTACTTCGCCAGTAAGATTGCACTTGCATCTGATCCACCTCTACCAATTGTTGTTACTCTATTATTGTTATTTATGCCTTGAAAACCAGTTATAACAGGAACTCCATTCTCTTTTAGATATCTAATAATTTTATTTGTGTAAATTTTTACAATTCTAGAATTTTTGTATTGACCACTTGTTAGGATAGGTATTTGCCACGCCATCCATGATCTTGATTTAATACCAAGATGATTTAATCTTCCAGCAATTAAAGAACATGCAACTTGTTCACCTGAAGATACCAGTGTATCGTATTCATGGCTTACAAAGTCGCTACTTATATTTTTAGATTTTTTTATTAACCCATTTGTCACACCACTCATGGCCGATGAGACCACAATAACACTAAATTTTTTTTTTCGATATTGCTTAATTATTTCAGCAACTTTTTTTATTTTTGCTATTGTTCCAACTGATGTACCGCCAAATTTTAATACTACAATTTTCATGGTAAAATAAATATCTTAAAAATTAAAATATATTGATAAAATACATCTTAAATATAAAGTTAACTTAATTATGAAAATTAACACAATTAACAAAAAAGAAATAGAAAAATTTTCAGAAATTGCTGAGGAATGGTGGGATCCAAGCGGAAAATTTAAACCATTACACAAGTTTAATCCTATTAGAATTGATTATATTAAACAGAATATAATCAAGACATTAAAACTTGATAACAAAATAAGACCTTTGGATAAAATTAAGATATTGGATGTAGGTTGTGGAGGAGGCCTACTATCTGAACCAATGTGTAGATTGGGAGCTGAAGTAACAGGAATAGACGCATCAGAAAAAAATATTAGCGTTGCCAAAATACATGCAAAAAAAAATGATCTGAATATAAAATATATTTGCTCATCACCTGAAAAATTAAAAAACGATAATAAGTATGATGTAATTCTCAATATGGAAATAATTGAACATGTCGATGATGTAGAATTTTTTCTAAAGTCATGTTCAAATCTATTAAAAAAAAGTGGAATTATGTTTGTTGCTACACTAAATAAGACTTTTAAGTCATATATTTTTGCAATCGTAGGTGCTGAATATATACTTAGATGGTTACCAATAGGCACTCATGAATGGGAAAAATTTGTTAAACCAGAGGATTTAATTCAAATTTTAAAAAAGAATAATTTTAGTCTTGATAAATTAGATGGTTTAAAATTTAATTTGATTTCAGATAATTGGAGTCTTAGTGTTGATAGATCAGTAAATTATATAGCAAAATTTATAAAAAATTAATTATTTTGATCTTCTATCCAAGGGATTTCTTGAGTTTCTATTCCTTCCTCATTTAATTCTTTAATATCTTTTTTTGATGCAACTCCATAAATTCCTTTTTGATTTTTTTTATTATCATAATGTAAAGATCTTGCTTCATATGTGAAATTTTCACCTACATAATCAAAGTTTGTTTTAATAAATTTCTGATACTCCTTTAAAGTTTTTTTGATATTTTGAAATTTTTGAAATTGTTTCGTTTCACTTTTATTTGAAGTTTTATTGATTATCTTTGGTGCCATCAAACTTTTTTCAACTTTATGCGAATTACAGTTGAAACAGCTTAATAAATTTTTTTTTTTTAGTTTTTCATATTCTTTTGAAGATGCAAACCAGCTATCAAAACTCAAATCACATTTTTTACAATTTAATTTATATTTTATCATATAAATATATTTAATTTTCTTTTTTTAAAATTTAATACATTCTAGCTTCTATAATCTGAATTTATCTCTACATATTTTTTTGTAAAATCCATTGTATATGCTTTGAAATTCTTTGATCCTAAAGATAAATCGACACAGACCTCTATATTTGTATTTTTCATATATTCAGATGTCTCGGACTCATTATAATTTTGATTTATTTTTCCATTTTGAACAATGCTAATATTTCCAAACTTAATAGATAATTTTTCTAAGTTTATAAATAATCCCGCTTTACCTATGGCCATAATTATTCTTCCCCAATTAGGATCTTCACCTGCAAATGCAGTTTTTACTAAAGGTGAATTAGCTATCGAGAATGCAATTTTTTTTGCATCATTTTCCGTTTTACAATTTTTGACATAGATAGTTATAAATTTTGAAGCACCTTCCCCATCAGCAACAACTCTTTTTGCTAGATTTAAAAGAACATTATTTAAAGCATTATCAAAATTTTTTAATTTCTCATCATTTATACTCGAAATTTTTGAATGTTTTGCACAACCAGTAGAAAAAATTGTTAGCATGTCATTTGTGCTTGTGTCACTATCACAACTTATTGCGTTAAAGGTTGTTGAAACGTTTTTTTTAATTAATTTTTTTAAAATATCATTTGGAATATTTGCATCTGTAAAAATATACCCAAGAGTTGTTGCCATGTTAGGTTGGATCATTCCAGACCCCTTAGCTAAACCATAAATCTTGATTTTCGTATTTCCTATTTCACACTCTTCCATAGCTAGTTTTGGTTGTGTATCAGTAGTCATAATGCCAAGTGCAGCTTTCATCCAAATATATTTATTTTGGGTATATTTTATCTTTTCAACAAGTTCTGGTATCTTATTTTTTATATTTTCTTCAGGAAAAATTTCACCTATTGTTCCTGTGCATCCAAACATAACTTCTCTTGGTTTTATTTTTTTTGGCTCATCCTCATCTTTTTTCTGTAGTTCAGACAGTTTAAGAGCTAAAGTTTCAGAAATTTTTTCAAGACTTCTATAACCTTGCTTACCAGTGAAACAATTTGCATTTCTAGTGTTTACTAATAATGAAAATACTTTTTTGGGTTTATTTCTTAAATTCCATTTTATATTCTCTGAAACTATTTTTGACTGTGTATATATTGATGCGAAATTCGCTCCCTCTCTAAAGTAAAACATTACTAAATCATCCCTGCTATTTTTGTACAAATTTGCACAAACTGTTGAAACTGACACTCCATCCAAATGGTCGAGGTCTTGAAATTCATTCATTCTCTTGTTTTTTTCTTTTGAAGTTAAAAAATTTGATAAATTAATTCCCATGGTATTTAAAAAAATTATTTTATCCTTATATTAAAGGTTATAAGTAATTAATAAATCAAAACTTATGCTAAATCCACTAAACTTCATCTCAAAATTAATAAGGTCCAGCAACCAAAATGAGCTTAACAGATTAGCCAAAATTGTTGAAAAAATAAACGCTATAGAAAAAGATGTCGAAAAATTAAACGATAAAGATTTTCCGAGTGAGACCCAAAAACTTAAAAAAAGGATACGAGAGGGAGAAAAATTAGATGACATACTACCAGAAGCTTTCGCTCTAGTCAGAGAGGCTTCCAAAAGAAAAAGAAATGAAAGACACTATGACGTTCAGCTTATCGGGGGAGTAGTTTTACACGAATCTAAAATTGCAGAAATGAAAACAGGAGAAGGGAAAACGTTAACAATTACGCTTGCTGCTTACTTAAATGCACTTTGTGAAAAAGGAGTGCATATTGTTACTGTCAATGATTATCTTGCTAAAAGGGATGCTCAAGAGATGGGAATTATATACAATTTTTTAGGAATTACTTCAGGGTTTATTAATAACGATCAAAATGATTTCGAAAGGAAAAAAAATTATAATTGTGATGTGACATATGCAACTAATAGTGAATTAGGTTTTGATTATTTAAGAGATAATATGAAATATTCGAAAGAAGAAATGGTTCAGAGAGATCACTTTTTTTCAATTGTTGACGAGATAGACTCTTGTTTAATTGATGAAGCAAGAACTCCTCTTGTCATATCTGGAGCTGCTGAAGATAAAACTAACCAATACATTGCAGTAAATACTTTAATAAAATCTTTAAATGAAAAAGATTACGAAATTGATGAAAAGGACAGAAATATTTTACTCACTAACGATGGTATAAATAAAGTTGAGAAGATTTTTGCTAATGCGGGAATTTTGAAAAATAATAATTTTTATGATCCTGAAAATTTAGCTCTTGTACATCATGTAAATCAAGCACTAAAGGCAAATCATCTATTTACAATAGGAAAAGATTATATTGTTAAAGATAATCAATTAAAAATAATCGATGAATTAACAGGAAGAATTCTTGAAGGAAGAAGATTTGGAGACGGGCTCCATCAAGCATTAGAGGCTAAAGAAAAAATAGATGTTAAAGCTGAAAATCAAACATTAGCATCAATTACTTATCAGAATTACTTTAAATTATATAAAAAAATATCAGGTTGTACTGGAACTGCTGCAACTGAGGCTGAAGAATTTTTAGAAATATATAATTTAAAAGTTGTTGTAATCCCTACAAATAAAAAGATGATTAGAAATGATTTAAATGATCAAATTTTTAGAACTGAAAAAGAAAAAAACGATGCAATTATCAAAAAGATAGTTGATTGTAACAAAATTGGGCAACCATTATTGGTTTTTACATCAAGTGTTAATAAATCTGAAATTTACTCTAAATTACTTCATAAAGAAAAAATAAATCATGTTGTACTTAATGCTAAAAATCATGAAAATGAAGCAGAAATCATAGCAAACGCAGGAAAAGAAGGTTCAGTAATTATTACCACCAGTATTTCTGGAAGAGGTGTTGATATTCAACTTGGCGGAAAAAAGGGGACATTACCTGATGATGAACTAAAAAAAAATAAAGAGAAGATTAAATCAATTGGTGGTTTATTTGTTATTGGAACTGAAAGAATGGAGTCCCGAAGAGTAGATAATCAAGCAAGAGGAAGATCAGGAAGACAAGGTGATCAAGGTAGTTCTATTTTTTATGTGAGTTTAGAGGATGATTTAATGCGGATATTTGGCTCAGAATCTATGAATAAAATGCTCGAAAAATTGGGCTTAAGAGATGGCGAAAGTATAGATCATCCATGGATTAATAAAGCATTAGAAAGAGCGCAACAAAAAGTGGAAGCAAGAAATTTTGATATACGAAAAACTTTAATCAAATTTGATAACGTGCTTAATGATCAAAGACATGTAATTTTCTCTCAAAGAAACGATACAATGGATAGCAATGAAATCTTTGAATTTTCAAACAACTTTTTAGAAGAAATTATCGAAGATATAATAAAATTGAAATTTTTGAAATCCTCTGACCCAAAAAATATAGAATTTGATAATAAAATAAAAGCAATTATGGGAAAAAAAATAAGTGCTGAAGATTTTGATAGTCTTAAAAACCTGGATAATGAAAATCTTAAAAAAGAAATTTTCAAAAAGTTTGAAAATTCAAGGCAAGAAAGAACAAAGATTTTGGGCCAAAAGCAATCGGTAGAAATAGAAAAAAGAATACTTTTACAATCGATTGATTTAAACTGGAAATCTCATATTCAATATTTAGAACAGTTAAGACAGGTGATAGGTTTAAGGTCATACGGTCAAAGAGATCCTTTAGTCGAATACAAAAAAGAGGCTTTTAATCTTTTTGCTAATTTGTTGACTAAGCTAAAATTAGATTTTATTACGATTTTAATGAATTTAGAAGTTATTGAGTCAAAACAAGATGAACAGCCTAAACCAGCTAAAATTGATCCTAAATACATTGGAAGAAAGATGAGTAGAAATGAACCTTGTTTATGTGGATCGGGAAAAAAATTTAAACGTTGCTGTGGGGCTTTATAAAAAAATGATTAAAGAGATTAGTAATATTGTTACTCCTAATGTCGCTGCAACAAATACTTTGTTGGAATTAAGAAGTTGATAAAAATTCTGTGATTTTGTTTTTAGACTAATTAAATTTTCTGAGTCTGAAATAAATCCTTTGTCTCTTCCTATGTTCAAAAATTTGTTTTTTCTTTGACTGACAACCTCATCAGGCATAATTCCATCATAGATTTGTAAATTTTTTACTAAGCATTTTCTTACATTTTCTACAATTAAATCTTTATTTCTATGAGCGCCACCAGGAGGTTCTGGAATTATTTCATCTATTACTTTTAATTCTAAAAGTTCTTTAGCTGAAAGCTTCATTGCTCTAGCTGCATCTAACATTTTTTTAGGATCTCTCCATAAAATAGTTGCGCAACCTTCTGGCGATATTACCGAATAAATTGCATTTTCTAACATTATCACTTTACTCGATGAGGCTAATGCTATAGCACCACCTGATCCACCTTCGCCGATTATGATAGCTATGGTTGGGACTTTCAACTTCATGCAACATTCAATTGATTTCGCTATTGCTTCGGCTTGTCCTCTTTCTTCAGCTCCAACACCAGGATAAGCCCCAGGAGTATCAATAAAAGAGATTATTGGAATATTAAACTTATCAGCAAGCTCCATTAAACGAATAGTTTTTCTATAACCCTCTGGCCGCATCATGCCAAAATTTCTCTCAATTCTTTTATCAAGACTGTCGCCCTTTTCTTGGCCGATTACTAAAACTGATTGACCTTCAAATTTCCCAAATCCTGCTAAAACTGCTTTATCTTCTCCGTAATACCTATCACCAGACAGTGGTATAAAATCATCAAATAAATTATTTATAAAAAATTCTGACTTCGGTCTTTCTTCGTGTCTGGCTACCATGGTTGTCTCCCATGGGTCTAAATTTGAATAAATAGATTTTAATTTTTCGTCGAGTTCAGATTGAATTTGAGAAATCTTTTTAGTATCCACTTCTGAAAGACCACTTTGATTAAATGGATCTTTTAATTTTTCTAATTCTACTTCAAGATCCTTTATATCAGCTTCAAAATTAAGATAATTTTTCATTATAAAACTTAAAAATAATTATGAAAAATGACAAGAAAATGTCAATGCTTCTATAAATTATTTGACTTCATTTTACAGGGGTTTTAGAAAAGAAACGATGAAAATAAATTATCAAACAGTAAATAATTTAAAAGTTTCAGAAAATCTACTATCTTTCGTTAATAATGAATTGTTAAAAGATACGAACATATCTCAAGAAAAGTTTTGGTCTGGATTTGATAAGTCAGTGCATGAATTGGCTCCTAAAAATAAAGAACTTATTGATATAAGAAAAAGTTTACAAAAAAAAATTGATGCGTGGCATATCAAAAATAAAAGTAATGAGTTTGACATTAGTGAATATAAAAAGTTTTTAAAGGATATTAATTATTTAAGAGATGAAGGACCAGATTTTGTAATTGAAACAAAAAATGTTGATAGTGAAATTAAAGAAATTGCTGGTCCACAGCTAGTTGTGCCAATTATGAATGCAAGATATGCTTTAAATGCTGCTAATGCAAGATGGATGAGTCTTTATGATAGTCTATATGGAACAGATGTGATTGAACAATCTGAAGATAGTGTATCTGAAAGATATGATCCAGAGAGGGGAGCTGAAGTAATTAAATATGGTAGAGAATTTTTAGATAAATATTTTACTTTAAAAGATTTTAGCTGGAAAAAAATAACTGGAATAGCAATTCAAGATAAAGAATTAAAAGTTTTAAAAGGTGCAGAAGCAACTACCTTAAAAGATAAAGATAAATTTATTGGTCATAGAGGGGAGACAGATAACCCGTCGGCAATAATATTAAAAAATAATAATCTTCATATTGAGGTACTTAAAAATCCAAGGGCGTTTAGCGCCCAACAAGATCACGCTGGCATTAGTGACATAATCTTAGAAGCTGCTGTATCTACTATTTGTGACAATGAGGATAGCGTTGCAGCCGTCGATGCAGAAGATAAAATTACTTGCTACAAAAACTGGTTGGGTTTGATGAAAGGCGATCTTAAATCTCAATTTGAAAAAGATGGAAAAATCTTAGAAAGAAAATTAAACCCTAATAGAAGTTTTATATCAAAAGAGGGTAAAAATTCGAAACTGCACGGTAGAAGTCTTCTACTCATAAGAAATGTTGGACATCTAATGACCAATCCATCTATTTTACTTAAAGATGGAAGTGAAATACCTGAGGGGCTTATGGATGCTTTTTTTACTACATTAGCAGCGCTACACGATTTAAAAAATAGAAAAAATTCTAGAGCTGGTTCTGTATATATTGTTAAGCCTAAAATGCATGGACCTGATGAGACTGCTTTCACTGATTTGATATTTACAAAAGTTGAGGAGGTTTTAGGACTGGAAAAAAATACCTGTAAAATTGGAATTATGGATGAGGAGAGGAGAACATCGGCCAACCTCAAAGAATGCATAAGATCTTTAAAGAAAAGAGTCTTTTTTATCAATACGGGTTTTTTAGATAGGACAGGTGATGAAATGCATACATCAATGGAAGCTGGTCCAATGATTAAAAAAGGCGATATGAAATCATCTAAATGGATCATGGCTTATGAAAATAATAATGTAGATATAGGACTAAGATGTGGTTTTTCTGGTAAGGCACAAATTGGTAAAGGTATGTGGGCAATGCCAGATAAAATGAGAGATATGATGGAACAAAAAATCGGACATTTGCAAGCTGCAGCTAACTGTGCTTGGGTGCCTTCTCCAACTGCTGCTGCACTTCATGCATTACATTACCACGAACTAAATATTTTTAATAAACAGAAACAAATATTAAAAAGAGAAAAAGCTAAGCTAGACGATTTATTGACTATCCCTAAAGCAGATAGACCAAATTGGTCGGTTGATGAAATAAATTCCGAAATATCAAACTCTGCTCAAACTATTTTAGGTTATGTTGTGAGATGGATAGATCAGGGAATTGGCTGTTCAAAGGTCCCTGACATAAATAATGTCGGTCTTATGGAAGATAGAGCAACTCTAAGAATCTCATCACAACATATTGCAAACTGGGTTCACCATGGAGTAACAACTAAAATTCAAGTAATAGATATAATGAAAGAAATGGCAAAAATAGTTGATGAACAAAACAAGAATGACAAAAAATATGTTAAAATGAGTGATAATTTTGAAAAATCTATTGCTTTCCAAGCAGCATGTGCTTTAATTTTTGAAGGTAAAAACCAACCATCGGGATATACCGAGCCAATTTTACACCTTAATAGATTAAAGAAAAAATCATTAAATTAATTTAGAAAAAGAAAATTTTTTCCAAATTCTTCTTGGTGTCAAAGGAAGTAAATAGGTTAAGAACTTTATTTTTTTCTCTTTTTTTGAAAACATCCAATCTGATTTTCTAACATCAAATCCCATTCCAGAAAAATAATAACCATTTAATAATAATTTTCTTATAATCTTATATTTTTTCCAAAAAGACAAATGAAGATGTTCAAAAGAAATATTTTTAATATCAAATTTTTGTAAATTAAGATGATACAAAACATCAAAATCCATACCTTCAATATCTAAAGATAAAAATTCAATTTTTGATAGTAAATTTTCCCCAAGAAAATTGGTTATTTTTTTACAGGGTACTGTTTTCTTATTAATAGAACTATTAGGAAAATGTTTTTTGACAAAATTTTTTGAATTTGAAAATATTTGATAATCTGGTTTATCATCCTCGGAGTAAAAAAAATTTGTCTTTTTTTTATTAAAATTATCTGGAGTAATTGCAAAATTAAATATTTTTACTCTTTTGTTTTTTCTCCAGCTCTTTTTTAATTTTTTAATATGTATTGAGTTTGCTTCAACCAAATACAAAGTAAATTTTCTTTTTCTTTTTTTGGCAAAGGATGTAAAGCCATCTTGGTAATTTTCGTCAAAATTCGCAGAACCGGATCCAATCTGAACTAAATTTTCCATTAAATATTTTAATTAATTAATAAATTCATATATAAAGATGTATGTCTAAAAGATATAGTGGAAAATCATTTAAAGACTCTAGTATGAATAAAAAACCTAAGCTTAGTCTTAAAGAGAAAAGAAGAATTAAAAGAGAAAAGTCAAAAAAAACTAAATAAAACGTTTTTTTTTAATAAATTCCAATATTTTTAAGTTTTTAAGAGTTTTCAAAAAAAAAAATTAATGTATAAGAACTTCCAAATTATGAGAAGCAAAATAAGAAATATCACCATAATAGCTCACGTTGATCACGGCAAAACAACTCTTATCGACAATTTAATGAAACAAAGTGGATCATTTAGAGAAAATGAAACAGTCGATGAAAGATTGATGGACTCAGGAGAGCTAGAGAAAGAAAGAGGAATCACAATTTTAGCCAAACCAGCATCAATAAACTGGAAAGGCTCAAGAATTAACATAATAGATACCCCGGGTCACAGAGATTTTGCTGCTGAAGTAGAGAGAGTTTTAAGTATGGCAGATGGTGCCTTATTATTAATTGATTCAGCTGAAGGAGTCATGCCTCAAACAAAATTTGTACTATCAAAAGCATTAAAACAAGGCTTAAAGCCAATTGTTGTTATCAATAAACTAGATAAATCAGATCAACGAGCCAATGAAGTTTTAAATGAAACTTTTGACTTGTTTGTAAGTTTAGATGCTAATGAATATCAATTAGATTTTCCTGTGCTATATGCGAGTGGGAGATCGGGTTGGGCCGATAAGGAAATTGAGGGTCCCAGAGAAAATTTAAATCCTTTGTTAGATCAAATAATTGATCATGTTGAACCAGCAGATTTAGACAAAACTAAACCTTTTTCAATGTTAACAACTCTTCTCTACGCAGATAATTTTTTAGGGAGAAGTTTAGTCGGAAAAATAGCTCAAGGAACTGCTAAAGCTAATCAAGCAATAAAAGCGATAAATTTAAAAGGCCAGAAAGTTGACGAAGGAAGACTTACAAAAATTTTTAGATATGAAGGAACCAAAAAAGTACCAATTGAAGTTGGAGAAGCTGGAGATATAGTCGTTGTAGCAGGCTTGGAAAAAGCAAATGTTGCTGACACTATTTGTGATCTTAGTGTAGCAGAGCCAATACAAGCAACTCCTATTGACCCACCAACTATGTCAATAACTATAACAGTCAATACCTCACCTCTCGCAGGAACCGAAGGTAAAAAACTTACAAGCACACAAATAAGAGATAGACTAATTGAGGAAGCTCAAAATAATGTAGGTATCACATTTACTGAAAATGAAAAAAATGACTCTTTTATTATCAGTGGCAGAGGTGAATTAATGTTAGAAATTTTGTTAACCCAGATGAGAAGAGAAGGTTTTGAGATGACTATTAGTCCACCTAAAGTTTTATATAAAGAAAGTCAAAATGGAGAAAAGCTAGAACCAATAGAGGAAATTACAATAGATATTGATGAAGAATATTCCTCAAAAATAATTGACTCAATGAATAAACGAAAAGGTAAATTAATAGAATTAAAAGATACTGGTAAAAATAAAAAACGATTAATTTTTCATGCTCCAACAAGGGGGTTGATGGGTTATACAAGTAGATTTTTGACACTTACAAAAGGAACTGGTGTAATTAACAGAATTTTTCATTCTTATGGACCATTTGAAGGTGAAATGGAGGGAAGAAGAAATGGTGCGTTAATATCTATGGAACAAGGTAAAGCAGTTGCATTTGCAATTTTTAACTTACAAGCTAGAGGTGAGATGTTCGTAACTCATAATGATCCTGTTTACCCTGGTATGATTGTAGGTTTATCTCCTAAACCAGGAGATATGATTATAAATGTTATGAAAGGAAAAAAACTAACTAACATGAGAACTCAGGGTACCGATGAAAATGTTGTGCTTACCCCAATAAGAAAAATGTCTATAGCTGAACAATTAAGTATGCTTAATTCTGATGAAGCATTAGAGATAACACCAGAGTCTTGTAGATTACGTAAAGCAATTCTTGATCCTCACGAAAGAAAAAAAAGTGAGAAGTCTAGCGCTGCAGCTTAATTAAATATTTTATTTACTAAAAACAAACCAAAAGCAACGCAAGGTCCAATACCTAGAGCAAATAATATGGTACCTATTCCGACTGTACCACCTAAATACCATCCAATACTAACTACCGAAATTTCTAAAATTGCTCTTACAGCAGCTATAGGAAAATTAGTTTTTTTTTGAATACCAATCATAAGTCCATCCCTAGGGCCAGCACCCAAGTTTGAAACTAAGTAAATTCCTCCACCTATTCCAACTAATAAAACAGAGACAATTGCTAAAATTATTTGACTTAAGTAATTTGATGGTGCTGGGACAAATTTAATACATAGATCAATCATAATAGCAATAATTAAAGCATTAAATATAGTTCCCATTCCTAGTTTCTGATTGAGAGGTATCCATAAAATCAAAACACCAATGCTTATAAGTAGGGTTATTGTTCCAATACTTAAACTTACATTAAGAGAAATACCTTGAGCCAAAACACTCCAAGGAGAAGCGCCTGTTGATGAAACAATTAGTAGACCTTCTCCCAATCCAAATAATGCAAGACCAAAACATAAGAAAAAAAAAGTAGAATATTTAGGTCTAAAGTTATAAGTTTTTTCTGAACTCCAAGACACTTTAGGTATATTCTTGATTTTTAAAAACATATTCTATTTAAATTAACTGTTCCTAATATCTACTAATTTTAATAATGTAACTACAAATGAAGAAAATTATAGTGTTTATATTCTTTGTATTTTCGTCCTCAATCTCTATTGCACATATGGCTCACTATAACAATTTTAATAAAATTGAAATGGAGATATTTAGAAATGGTAATTTAATCGGATATAATCATTACTTTTTCAATAAAAGTGGGAATAACACTACTGTTACCAATGAAATTAAATTTAAAGTAAAATTATTGGGAAAAACTATTTTTCAAGTTGAGGGTTTTGGTGAGGAAAAATATTATAAAGATAAATTAATATCTTATAATTCAAAAACTCTTCAAAATAATAAGAAAAAATTTGTTAATCTAGTTTTTGATAAAAAACAAAACAAATTTTTGATTGAAGGCTCTTCATATAAAGGTGATGCCTCGTTAGAAAATATTATAGGAAATTGGTGGAATCATAAAATTTTAGAGGCCTCAAGTCAAATAAGTCCAATCTCTGGAAGTGTCAAAAAACAAGTTGTTACTTTTATAGGTAAAGAAAAAATAGAACAATATGGAAAAGTTTATAATACAGAACATTTTAAATTGAATTCAAAAGATATAAATACACCTGATAATAAAAAAATAAATTTTGACGTATGGTATGATAAGCGAAATTTCAGAATTTTAAGAGTATCATATTCTAGAATGGGTAATTGGGAATATCGTCTAAAAACAATTGATTAATCTTATTTTAGTAGTAATTAATAAATAATTATGAAAGTTTATTTTAATAATTCTTGTAAAATATGTAAGGCAGAAATTGATCTTTATAAGAAAGAGAAAATTGAAGAAATTGAGTGGATAGATATTACAAATAATTATTTAGCTCAAAAAGAAACCTTAAAAAATGATAAGGAGCTTTTGCGCAGACTTCACGTGAGAGACGGTGAAAAATTAAAACAAGGTGCGGAGGCATTTCTTGCTTTATGGAAGAAAATTCCAAAGTATAGATTTTTATACAAAATTTTAAAATTACCAATAGTTTTTAATTTATTTTTTATTTTTTATGAAATAGTTGCTTATTTTCTCTATATAAAAAATAAAAAACAATTAAAAAATTAATTAAAAAATAAAATTAAGAATTTACTCAACAAAATCATTGAGGCTACAAACATTATCAAAACGATAAAATACATTAATAAAATTATTTTATTTTTTTTTCTTCTCAGTCTCACAAAATTCTTATCATCTAAATCCGATATGTCTCTTTGACCTAATACAGGATAATCATAACTAAATCTCCATGTGCTTTCGCCAAGTCTCGGATCTAACTTATTAAAATACATTATCCATGCCAAAATATATTTCAGTATCAAAAAAAGAATTATAAAAATTATGCTTCCTATTATCATATTCGTCAAAAAAATTTAAATTTAATTATTATTAATTTTTCTTTTAGATGCAATAAGTTGAGTTAAAGAGTCCACCATAGTGTCTGAAGCTTTAAAAATATCAATACTTTTAAATTCATGAGAAATATTTTTTTCTGAGTTAGTCTTATCTTCAATTACTATGCCATCGTCTGGTGAGTTATTTTTAATATATATTAGTAAAAGCCAGTCTTCATCTTCTGATTCATCCCATTTAATAAAAATTTCTCCTGTTTCGAACCTTCTGTCTATGCAACGAAAAATTGACATATTTCGTGTGATATGTCTTTTATTAAGCTGAAAAACTAAACTACTAGCACTTCTATAAAAACTTTCTAATGCAAATTCAATTTTTTGTCTGGCAAGAATATATTCTTTCTCCTTTTCTAATAGAATTTCTCTAGTTTCACCTCCTTGAAGTTTTACACCCAACGCTTCAACTCTTTCTTTAATTTTTTGATCTCTTATGACACGGTACTTTTCTTTAAGTTTATCAATTCTCTCTTGTAACGCTGAGTAGTCTTCTCTCTTCTCTTTTAAAGATATCTTTTCGAGTCTTTCTAGCTCTTTAACTTCTCTAATTCTGAATTTTTCAATTTGTTTATCTAATTTTAATTGTTGTAAAAATTGTTTCTGTTTCTCCGTTTGTTCAATTCTTAATAGTGCTTGTTCTTTCCTCAAGAAAAGTTTTATATCTTTTGCTCTTTCCTTCTCAAGTTTTATCTCATCTTTTAATGCTTTTTCTCTTAATCTAATTTTTAAAGCCTCATCTTTTTTCTTTTTGTTTTCTATTTCGATTTTTAATTTTCTCTCTGTCTCATATTTTTCAAGCTTTATTCTTCTAGTCTCATCAGCTTTGTATATTTTGTAGCTCGAAATTGACTCAGATATTTTATCAAAAAATTTTTGTATGTATTTTTCTAAACTAAAGTTAAAACTAAAATTTAGTCTTTGATTTAAAGATAGTTGAAGTTTAACAAATTTATAAACAAGACTTTTTTTTTGTTTTTTTTTTACCTCAGAAAATTTAAAATTCCTCTTTTTTTTAATCTTTTTTAGCTTATTTCTATTCCTCTCTTTTTTCTTTTTTGGGTTTTTATTGTATTTTTTTAGTATTTTAACTTTGATCTTTTTTGTTTTTTTTATACTTTTTTTTTTAGATTTTTTTTGTTTTTTTCTCATTTTTAATGAAAATAAATTCTATCAAGAATCTATTGATAAATATAGTCTCTTGTAACTGGAGTCGATCTGTAATTCTTAGTCAATTGAAATTGATAAACAACTTGATCGCCCCATTTAAATGCCATTTCGCATCCCGTAAGATAAAATTCCCACATTCTAAAAAATCTTTCATCAAACATTCTAATGATTTTATCTTTATTTCTAATACAATTTTCTTTCCAATGTTTTAATGTATGTGAATAGTGAAGTCTAAGAACCTCAATATCAGTTACAATTAAGCCTGCATTTTCAATTGGTGTTGTGACCTCACTTAAGCTCGGTGTATAACCACCAGGAAAAATATACTTTGTAATCCAAGGATGCGGGTCTCTAGGAGGGTTAACTGATCCTATTGTGTGTATAAGAGAAACACCTTTTTCATTTAACAAATTATTGATTTGCTTAAAGAATTTTTTATAAAATTTTCGCCCAACATGTTCGAACATTCCTACACTTACTATTCTGTCAAATTTTTCATTTAACTGCCTATAATCCATTAATCTAAACTTTACTTGATTGCCTAGATTCATTTCTTTTACTTTCTTGTTAGAATAATCTAATTGATTTTTCGAAAGGGTAATCCCTAATACTTCGCAATTCATATTTTTTGCAATGTCGATTGCAAGTGATCCCCACCCAGAGCCTATGTCTAAAACTTTTTGATTTGGTTTTATGTTTAATTTTTTAATGATATGTTGAATTTTATTATTTTGTGCTGTTTCGAGGCTGTCACTTTCATTTTTAAAATAAGCACAAGAATACTGTCTCTTAGGATCTAAAAACAAGTCATATAAATCATCTGAGATATCGTAATGATGTGAGACATTCATTTTAGATTTTTTTATAAAGTTAAAATTAGTTAAATATCTATATGATCCCCTTATTCTATTAATAATATAACTAAAAAAGTTTAGTTCATTTCTTCCAATGTTCATCAATGCTAAATCCAAAAAATCAGTCAAGGTCCCATTTTCAATTTTAAGTTCACCATTCATATAGGCTTCACCAAAATATAAATCGGGATGAATTAAGAGTTTATAATGAAGTTTTTTATCAAATATTTTTATTTTAATCGGGTTTTTTCCTGGTTTGCCTATTATGTATTCTTTTGAATTTGCATCTGTTAATATAAACCCACCATTTTTAAAAGTTTTATTTAAAAAATTAGCAAGTTTCATACTAAGCAGCAATTAATGATTTAGAATAAAAATTTAAGTTATTTAGCTCACTTATTAAATCTTTTTTTTCATTATCATCTAGTAATCTCAATGGCGGTAAAATATTTTCATAGATTTTATCATCTTGAGAAAAAAAGGTATGAAGTCCTGAAATTAGATTATACTTATCAAAAACACTTCTCACCTCACACAGTTTTTTGTTATAGCTTTGCTTATTTCCAGACAAAAAATCGTCGTAAACTTTTCTAGAAAGTTCGGATGTAACATTGCAAGTTGCTGTTATAATTCCAGAACAACCTAATTCTAATCCACTCAGTAATTTTAATTCTGAACCTGGTAAAACTGAAAAATTATCTAATTTTAAATTTTCAAACAAATTATAAGAGCTGTCCTTTACACCGATTATTTGGTCAGGGAATTGTCTTACAAGTCTTTCAACACAGTCTATACTAAATTTATAACCACACAATTTTTCGAAATTATATAAAATTATTTCAGACTCAGGTAGTGAATGAACTATTTTTGAATAAAATTTAATAACTTCTTTGTCCTCATAATTATAATAAGCAGGCGGCATAATTAAAAATTTTTTAAAACCTAAAGATATAGCTATTCTCATCATATTAATTATTTCACTTAATGAGTTTAAACCGGTACCAATCAAAAAATTGTTTTTATATTTGCTCAGCGAAAGTTTACTTAATAGGTCAATTTTTTCTGAGATTGAAATTAGTTGCGCTTGACCCGTACTTCCAAAAATCGCAACACCGTGGCAACCTTGTTTAATAATGTTTTCGGAATGTAATATTGTTTTCTCTATATTTAAACTCAAATTATCATTTAAGATTGACATTCCTGCAGCGTATATACCTTTTATTTTTGCCATAATTTTTTTTTAATAAGTATAATAGAAAATTAATTTATATGAAAACAGGAATTTTTTTAAGTTACTCTGGATTAGGAGCTAATTTATTACATCTCAGCTATTGTCACCAAATTGCAAAAAAATATGGTCCACTCACCTTAATAACACTAAACTCTAAATTGAAAGATATATTACAGCAAGATCCAAATTTTAACGAAATAATCTATTTAGATAAATTTCACAAAAGACTCAAAGATATATTCAAATTATCTAAGTTTTTGAAAGATTTAAAATTTAATAATCTTTTCATTTTTTACCCAAGTTTAAGATATTTTCTTTCAAGTAAATTAGCAGGTATAAAAAATGTCTATCAATATCCTATTTTTAAGAAAAAAAAACTTCATTTAGTTCAAGCTGCTAAGCTCTTTACTGAAAGAAATTTGAATATTTTAGATTGTCCAACCGAAACAAAAATTTTTTTTAAAGATAAAGAAAATGATAATATAATAAAAAAGGACCAAAAAATAATAATACTTGGGATTGGTTCATCAGGGCAAACAACAAAATGGGGTGTTGATAATTTTTCGTTACTTATAAGTAGATTAAGTCAGATTAAAAAATTCTATTTTTACTTATTGTGTGGCCCACAGGAAAAAAATGATGCAAAAAAAATAATTGAAAAAGTTGGAAAAAATAATTGTGAGTCACTAGATGACAAAAGTATATTTGAAGTTCTGAGCTATATTTCAAAGAGTGACTTCTACATTGGAAACGACTCTTTTGGACACCATATTTCATGTCAAATGGGAAAACCTAGTTTTATTATTCTTTTAGATACACCAAGAGCTTATTCGGATTATAGTATTAACCAATATAGAATACTTCCAGAAAATGTTAATATTGATGAAATCTCACATAATTCAAATCTGAGCCCAAATTCTATTTCTGTTGACATGATATTAAATAAGATCGAAAAATTTATTTAATTTCATTTAAAAGTATATCCCTAGCCTCATTTACAATTGAAGAAAGTCTCGATGTTTCAGGGGAGACATCAGGATGTATCCTTTTTTGAATTTTTAAATATGCTTTGTTAATATCTTCTTTAGTTAATTTTTTTTTTTCATCTAAATTCAAAATTTTGAAACATTCCGATACTGACAAATTTGAATAATTATTATTTTGCGATTGATTAAATGAAAACCTTCCACTTCTTCTAAGAGTTTGAATTAATCTATAGAGAGATATTAGTTGAAAAAGAGACAAACCTTTTAATTTTATTAGAGCTAATCCAGCCAAAGTAAATGGAAGGGTCAGTAAAAATTTTCCACCAATTGCAAATAAGATAGCTAAAATTACAAGTCCAAATATCAATATAAATCTTAAACTTTTTGATATCTTTTTTGATGAAATATTAGTGATTATTCTTAATAGAATATATAAAACGGTCAATATTACTACTGTATAAATAAATATATTCATATATTTTTTTTAGAATGAAAATACCACAATTAAGAAAAAAACCAGAAATAAAATCTTGTCACAATACTACTTGGGAGGATAATTATAGCTGGATACATCAAGAAAATATTTTAGAAGTTTTAAAAGATAAAAATAAACTCAATCCCGAGGTAAAAAAATATCTCAACGAAGAAAATGAATATACTGATTATCATTTAAGAGAAACTAAAAATTTACAAAAAAAATTATTTGATGAAATTAAAGGAAGAATAAAACTTGATGATTTGTCTCTTCCTTACAAAGACCATACTTATGAATATTGGACAAAAACTACATCTAAAGGAAACTATTCTATAAAACTTCGAAAAAAAATTGGAGAGAATAAGATTGAGGAAATTTGGAACGGCGATAAAGAAAAGAAATCATTAAAGACCAATTACTTTGGTGTTGGTGACTTAGAAGTTAGTCATAATGATAAATTTTTAGGGTATTCACTCGACCTAAGGGGATCAGAATATTATACAATCTTTGTAAGAAATATTTCAAATAATAAATTTGTTACTAAAGAAATAAAAGATACATCTGGAAATATAATTTTCAGTCTGGATGATAAATACATTTTTTACTCCAAGCTTGATCAAAATCATCGAGCAAGAAAAATTTATAGACATGAAATTGGAAACTTTAATGATGATGACGAATTAGTTTTTGAGGAAAAAAGCGAGGCTTTTACCGTAAGCATAAGCTTAAGTTCGGATGAAAAATACTACTTTATTTCAACCTCAGATCATAATACTTCCGAGCAATATTATTTTGGTGTAAATGAAAAAAAACCGTTACCTAAATTGATTAAAAAAAGGAAAAGAGGAGTATTATATTCTGTAAATTCCTGGAACTCTAAATTTTATAATCATACAAATGAAAATGCAGAAGATTTCAAAATCGACATTTCTGATAGTATCCAAGATCAGAATTGGCAACCTTTTGTACCAGCTAGAAATGAAGTTTTAATTGGAAATTGTATTTTTTTAAAAAATTGGATTATTAGATCCGAAACATCCAATGCATTAGATAAACTGTTTGTTAAAAATATTTCAACAGACCAAGAGGAGGAATTAATTTTTTCTAATGAAAAAGTTTATGTACCCAATGTTTCATTAACTCAAAAAAATCGTGATACTAACAAAATTTATCTTGGTTACTCTTCTCCAAAAACGCCATCAAAGGTTTATTTGTATGATTTAAAGAACAAAACAAAAAAATTAGTGAAAGAACAAGAGATACCATCTGGACACGACCCTAGTAATTATATTGTAGAAAGAATAGAATTTAAGTCTCATGACGGAAGATTGGTACCTTTAACTATAACGAGAAACAAAAAAACAAAGTTAGACGGGTCAGCTAACTTATTGTTATATGGTTATGGTTCATATGGAAATTCAATGAGCCCTGGATTTTCATCAACAAGATTAAGTCTTATAGATCGAAATATAATATGGGCAACTGCTCACATAAGAGGGGGTATGGAGAAAGGCATGAAGTGGTGGAAGGAAGGTAAACTTACGAATAAAAAAAATACTTTTGAAGACTTCATTTTCGCTGCAAAATATTTGATTGAAAAGAAATATACATCCAAAGGAAAAATAATTGGAATGGGAGGCTCTGCAGGAGGTTTATTAATGGGTGCAGTTGTAAATCAATCACCTAACCTATTTTTGGGTATGATAATGGCAGTTCCATTTGTAGACTCTTTAACAACAAATCTTGATCATTCATTACCTTTAACTGTTGGAGAGTTTGATGAATTTGGTAATGCAAAAGAAAATAAGGATCATTTTGATTATATTTTTTCGTATGCTCCTTATAACAATATTAAAAAAATGGATTATCCACATATACTAATTACTACAAGTTTAAGTGATAATAGAGTTTTATTTGATGAGCCAGCGAAATTTACAGCTAAACTTAGAGATTTTAAAACTGATAATAATTTACTACTTCTTAAAACAGAAATGAATGCCGGTCATGGAGGAAAATCTGGTAGAGACGGAGCTATTGAGGAAATAGCTTTAGACTACGCGTTCGCTTTAAAGATATCAAAAAAAATTTAATCTTTGAACCTTGAAATATAAAATTGGATAACCATATATAATTAATAAGTTGCCTAACGGGACTTATATTTAAACTTGCTTAACAAAGGAGGATATAATGACAAGTAAGGATTTATCAATATTCAACTCACTAAGACCATTTTCAATTGGTTTCGACGATATGTTTGACCAATTTGAAAATATGTTAGGGAATGGTAATTTAACGATGCAGTCGAATTACCCGCCTTATAACATAAGGAAAGCTGGTAAGGATAACTATGCTATAGAAGTTGCCTTAGCTGGTTTCAACAAGAAAGATGTGGAGGTAGAGTTTGAGGATAATTTATTAACAGTTAGAACAAAACAAGTTAATAAAATTAATGACAAAAATGTTGATGGTGAAATAATTCACAAGGGTATTTCTCAAAGACAATTTGCAAGGTCATTTACAATAGCTGATGACGTAAAAGTGAATGGTGCTGAGCTTAAAGACGGTCTTTTAACAATATCTTGCGAAAGAATTGTTCCAGAACATAAAAAAAAGAAACTTATTGAGATCAAATAAGTCTAGCCTTACTTGCGGAGACTGGATCTCCGCAAGTAATTAAAAACATCCGTTTGAAACGAAACCAACTACAATATTTGTAGAATTAATTTCAAATCTTCTTTCACATGGAATTCCGTATTTCTTAGAATTGTAAACAAATATAAAATTACCTTTTTCATTCTTAAAGCTCTCATCTGGCTTACCTAAATTTTTTTCCAATTCGTTTGATAGTTTGCCAATAAATTTACTTAATTTTTCATTTTCTTTTTTTACGATCGCATCTGATTTTTGTTTAATAGTTTTACAACTAGATGTTAATAGGATCAAAATTAAACCTAATATAAAAAATTTTAACTTAGTCATTCTTATACAATTACAATTAAATTATGGCACAAATATAAACTTCTGAGTTGAAATATGTGAATAAAGACTAGTTTTAATAGGTAATTAACAAAAGAATCAAATAATTTGAAGACCTAAGGAGGATTAATGCTTGAAAATTATTTTAATTATAAAAAACACAAAACTGATTTTAAAACTGAAGTAATTGCTGGAACCACGACGTTCTTGACTATGGCTTACATAATGTTTTTGAATCCATTTATACTATCAGGAGAATTTGCCGGACCTGATAAAGGTTTTTTTGACTTCGGTGCAGTCTACACGGCAACAATTTTAGCCACAGCATTAGCATGTTTTATAATGGCTTTTTATGGAAAATCTTGGCCTATTGGACTTGCTCCAGGAATGGGGATCAATGCGTTTGTAGCTTTTGGGGTTTGTGCTGGAATGGGTTATTCACCTCAAGAGGCTTTAGGTGCTGTATTGGTTGCAGGTGTATTGTTTTTAATTATATCTCTTACACCAATAAGGGCCTGGCTCATAAATTCAATACCAAAAAGTTTAAAATTAGGTATCGGTGCTGGTATAGGTTTATTTCTAGCAATAATAGGTCTTCAAATAATGGAAGTTGTTGTTGATAATCCTGTAACTTTAGTTCAATTAGGAGATTTAAGCGACCCTCTAGTTTTACTAGGATGTGCAACTTTTATTGCAATAATTGTATTAGAAAAAATGAATGTTAAAGGAAATATCATAATTGGTATTTTGTTGTTTAGTATCATTGCGTGGGTTACAGGTCTCGCAAAATTTAATGGTATTGCAAGCTCTCCGCCATCAATGACTTATCTTTTTGAATTTGATTTGTCTGCGGCAATGACTGCAGGAATGTCGACAGTAATATTTACTTTATTATTCATTGACTTCTTTGATACTGCTGGAACTCTAACCTCTGTAGCAAATGTTGCTGGAAAAGTAGGAAAAGATGGTAAAGTTCAAGACATAAATAAAGCAATGTTGTCGGACAGTGTTAGTACAGTCGCAGGAGCAATGATGGGAACTACCACTGTAACAAGTTATGTTGAGTCTGGAGCAGGTGTTAAAGCTGGAGGCAAAACTGGAATGACATCTTTAGTAATTGGTATTTTGTTTTTGGCATGTATATTTTTTGCACCTTTAGCAACAAGTTTGCCCAAACAAATTGATGGTGCAGCTCTACTTTTTGTTTCAGTTCTATTTATCAGAAACATTACAGACATTGAGTGGAATGATATATCTGAATCTGCACCAGCGATTTTAGCTATGATCTCAATGCCTCTTACATATAGCATCAGTAATGGAATTGCTTTAGCATTTGTGTCATATGCTTTAATAAAAATATTTACTGGTAAATTTTCAAGCACATCACCAGCAATATGGGTCGTAGCAATACTGAGTATAGTAAGCTTTGCTGTTGCATAAATCTAATATCAAATAGGGTTAGTGAGAACTAACCCTATTTATTTTTTTTTATAATTTCTTCAATACTTAATTCTTCATAATGTTCAGTGGGCTGTACAATCCAAGGATCGGAATTTAATCTTATTGGACAAAAATCTGGCTCAAAAGTTGAGGATTTTTTTTTCCATAAACATGCCGTTTTTACATCTTTAATAAATTTTTTTATTGGTTCATAATTTTTTAACCATTCAATACTTTTATTGAGCGTTAAACCTGTGTCAGAAAGGTCGTCAATTAAAAGTACTTTACTGAAATCTTTATCTTGTGCTAAAGAGCTTATTTCTCTAGCAAACACTAGTTGTCCTTGCTGATCCTCAATCCCTTTTCCAGAGTAACTCTGAATAACTATATAAGCTATTGGTAATTTTAATATTCTTGAAAGGATGTCAATTATAGGAGCAGCTCCTCTCATTATCCCTACTAATACTGTTGGTTTATAATTTTTATGAATTTCTATAGCTAATTTTTCTACAATATTGGTATATTCCTCAAAGCTTATGATTAATTTCTCTGCCATAGATTTTTTTATCATATAAAAAAAATTAAAAAAGATTAAAAAGAAATTATGAAAATATTTGATTGTTTTATGTATTTTGATGAAGATCTAATACTTGATCTAAGACTTAATTATTTGAATAGATTTGTTGATTATTTTGTAATTATTGAGTCTGTTTATAACCATAATGGTCAAAAAAGAACCCCCAAATTTGACATCACTAAATTCAAAAAATTTGAGAATAAAATTAAATATTATCTTATAGATCATGAAGGTGAAATATTTTCAAGCATAGAAAAAAACGATACTGCGAAGCAAATTGCTGATAAACAAATTATGAACGCTTTAAAAAGAGAAAATTATCAGAGGAACTATATTTTGAATGGGTTAAAAGAGGCTAATGATGAGGATTGGATCATTATTTCTGATCTAGACGAAATACCAAATTTAGAAATTAATGATTTAAAAAAAAACAATAGCAAGATTGTTTTTTTTAAACAGTTTATGATTTACTATAAGCTTAATTTATATCTTAAAGATTTTCCTTGGATTGGTTCTAAAGCTTGTAAAAAAAAATATTTAAAATCTCCACAATGGTTAAGAAATGTTAAAGATAGAAATTATTCGTGGTGGAGAATTGATATCTACTTATCAGACACTAAGTATTCTAATATAAAAATTTTCGATCATGGTGGATGGCATTTTTCATATATTAAAAATCCAAAAGATATTGAAAAAAAACTTAGATCGTATTTACATCATACAGAGTATGAGTTAAATCCTTTAAATCCTGAAAAAATATCAGAGTTAATTAAACAAAAAAAAACTGTCTATAATCTAAAAGTTGACTCAAGATTTGATAAATTTAAGGATGGAAATACACTTGAAATGCTTGATTTCAATTTGCTACCCAAATATGTAAAAGATAACCTTGAAATTTTTAATGATTGGATAGAAAAATGAGTAAAGGTTATATAGTTACAGTGTATGAAAGCATCAAAAATGAGGAAGCACTAAAAAATTATGCTGCAAAAGCAAAAGACGCAGTTGAAAAATATAACGGTAAATTTTTGATACGTGGAGGTAGGAAAATTGTCACCGAAGGAAAAAATTTCGTTAGAACAGCTGTATTAGAATTCGACTCATTTGATAAAGCTAAAGAATTTTTTTATTCAAAAGAATATCAGGAGGCTCACAATTTACTTAAAGAAACTGTGGTAAGAAGTCATCAAATAATAGAGGGAACTTAATATTGTATCGGTTCTGGATCTATACTTCTCCATAAATACCAAGTCGCGACAGAACAATAAGGTGAAAATCTTTTACGTAATATTTCTACAAATTTTTCTGGTGGTAAATATTTTTTATTATAATTTTTAGATATTGCTCTTAAGAGCCCTATATCTTGTACGGGCCAAATATTGGGCCTATTATATGTAAATAATAAGATCATTTCTGCGGACCATCTTCCGATTTGCTTTAAAGAAGATAGATATTCTATAGCATCTTCATCATTCATTTTTACAATAAGTCTAGGATTAAACGACTTGTCTATCATTTGTTTTGCTAAATTTTTAATTCCAGAAATTTTTTGACGGCTTAGTCCACATTTTCTTAGTTGGTATATTGATAATTTAGACACATTTTTTGGGTTAATTTTATTTCTGCATCTTTTTTTAAACTTTAAAAAGACAGAGTTAGCTGCAGTAACGCTTATTTGTTGACCTACAATACTTTTGCATAGTGAGAAAAAAATATTTTTACGTGATGTAAGTATTGTCTCTGAGGGACTTTTATAACTTTTAATTAAATTTGATATCACATCATCCTTTTTTGAAAGGTATTTTTTAGCATTATCCCAATATTTTGGTTTTTTAGTCATTGATGGTTTTAGATAAAGCAGTATTTTTTTTATAAATTTCTCTTCTGAAAATTATTAAGGTTGAAAAAATTACTAAAAGAGCACCACCTAATGTTTTTATAGTTGGAATTTCACCCCATATAAAATAACCAAAAAATATCGCAAATACTAAAGCCAAGTATTTTAGTGGAGTAACTAATGATACCTCAGCATATTTGTAAGATTGACTAAGCCATAAATTTGCTACACCACCAAATATTCCAATCATTGATAGGAAAATAAAATCTTTAACACTTGGCATTACCCATCCATTTGGAATAGTTAAAAAGCTTAATAAAGTAATAGAGAGAGAAAAATAAAAAGAAATTAACCATACGGGTTCAGTAGTAGATAATTGTCTAATGCTAATCGCAACGTATGATAGTCCTAAACAAAAAATGATTGGAAAAATATAGAAAATATTTAGTTCACTTATACCTGGCTCAGTTATAATTAGAATGCCAACAAAACCTATTATAACAGCCAGCCATCTGAAAATTCCTACTTTTTCATTTAATAAAAAAATTGAAAAAATTGTTGTAAATATTGGAGCAGCAAAAGAAATACTCACGACAGTTGCAAGAGGTAATTCTCTCAAAGCTATAAAAATTGATACAAGTGCTATTAGACCTGAGAGACATCTTAAAGCATGAAGACCTGGTCTTTTTGTTTCATAAAAATTATGAAGGCGTTCTTTGGGTATAATAAAAAAATAAAAGATTATTCCAAAAAAACCTCTAAAAAATAATACTTGACCAATTGGATAGTCTACTGACCATTTTACGATGATATCCATTAAGGAAAACGCACAAATGGATATAAACATGTACAAAAATCCTAATTGATTTTTACTAAGCATATGAATAATTTGTAAATTAATTTAAATCATAATCAATGGAAATTGCAGTTTTAGCACTTGGATGTTTTTGGGGGCCTGAAATAAAGTTTAGTAAAATTGAAGGTATTATTAAAACTGAAGTTGGTTATTGCGGGGGTAATAACTCTAAGACAACTTATAAGGAAGTATGCACAGGTAATACCAATCATGCTGAAGTTGTAAAATTAGATTTCGACGAAAAAATTATAACATACGAAAAAATATTAAAGATTTTTTTTCAAATTCATGACCCTACTACTTTAAATTCTCAAGGACCAGATTTTGGAACACAATATAGAAGTGAAATTTTTTATTTAAATAAAAATCAAAAGTTAATAGCTGAAAAAGTGTTAAATGATATAAATAATAGATTGAATGGAAAAGTAGTCACAAAAATTTCTTTACTAAAAAATTATTGTCCTGCTGAAGAATATCATCAAAAATATCTAGAAAAGAGATAAGATGTCATTAGTCGAGACAGATTGGTTAGCTGAAAACTTAGAAAGTGTGAAAATTATAGATTCTTCCTGGCACATGCCTCAGGTAAAAAGGAACGGATTTAAAGAATACCAAATCCAACATATCCCTAAAGCTGTGTTTTTTGATTTAGATGATAATTCTAGAAAAAATACTAGTCTACCACATATGCTAGTTGAAAAAGATGACTGGAATAAAATTGTTTCAAATATGGGAATAAAAAAAGAAGATAAAATAATTATTTACGATAATTCAGATGTTATCAGTTCTTGTCGTTGTTGGTTTAATTTTATTTATTTTGGACATGACCCAAAACTAGTCCACGTTTTAAACGGCGGGCTAAAAAAATGGATTAAAGAAAATAGATCATTAACTAGAGACTTGCCAATAATTGAAATATCCAATTATAAAGGTATTGAAAGAAAAGAATTAGTCAAAAACAAAAAATTTATTGATCAAAATATTGATGTTCAAAATTTTAAAGTTATTGACGCAAGAAGTAAAGAAAGATTTAATGGAAATATCCCTGAGCCAAGAAAAGGATTGAGGAGTGGTAGTATTAAAAATTCTCTTTGTATACCTTTTAACAACTTACTAAATAATGACAAAACTTTTAAGAACAAAGATGATATAAAAGTTATTTTTGAAACTTGCCTCAAAAGCACAAACGAGAGAAATATAGTTTTTTCATGTGGTTCAGGAGTCACTGCGTGTGTTTTGGCACTAGCTTATTCTCTAATAAATGATAAATATCATCCTTGTATTTATGATGGCTCTTGGGCTGAATACGGCTTAATTTAGATTTAATATGAAAAGATCTACAAAAACTATTTCAATAATCTTGCTTTTTTTTATGATAATAGCAATTGTGATTATTGGGAGAATGATGATTGCAAATCATTTTAAAAAAAAATTCAGCAATGTGCCTCCCCCAGGAATAATAATTACAGAGGTAAAAAATAAAGAATTTTTTGAAAAAATAGAAACTTTCGGGACTGCAATTTCAAAAAGATCTGAAAATTTTAAGATAAAAAAGGAAGACCTTCTTGAAGATTTAAATATAAAAAATTTTGTTAAAAAGGGGGAAATTTTAATTAAATTAAAAAGTGGAAATATAATAGCACCATTCAGTGGAGTGCTGGGATACACTGGACTTACAGAGGACATACTTGTTTCAGATAATATTGTTATAATTACTCTTGATGATAACTCAACTATTTACTCTGATATTAAAATCCCTGAAAATTACTCAGCCTATATCAAAAAAGAGCTTCCAGTTGAAGTTAGAATAGCTACTTATAAAGATGAAATATTTCAAGGTGAAGTAGACTTTGTTTCAAGTAGAATTAATGCTGATACAAGAAGTTTACTATCCAGAATAAAAGTCAATAATAAAGACTTTAAATTGATTTCAGGATCATTATTAGAAGTGAGTGTTAAATTTAACTTAAGAAATTCTCTAAGTGTTCCAGATACAAGTATAATGGTAGAAGGAGATAAGTCTTATGTTTATAAAATTGACAAAGAAAATATTGCTAAAAAAATAGAGGTACAAACAGGTTTAAGAAGTGACAAAAATATAGAGATAATCTCAGGTTTAGCTGTTGGAGATATCATTGTAGCTGAAGGATTAAGAAAAGTTAGACCGCAAGGTAGAATAAAACCAATTAAGCGATAATGTTTATAACTGAATTAAGCATAAAAAGACCAACCGTCTCTTGGGTTATGTCACTCATTTTAATTATTTTTGGCTTATTTGTTTTTTGGAAGTTACCAGTAAGAGAATTACCTAACGGAATACAGCCACCAGTTGTACAGATTCAAGTAGATTATAAATCTGCTTCCGCTTCGGTAGTAGATCAAGAAGTCACTCAAGTTGTAGAAGATGTTATTGGAGGTGCGGAGGGAATAAAAAATATAGATTCTAAATCTCAAAATGGAAGGAGTACAATCAATATAGAATTTGACACTAGCATAGATTTAGATAATGCAGCTAATGACATAAGAGAAAGAGTTGCTAGAATTGTTGATAACTTACCTTCTGAGTCTGATTCTCCACAAATACTTAAAAGAGCAGCTGGTTTTACAACAACAATGTGGTTATCTCTATCCTCCTCTACTTGGAATGACCTTGAATTAGGAGATTATGCGGAAAGATATCTAGTTGACCAATTTTCCAGTATTAAAAATGTTGGAAGAATAAGAGTTGGAGGATTAAGAGAATTGAGTATTCGAGTTTGGATCGATCCAATCAGATTAGCTGCAAATGACTTAACAATAAAAGAAGTTGAAACTGCTATGCGTGGTGAAAACATAAGTCTCCCAGCTGGAACTCTTGAGGCAGACAATATTGATTTAACATTAAATTTAGATAAATCTTATAACGATATCGACTCTATTAAACTACTTCCAATTAAAAAAACTGGAAATAAAGTTATTTTATTATCTGATGTAGCTAATATAGAGTTTGGCCCAGTCTCGGAAAAAACTCTATTTAAAGCACAGACTAAGGACCAAATAAATTTAAAAACTGTAGGAATAGGCATTTATGCAAGGAGCGGTGCATCAACAGTTGAGCTTTCAAACGATATTAAGAAAAAAATTATTCAAGTAAAAAAAACATTACCCGAGGGATTAGATTTGAGAGTTTCTTTCAATAGAGCAAAATATGTGGAGGCTGCTATTCAGGAAGTATATAAAACTTTAATAATCGCTTTTATCTTAGTCGTATTAATAATTTATCTTTTTTTAGGAAATTTAAAAGCTGTTATAGTGCCCGCTATCGCCTTGCCTGTTAGCTTAATAGCATCTTTTTTAGGCTTATATATATTTGGGTTATCAATAAATATTTTTGTTCTTTTAAGTTTTATTTTAGCTATTGGAATAATAACAGATGACTCTGTCATAATGACAGATGCAATATATAGACGAATAGAAAATGGTGAAACTCCGTTGGTTGCAGCATTTGAGGGCTCTAAGCAAATCTCATTCGCTATTATAGCTACAACATTAATTTTAGTGGCAGTTTTTTTACCATTAATTTTTATTAAGGGAATTTCTGGAACCTTATTTAGAGAAACAGCAATAGCATTATCTTTTTCGATAGTTGTATCATCATTTGTGGCATTAACATTGTCACCAATGCTTGCTAGTAAATTTTTAAATAAAAACACAAAAAAGAAAAATTTTTTACAAAAGTTTGAAAAAATTTTTACAAATTTTGATAATTTCTACAAAGAAACTTTAGGTATTATTATTAATAAAACAAAAACTGTAATCTTTTTTATTGTTTTAATAGTCATTGCATCTGTATTATTATTTAGTTTTTCAAAAAAAGAGTTATTACCTATGGAAGATCGTGGAGCATATTTAATTATCGGTTCAACTGATGAAGGTAGCTCTTTCGAATATACTCAAGAACAGGCTCAAAAAGTAGAGGCTAGACTATTACCGCTTCTTCAAGCTGAGGATAGTCCATATTCAAGATTTATAATGAGAGTACCTGGGTTTGGTAACTCGGCAAATTCATACAACAGTTTTATAATTATTGCATTACTCGATGACTGGAAAAATCGAAAAAAAGGACAACAAGTCGTTTTAAGAGAAGCTATAGGAAAAATTGTAACCTTACCCCAAGCTTTAGCCTTCCCCATATCTCCGCAATCTATAAGAGTATCTAATTATAATAAACCTGTACAAATGGTGATTTATGGAAACTCGTACGAAGAACTAGAGGAGAAACAGAAAAAAGTAATTCAAAAGTTAAGATCAAATAAAAACCTTTCTAGGATTGAATCTGATTATAATAGAAATAAACCTGAAATAAAATTGATAATCAACAAGAGTAAGGCTAAAGATTTAGGTGTTTCAACAAAATCAATAGGTGAAACACTTGAGACTCTTTATGGAGGAAAAAAAATAACTACCTTCAATAAGCTTGGTAAAGAATATCCCATAATCGTTCAACAATATTTATCTGATAGAAGAAATAAAGAGGGTGTTTCAAAAATATTTGTTCGTTCTGAAACAAATGGGAGGCTAATTTCCCTTGCTAATTTAGTAAGTTTCAAAGAAGAAGGATCTGCAAAAGAACTTGCTAGATACAATAGACAAAGGGCGGTAACAATATCCGCAAATATTAATGAAGGTTATACTTTAACAGAGGCGATAAGTTTTTTTGAGGAAATAGTAGCTGATATTGCACCAGAAAATCAAATTGCTTGGAAAGGAAAATCTGAAGAAATTAAAGAGACTAGTAATGAGTTATTTATAATTTTTGCTTTGGCGCTTCTTACTGCGTATTTAGTGATGGCAGCAACATTTAATTCTTTTGTTCATCCATTTATAATTATTTTGACTGTGCCACTGGCTATTTTTGGTGGGTTAATATTTATTTTATTTTTAAATAGTTCAGTGAATATTTTTTCTCAAATCGCTCTAGTTATATTAATTGGTATATCTACAAAAAATAGTATTTTAATTGTTGATTACGCAAATAGAATTAGGACAACAGGTAAGGATATTCATACAGCCGTAATGGAGGCGTGCTCAACAAGATTTAGACCTATTATTATGACTTCATTAAGCACTATGATTGCCATGTTGCCTCTAGTAATTGGTAACATTGGTCCTGGGGCTGGTGAAGGATCAAGATTAGCTGTGGGCTCAACTATTTTAGGTGGAATGATAATCTCAACATTTTTTACCCTATATGTTACTCCATCAATGTATTTAGCTCTTGCAAAAAATACTAAACGAATTGATATAGTAGATTTACAATTAAAAAAAGATTTGTCTAAAAAATAATATACTTTTTTTTATTAAGTGAGTTTTGACATTTTACTAATTGTTTTTTATAAACATTAGATTGTCTTTCAACTTTTTTCGCCAATCTAATTACCTTTTTATTTTTTTTATAGTATTTAAAATTCCCCCATCCTTCATGGTATGCAACATATTGTCTAAATGCATCTTTCTTTGAAATTTTAAGAAGAGACTCTGTTTTGTTAGTATACCAACCAATAAAGTCGACACTATCTTTAAATCTAACCCTTGTTGCAAGTTTGTTACCTGTTTCTTTTTTATACTGTTCCCAGGTACCTTTAACTGCTTGAGAATAGCCGAATGAACTCGATGGTCTTTTGAAAGGAATTAACTTGAAAATCTTTTGTCTCGCAGGTTTTGCCAGCCAATCGAAATCCGATTCCATTTTAATTATTGCTAATTGAATATAAATTGGCGTTCCCCATTTTTGTTCGGTCTTTTTAGTATGTTTGTACCAAAGATATCTCTCGTTAAATATAGAACAACTATTAGCAGTATTAACTGGTATTGAGGAACATCCGGTTAATAAAATAAAAACTAAAAAGTAAATTTTATTTTTTTTGAATTCCATATTTATTTATAATTTTCCTGACAAAAATTACAACAACCACACCTGAAAAATTTCCAAATAAGTCTGAAATTTGAAAACTTCTTTCTGGTATAAATAAATGTAATATTTCAAGAATAAATGATAATAAAAGTAAATAAATGATTAAATTTTTAGTTTGATTCTTGTTTCTAAAAGTTAAAAACCCGACAGCTGATACCAGTACAAAAACATATACGTGATTCGAAGATACAAAAAAATCAGGTGTTATTTGAGGTTGTATTTTATTATCATTATAAACCAGAAGTCCAAATAAACTGCCTGGATAAAGATATAAAGTTATTAAAGAAATGTTTATTGAATAAAATATTATTTTATAATTAGAAAAAAATTTAATCATTTAATTATATAGTTTTATTTATAAATATATTTTAAAAATGACAATATGAGTTTTTTAATTCTAGTAAGACATGGTCAAAGCACTTGGAATCTTGAAAAAAGATTCACTGGCTGGGTAGATGTTGAACTTACAGAGAAGGGTAAATCAGAGGCTAAAAAAGCTGGTCTTTTAGTCAAAACAAAAGGAATTAAAATAAACCTTTATTATTCATCCCTACAATTACGGGCAAATCACACTATGAAAATTATTCAAGAAATTTTAAAAGAAAGAAAAGAATTTACTAAAGCTTGGCAACTTAATGAGAGACATTATGGAGCGTTAACAGGACTGAACAAAACCGAGATGAGTAAAAAAATTGGTGCAGATAGAGTACATGAATTTCGAAGATCTTGGGATGTAAGACCAGAAGCTCTTAAAAGAGATAGTCAATTTCACCCCCTAAACATTAAAACTTATAAAGATGTGCCAAAAGAGTTAATACCCGATACAGAGTCTCTTAAAGATACATATGAAAGAGTAATAAAGTATTTCAGAGAGGAAATTTTAGATAAATTAAAGGAAAATAATATTTTGATTTCTGCCCATGGCAACTCAATCAGAGCATTATGTAAAAATCTATTTAATTTAGATGAAAATCAAATCTCAAAATTAGAGATTCCTACAGGAAATCCTTTAATTATTGAATTTAATTCACAAAATGAGATAATTTTATGTGAGTATCTGGACAAAGAAAGAGCTAAAGATCTTGTAGTTTTTTAAAAGTTTCCAAATTTGTTAAATGATAAAACTTATTAAAGCTTTCAAATCCAAATAATTTATTCTTGTCTAAAATTTCATTCCAAACTCTTGTGATAGAAAAACTACTGTTTTCATAATTTTTAAATAAACTCTTATTCAGAATTTGACAGCCAATATAAATAAAATTTTTATCGTCTTTTTTTTTTAGTAAATTATCTCTAAAACTAAAATCTCCTTTAAGATTTTCATCAAAACTCAGTGATTTATTTGCTATCAAAAGAATACTTTTGATCTCATTTGAAAAATAAAAATTCTGCATTTTGTCGATTTCATGAACATATTCTTTGTTCCACAAAGTATCAGGATTTAAGATTAAAAAATCATTTTCCTTTGAATTTTTAATCATATTTAAAATTCCTCCTCCAGTATCTAAGATTGTTTTGCCATCATTTATAATCTGAATCTCTATTGAAAAGTTTTTTTTTTTTATAAATTCAATTATTTGGTTACTTAAATAAAATGTATTTAAAAGAATTTTTTTAATACCTAATTGAATTAGCATATTAATACAGTTCTCTAACATTGTGACATTATTTAATTCAAGAAGAGGTTTTGGTGTTTTTAAAGTTAAAGGATTTAATCTTACTCCATAACCAGCACAAAGTATTAACGCAGTGTTAATTCGCATTAAATTTCCCTCTAAAATTTTGATTTAATAAAATTTTTAGATCGTCAAAGACTTTATTTTCATTTATTCGTAGTTCGATTAACCTCCATGTATATGGTATCAATCTTAAATATTTTTTTTTACCGTCTCTAAATGCTAACCGAGTAAATATTCCAATTATTTTTAAATTTCTTAATATTGACAATATTTCAAAATCGTTTTTGAATTTTTTGATATCAATTTTCTTTTGTTTTTTTACGTATAAATCAAATACTTTTTTTTTAAATGATTTTGAAGTTTTAAATCTTACATCATCTACTAATGAAGCTAAATCGTATGCCTTATTACCAATTAAAGCATCTTGACTGTCTATCAATCCAATCTTATTTTTGATTATCATTAAATTTGATACATGAAAATCTCTGTGAACAAAAAAATCATTTTTTAATTTTAAATTCAAGATAAGTTTTTTTATGATTATTTTAAATTTCCTTGAAAATTTATTTCTTCTTGCTTTCAAAAGGTTTTTTTTTACATACCAATCACAAAATAAATTTGCTTCTTTAAATAATATCCTTCTATCATATTTGGGAATTGTATAGTTTTTATTTTTAAAATTCATAACATTTCTATTCTTAATCGATTGTATTTTAATTAATAAGTTTATTATCTTTTTAAAATAATGAAATTTATTAGTATTATTTTTACTTAATTTATTAAAAATAGTTTCGTTTCCAAAATCTTGGATCTCAATGTAATTTTTATTATATTCTTCATTAATCAAACTTGGAGCTAGAATTTTATTCTTATTCAAAATTTGATTAATAGCATCATAAATGAGTAAATTTTTAAATTTTTCTTTTTTTGAATAAACTATTATTGAGCTTTTGATATTATTTTTCTTTCTAAAAAACTTTCTATGTGATGCATCTCCTTTCATTTTTATTAAATTTTTCATAAAATTAAAGATTTAAACCTTTGATTTCTAAAGACCTTGCTTCATGACCTTTTCGGTATTCAAAATTTAATTCTATCAAATTTTTTGGTTTTTGCTTTAATATTTGTGGCCATTCAACAAATGTAATTATGTTATTACTATCCTCGAATAAATCTAAATTATTAGTTTCCTCAACTGATTTTAATCTAAATAAATCGTAATGTTTTATATTAATATTATTTACTTGATACTCATTAAGTAAATTAAATGTAGGACTGGTAACCTCAGTGATTTCCTGTTTGTTTGCTTTCTGGAACCCGTTAATTAAGTATCTGACGAACGTAGTTTTACCTACACCAATTTCACCCCGTAAAAATATAATATTTCCTGGTTTTATCTTTTTAAGAAATTTATTTGCAAATTCTTCTGTTTGTTTTTCTGAAGATAAGTTTATTTTATCACTTCTAATAGCGATAGGCATCAGGTTTATAAGGACCCTCTATTCCAACGCTTATATAGTCAGCCTGTTCTTTTGATAATTTTGTTAATTTTGCTCCGACTTTTTTAAGATGTAAAGTTGCAACCTTTTCATCTAAATGTTTAGGTAAAACATAAACTTTATTTTCATAATTTTTAAAATTATTCCAAAGCTCTATTTGAGCTATTACTTGGTTAGTAAAAGATGCACTCATTACAAAGCTTGGGTGACCAGTTGCACAACCTAGATTAACTAATCTGCCCTCTGCAAGTAAAATTATTCTCTTGTTACTTGGTAATGTAATCTCATGAACTTGGGGTTTAATTTCGTCCCATTTATAGTTTTTTAATGCATCAACTTGTATCTCGTTATCAAAGTGACCGATGTTACATAGGATTGCTCTATCCTTCATTTCTCTCATATGATCTGCTGTAACAATATCTTTATTGCCAGTAGCTGTGACTACAATATCTGCTTGGCTAATCATATCATCCATTGTGACAACTTCATAACCCTCCATTGCAGCTTGAAGAGCGCAGATGGGGTCGGTTTCAGTAACCATTACTCTTGCACCAGATTGCCTTAATGAGGCTGCACTACCCTTTCCAACGTCTCCAAAGCCAGCTACTATTGCCACTTTGCCAGACATCATAACATCTGTTGCTCTCTTGATTCCGTCAACTAAACTTTCTCTACACCCATATAAGTTGTCAAATTTTGATTTTGTAACTGAGTCATTAACATTAATAGCTGGAACTAAAAGTGTTCCCTCTTGCTCCATTTTCTTAAGAGCTAAAACACCGGTTGTTGTTTCTTCTGATAAACCCTTAATATCTTTCATTAAATTCTTAAAATCTTTATGCATTAAAGCTGTTAGATCTCCACCATCATCTAAAATCATATTAGGCTTCCAATCTTTTTTTCCTTCAATTGTCTGTTTAACACACCACCAATATTCTTTTTCAGTTTCACCTTTCCAAGCAAATACTGGAATACCAGCTTTAGCAATAGCTGCTGCTGCATGGTCTTGAGTTGAAAATATATTACAAGATGACCATCTAACCTCTGCACCTAGTTCAACTAAAGTTTCAATTAATACCGCAGTTTGAATTGTCATGTGAAGACATCCAACTATTCTTGCACCTTTTAATGGATGTTTACCCTTGTACTCTTCTCTTAGAGCTATTAATCCTGGCATCTCACTTTCAGCTATTGAAATCTCTTTTCTTCCAAAATCTGCTAAGGATATATCTTTTACTTTAAAATCTTCCATGGTGAGTTTTCTAACAATAAAGGATTAATTAATCAATAGCGCTCTTTAGACTTTAGGGAAAGTAACTTCCATACTAGCTCCTTTTTGATCAATTCTATTAGATGCTTTTATCGTTGCATTATGTAAATCTACTAAATTCTTAACAATATTTAGACCTAACCCTGAATGTTCTCCAAATTTATCTGGTCGATTACTATAAAACCTTCTAAAAATTCTATTAGTATCTTTTTCTTTAAATCCTTGTCCTTCATCTAGGACATTCAATATAACTTTATTATCATTAGATTTTGAGAGTTTTACTAAAACCTCTTTATTCCTCATACTAAAAGATACAGCGTTATCTAAAAGGTTAGCAATAATTTGCTCTATTCTATTTTCAATTCCATTAATAAAATATTTGTTTTTTCCATCATTTATAAAAGATATTTTAACTCCTTTTTTTACTTTATAAATATTATTAAAATCATCTACAACAGATTTTATAATTGGTTCAATATCTAGTTTTTTGATTTTTTCTTTACTTAACGCAACTTCATCTTTAAGCATTTGTGAATAGTCAGTTATTAATCTTTCTATTCTTTGAACATCGTGACTCAAGATATCTATCAATTTTATTCTTTGGTCAATATCATTTGTATCATGCAGTATTTCTGATGCACTTTTAAGAGATGCTAGAGGGTTTCTTATTTCATGCACAAGGTCTGTTGAAAAATTTTCAGCATGTGAAATTCTTTTTTGTAACTCTGAAGTCATATCATCTAAAGAATTCGATAATAAACCAAGCTCATCATTTCTTAATTTCAGCACCTCTATATTTGTTTTTTTTGTATCTTTATTTTTGATTGTCTTTGTGTAACTTACCAGATTTTTAATTGGTTTTAAAAAATATCTATTTAATACAAATGAAAAAATAAAAATAACAATACCAACAGCTATTGCTGTTCTAATAATAAATGATTTTCTCTCATCTATCGCTGCTTTTATATCATTTGCATTTTCTGAAATAGCTAAATAACCAATATTTTTTCCATTTTGCATAACATTTTTAATAGTGGTTAATTTAAATTTGTTAAAACCTTCCTCTGTAAAAGTAAAAGGTATTCCATATTTTTTGGATTCTGCATAATCAAATAATATATCTTTTAATGAAACAGCATTTTTTTTTCCTATGTTAATATTTTTTTTTTCAGTGATTTCTTTATTTTTTTTTTCACTTAATATTTCTAGCTCAACAGTATCCAAACGAGATGAGAATGCTCTTGGATCAAGATCTAATGTATCTGTATCTCCAATTAAATTCATTTCATCATCAAAAAATATTACCCTATCAAGATTTTGAAAAAGAAATCTGGTAGAGAATAAAAATTTTCTAATATCCTCCTCAACAAATTTAACATTTAATCTACTTAAATTGTCTATAGTATTATTTATAACTTCAATATGATTAGAGGATTTTTTTTTTATTAAATTTGGCTGAACATTTTCCAAGTAAACAAAGGTAAAAGTACCAATTATTGTAAAAAAAATAAAATTAATGAATAAAAATTTTTTTAAAATAGATAAATTTTTTAGCAAATTGTTGAACATTAGCTAACATTCCACCTATATCCACTTCCGTATCTTGTCTCTATAGCTGAAAATTCAGGATCGACCTTTTTGAATTTTTTTCTTATTCTTTTAACGTGACTATCAATTGTTCGATCCTCAATATCAGTATCTTCTCTATAAGCTATATCCATTAATTGTGCTCTTTCTTTAATAATTCCCGGTCTTTTAGCTAATTCTTTAACCAATAAAAATTCTGTTGTTGTAAGTTTATCAGGTAGTTGCTTACCTCCCCACTCGCACTCTAATTGTGAAGGATCTAGTTTTAGTTTTCCATGTGATATGATACTTTTACTTTCCTCTAAAATCTCTTTTGAGTCTTTTTTACGAAGCTGCACTCTTATTCTTTCTATTAATACTTTTATTGAAAACCCTCCTGATTTTTTTACATAATCATCAGCTCCTAATTTCAATCCAAGTAATTCATCAATCTCATCATCTTTTGATGTTAGAAAAATTACTGGTAATGAAGTTTTTTTTCTCAACTTCTTTAGTAATTCCTCACCATCCATTTTTGGCATTTTAATATCAATTATAGCTAAGTCTGGTGGTGTTCTTGTTAATCCGATTAAAGCACTTTCTCCATCAATATACGTTTGAACTTTAAAACCCTCTTTTTCTAAGGCAATGCTTAAGCTAGTGAGAATGTTTCTATCGTCATCTATCAATGCAATTGTTTCTTTATTCATACTATAATATAAAAATACTAAATTGTTCTAATTTGGGCAATAATTTTAAATTAATGTAGTGAGCCCCAGTTATCACCTATATTTAAATCGACAGTTAGAGGTATTGAGAAAGAATGATGATCACTTTTGGCAACACTGGACATTTCATCAATTATTATCTTGCTGATTCTTTTTGCTTCATTTTTTGGTGCCTCAAATATTAGTTCATCATGAATTTGTAATAGCATTTTCGTCCTCTTGTCTTTTTCACCGTTAAGTCTCTTATCCAATCTAATCATTGCTAGCCTCATTATTTCTGATGCAGACCCTTGAATTGGCGCATTTATTGCAGCACGTTCTTGAAAATTTCGTATATTAAAGTTTTTATCATTTATACTTAAAAAATGTGATCTTCTTCCAAAAATATTATTCACATAACCACTTTTTCTGCAGAACTTTTTTGTCTGGTCCATATAAACTTTGATTTCAGGAAACTTAGCAAAATAAGAATTTAGAAATTCTTCTGCCTCATGATTTGAGACATTAATTTGTTTCGCTAGACCATATTGAGAAATTCCATAAATAATACCAAAATTAATAGCTTTTGCTTTTCTTCTTTGGTCTTGAGATATCATTTTAATATCAACATTAAATATTTGACTAGCAGTTAATGAATGAATATCTACATTGTTTTTAAAGGCTTTTTTTAATCCTTTAACATCAGCTAAATCTGCTAAAATTCTCATTTCAATTTGGTTATAATCTGCCGATATCAACAAATGATTTTCTTTTGCTATAAAAGATTTTCTTATATCTTTACCATCTTCAGATTTAATTGGAATATTTTGTAGATTTGGATCACTTGATGCTAATCTACCAGTATTAGTTGCTGCTAATAAAAAGGATGTATGAACTCTTTTTGTTCTTTTATTGATATGTTCTTGAAGAGAATCCGAGTAAGTATTCTTTAATTTTGAAACTTGTCTCCAGTCTAATACTAATTTAGGAAATACGTGACCTTTAAATGCCAGATCTTCTAAAACAGCAGCACTTGTTGCAAAACTTCCTTTTTTGGTCTTTTTAAGCCCTGCGATTTTGAGATCATTATAGATTATCTCTCCTAATTGTTTTGGAGAAGCAATATTGAATTTTTTTTTTGATATCTTAAAGATCTCCTTCTGTATCATTTCAATCTTCTTTCCAAATTTATTAGATAAAACCTTCAAAAATTTGTTGTCGATTTTGATACCTTCAATTTCCATAAATGCTAAAATCTTTATCATTGGTTTCTCAAATATTTCGTAAATATTAATCATTTTTTCTTCTTTGAGACTCTTATAAAATTTTTTATACAATCTTAATGTTATGTCAGCATCCTCTGCTGCATAATCTTTTGCTTTCTCTATATCAACTTGACTAAAATTAATTTCCTTTCTACCTGATCCAACTAGTTCTTTAAAAGAGATTGTCTTATGATTTAAATGGATTTCTGATAATGTATCCATGTTGTGTCTGTTTTTTCCGGCGTCAAGAACATATGACATGAGCATTGTATCTTCCATTGATGTGATATTAATTCCATGATTAAAAAACACTATAAAATCAAATTTTATGTTTTGACCGATTTTTTTAATGCTTGGATCCTCAAGTAAAGGTTTTAATTTTTCAATTACAATTTTTTTATCAATACATTTATCAAAGTTATGACCAATAGGAATATAACAAGCTTTACCAATCTTACTAGATAAAGAGACTCCAATTAGATCTGCTTGGTGAGGATCTAAAGAGTTAGTTTCAGTATCAACAGCTACTTCGCCAACATTCTCAGCCTCTTTGATCCAATTATCAATTTCACTTGGATTTGTGATTAGAAAATATTTATTTTTAGTAATTGCATTTTGACCATCTTTGTTTTCTGAATTACCTTTAATACTGTCTAATTTGGGTTCACCATATGCTGATATCGCTGAACTTAACAACCTATTGAATTCCATTTCTCTCAAAAATTTGTAGAGTTTATCTTTATCTATCTCCTTTAATTTGAATTCTGATAAATTCATATCAACAGGAACATCGTGCTTTAAGGTCACTAGTTGCTTACTAATTATAGCTTTATCCTTATTTTCAGTTAAAGTTTCTCTTCGTTTATTTTGCTTAATTTCACTAGTTGAACTCAAAAGTTTTTCAAGAGTTCCATATTTATTAATTAGTTCTGCTGCTGTTTTTATACCAATTCCAGGTACACCAGGAACATTGTCACTACTATCTCCAGCTAGAGCTTGAACATCAATTACCTTTGAGGGATCAACTCCAAATTTATTTTTTACATCTTCATTAGATATGAATTTACTTTTCATTGGATCAAAAATTCGAACATCTTTTTTAAACAACTGCATAAGATCTTTATCAGACGATACTATCGTTACCTTTGCTCCTTTTTCTAAAATTTTATCAACATAAGTAGCTATTAAATCATCGGCCTCATAATTTAATAATTCCACTGAAGGTAGGTTAAATGCTAAAACAGATTTTCTTATGTATTCAAATTGTGGAGCTAAATCATCAGGCGCTTCAGATCGATTCGCTTTATAATTTGCATAAATATCATTCCTAAAAGTTTTTCTAGCGGAGTCGAATACGACTGCAAAATGTGTGGGTTTATGTTTATTATCACTTGATTTAGAGTCCTCTAAAAGTTTAAATAACATACTACAAAAACCACTCACAGCTCCAGTGGGCAATCCATCACTTTTTCTAGTCAAAGGTGGTAAAGCATAGTATGCTCTAAATATGTATCCAGAACCATCAATTAAATAAAAGTGGTCCGTTTTTTGAATTTTATTCATTATAAATTAATATAGATTCTCAATAAAAATAAGAGTATTATTTTTTATGGAACTTATAAAGCAAAATTCTCATTCAAGAATAATTAAATCAGTGATAATAATTTTTTTCGGTTCAATTGCACTTGCTATTTCTGCAAAAATTAAAATTCCCTTCTATCCAGTGCCGATGACAATGCAAACATTTGTAGTTTTATTTTTAGGAATGATTTTTGGGTATAAAATAGGAATAGCCACTGTTATTTTATATTTATTTGAAGGTATTATTGGTTTACCGGTATTCTCTAACTCTCCTGAAAGAGGTGTTGGATTAACCTATTTTGTAGGACCTACTATGGGCTACTTAGTTGGATTTATTTTAGCTTGTTTTTTAGCCTCTTTTGTTAAGGAAAAAGATAATTACTTAAAAATATTCTTTAAACTCTCATTATCAGTTTCTGTAATTTACATTCTAGGTATTTTGTGGTTGGGAAATTTAATTGGATGGGATAAACCTATTATTCAATTGGGTGTAACACCATTTCTACCAGCTGAAATAACAAAAATATTATTACTATCTTTATTAAGCAAGCAAATTTTAAAAATAAAAAAATTTACTTAGGAGATCTTTTAGATAAAATTCTTTGTAAAGTTCTTCTGTGCATTTTTAAACGTCTTGCAGTCTCTGAAACATTTCTATTACATAGTTCGAAGACTCTATGAATATGTTCCCATTTTACACGATCTGCTGACATTGGATTTTCTGGTGGAGCAGCTTTTTTGGCAGGATCAGCTAATAGTGCTTTTTCCACATCATCAGCATCTGCCGGTTTCGCTAAATAATCAATTGCACCTTCTTTTATGGCCGCGACGGCTGTTGGGATATTCCCATATCCAGTGAGCATTATGATTCTACTTGAAGAGTTCGAATTTTGTATTTCTTTTACAACCTCCAAACCATTTCCATCAGCTAGCCTCAAGTCGACTACTGCAAATCCTGGTTTTTTGGCTTTAACGGTATCAATTCCTTTTTGCACACCCTCAGCTTGAATAACTTCAAATCCTTTTTTTTCCATAGCTCTTGCCAATCTTTCCCTAAAAGGGTTGTCGTCATCAACAATTATTAGCTTTTTATTCTCAAAATCAGCCAAATTTTGGAGAGGTATCTCGTTTTTCATAGCTTAAATATGGACATAATTTTCCACAATTCAATAGGTCATTATTTACTTTACATTGAATATTTATTGAATTAACTGCTCGATTATTAAAGTTTTTTTAAAAAAGCTTTTTTTTGTTAAATTTTTTTTGGGGGGCATTAAAAATGCAAAAATTTAAGTCAGTTGAAGAATTAATTAATCAACTGAAACCTGATAAACCGGTTTATTGCATAAGAAAGAATTCTATTCTTTCAGCATCAAATTACTTTCAAAAAAAATTTCCAGGCAAAGTTCTATTTGCAGTAAAGACAAATCCTAACGCTGAAGTAATAAAAACTTTAATTAAGAGCGGTATTGAACAATTTGATGTTGCTTCTGTAGAAGAAATTAAATCAGTGAGAAAATTCAGTCAATCAGCAAAATGCTCTTTTATGCATACTGTAAAAAGTAAAGAAAGCATCAGTGAGGCTTATTTTAAATATGGAATTAAGACATTTGCGTTAGATACAAAAGATGAGTTAATTAAGATCATGGAAAGCACAGCTAAGGCTAAAGATCTTGAATTATTTGTAAGAGTAGCTGTTTCAAATGAACATGCAGAGATTGATTTATCTAAAAAATTTGGTGCAATAAGTTCCGAAGCTATAGGTCTTTTAAGACTTGTGAAACAGCATTCAAATAAAATTGGTCTAAGTTTTCACGTTGGATCACAATGCATGCATCCAATTTCTTACTCTAAAGGTATAAATGAAATAGGAAATATAATTAAAAAAACAAAGATAATCCCTGATTATATTAATGTAGGTGGTGGTTTTCCAACAATTTATCCTGATTTAATTCCTCAATCATTAGATAATTATTTTAATGAAATAAAAAAAAGTTTAGAAAACTTAAAATTAAATAATTTACCAGAAATTATATGTGAGCCAGGAAGAGCATTAGTAGCTGAAAGCGGTTCAACAATAGTAAGAGTTAATTTACGAAAAAAACAAAAGCTTTATATTAATGATGGAACTTATGGAACTCTTTTTGATGCTGGGACACCAAATATAGTATTTCCATCAAAAATGATAAAAGATAGTTCAAATAAAATTATATCAAAAAAACTAACTGCATTTGATTTTTATGGACCTACTTGCGATAGTATGGACTATATGAAAGGCCCATTTCTTCTTCCTAATAATATTAAAGCAAATGATTATATAGAACTTGGGCAACTTGGCGCTTACGGATTGACTTTTAGAACTGAATTTAATGGGTTCTTCTCAAATGAAATTTATGAAGTTGAAGATAAACCAATAATGACACTTTATGATAAAGACATTAATAAAGCTACTTTGGTTGCTTAATGTCAAAAAATAAAAATCTAGGCCATAATAGTAAAAAAGATTTTCTAAAAAATCCAGTCAAACATATAGATATTACATCTTTTGACTCAAGAAAAATTATTTCATCAATGGAGAAAATGTCTTTTGTATCCAGAGAAACTGCTAATGCAGCGAACATCTATAATGAAATGTTAAAAGATAAAGATTGTACGATTTTTTTAACCTTAGCCGGTTCAACTTCAGCAGCTGGATGTATGAATATTTATAAAGATTTAGTTAAATACAATATGGTTGATGCAATCGTTGCTACTGGTGCTTCCATAATTGATATGGATTTTTTTGAGGCATTAGGATTTAAACATTATCAGGGCTCTCAGTTTGAAGATGATACAGAACTTAGAAAAAATTATATTGATAGAATATACGATACTTACATTGACGAAGACGAATTACAAATTTGTGACAAAAAAATTTGTGAAATAGCTGATAACTTAGAACCTAGAAGTTACACGTCTAGGGAATTTATTTACGAAATAGGAAAATATCTAAAAAAAAACTCAGTAAAGAAAGACTCTTTAATTGAGACTGCATACGATCATAATGTACCAATATTCTGCCCTGCTTTTACAGACTCTAGTGCTGGTTTTGGCTTGGTAATTCATCAAGAAAAAAACCCAAATTCTCATATCACAATAGATTCTGTAAGAGAATTTAGAGAATTAACTGAAATAAAAATTAAATCAAAAGGTTCTGGATTATTTATGATAGGTGGTGGAGTGCCAAAAAATTTTATTCAGGACACAGTCATTTGTGCTGAACTTTTAGGTAAAGATGTTGAAATGCACAAATATGCTGTACAAATTACTGTGGCAGACTCAAGAGATGGTGCTTGTAGCAGCTCTACTTTAAAAGAGGCAAGTTCATGGGGGAAAGTTGATGTTACCAAGGAACAAATGGTTTTTGCAGAGGCAACAAGTGTATTACCTTTAATTGCAAGTGATGCATATCATAAAGGTGAATGGAAAAGTAGGGATAGAAAAAACTTTACAAAAATTTTTGGATAGAACATTGCAATATCTTTCAAATAAAAAAGGGTTTCTTGGTATAGACAATAAATTCAATTTTAAAGAGAAAGTTGTAATTGTTCCTTTTGGTTTAGAAAAAACCGTTAGTTATGGTGGTGGGACTAAAAATGGACCGAGAGAGATAATCAAAGCTTCACATCAAGTTGAATTATATGATGAAGAATTAAATTGTGAACCTTATAGAAAAATTGGAATAAAAACCTTAAAACCTTTTAAGATTGATAAAAATATTAAAAAAGCTTTAAACAAAATAGCTGACGTAAATAAAGAAATTCTTAATAATAAACTTTTTCCAATGACTCTTGGTGGTGAGCATTCAATTACACCAGGATGTATAGTTCCATTTGTCAAAAAACATAAAAAAATCTGCCTTTTACATTTTGATGCTCATGCAGATTTAAGAGAAAGTTACAATGGTGAAAAATTTTCGCATGCTTCTGCTATAAGAAGATGTTTAGATTATAAGAATGTCTCAGTAATCTCATTTGGAATTAGAAATATTTCTAAAGAAGAGATACCTTTCTTAAAAAAAAATAGATCTAGAATTAGTATTTTTTGGGCAAAAGATAAAATAAAATGGAATTTAAAAAAATTTAAAAAACTTATTAAAAATAAAATTGTTTATCTAACTTTTGATGTAGATGGTTTAGATTCGAGTATTATGCCAGCAACTGGAACGCCTGAACCTGGTGGTTTGCTGTGGGACGAGGTTTTAGATATAATCAAAATTGCAGCTAAAAACTCTAACATCGTTGGTGCAGATATAAATGAGCTTGCGCCGATTAAAGGATTTAATTCTTACAATTTTCTTGTAGCAAAATTAGCTTATAAAATATTATCTTATAAATATTTGTGTTAAAACTAAATTGGCTTGAGAGTTTTAAGTAGTAGTCTAAATGGGACAAGCATCACTAAGGTGACAAAAATTTTAACGCTTAAATCTCCTAAAGACAATGTAATCCAAGGAATGCCTGTTCCATAAAAAGATATCGAAAAAAATATAAATGTGTCAATTGTCGAACCTATCAAAGATGAAGTTAAAGGTGCAACAAACCATTCTTTCTTTCTTAATTTATCAAAAATTTGAACATCTAACAGCTGAGCAATTAAAAAGGCAGTACCCGAACCTATTGCAATTCTTACAGATATCAAATCCCCGAAGTTTGTTGAAAATAGAAGTGTAAAGCTAATACCTATAGCAAAACCAATATAAACAATTTTTCTAGCAACTATCTTACCAAAAGATCTGTTAGCTAAATCTGTAATCAAGAAAGCAATTGGATAGCTAAATGCTCCGTAGGTCAATATTTCCTCTAAACCATAATAGTTAATAGGAAACTGAACTAAATAATTAGATGCTAAAACAACTGCTCCCATCAAAAATGAGAGTATTAAAAAAATTTTATTCATTAGGCTGTCTTAGTTTGAACTTGTTTTTTTTGAAACGGAGACTTGATTAGTAAACTTTTTTTCATCTTCTTTAATCTTGGAGATAAATTTTTATTTTTTACAGTTTTTAAAAACTCATCAAAACTTCCTTTTTTATCTACAGATCTTACGCCAGCATTACTTACTGTGAGTTTCATGCTTCTTTTTAAAAGTTCACTAGTAAATTTTACTCTTTTTAGATTAGGTAAAAATCTTCTTTTTGTCTTATTGTTAGCATGACTTACATTATGACCTTTGAGAGGAATTTTGCCTGTGAGTTCACATTTTTTTGACATAATATTTTCGACTGTATAAAGTGTGATGATGATCGCGTCAAGTTAATATAGTTTAAGAAATTGTTTTTTTTCCTATAATTTCACTGTAATGTTTAACACCATCTCTCAACAATAACTCCTTAAGTTCTTTTTTAATCAGGTTTACGATATTTGGTCCTCTGTATACCATACCTGTGTAAAGCTGAATATAACTCGCCCCAGCTAAAAACTTATTGTATGCACTTATCCCAGAGTCTACTCCACCAACCCCAATAATTTTGATTTTATTACCAAAAATTTTATAAAATTTTCTAATTAATTTTGTAGATTTTTCCTCTATTGGTTTGCCTGATAAACCTCCTTTTTGATGCTTTTGAATATCATTTAGCTTGTCTCGAGTAGAATCTGAGCTGTTCGATAAAATGACTGCTGCTATACCATTGCTCAAAAGAACATCTGAAATTCTGGATATTTCCTGATCTTTTATGTCTGGTGAAACTTTTACTACAATAGGAATATTAGAATTTAGTTTTTTTTTTTCACTGTTGATTATATTTAATAAATTATTCAATTTATCATGATCATGAAAATTTCTTAGTTGATCAGTATTGGGAGATGAAATATTAATCGTAATATAATCAGCAAATTCGTGAAAAGTTTTTAAACATTCAACATAATCCTTTGACCTATCTTTTGTATCTTTATTAGGACCTATGTTAATTCCAAGTAAACCTATTTGTTTATTAGCTGAGATTCTTTCAGCTATATTTTTTGCGCCTAAATTGTTAAAACCCAATCTATTAATTAATGCCTCATCTTCAACTAATCTAAAAACTCTTGGTTTGGGGTTACCATATTGTTTAAGAGGTGTAACTGTGCCTACCTCAACAAAACCAAATCCCAATTTAAATAAAGAATTATAAACTTCAGCATTTTTGTCAAATCCTGCTGCCATTCCAATTGGATTTTCTATTTCTCTATCAAACAACTTAGTCTTAAATAAATTGCTATTTTTGTTTGTGTCCAAAAAATTTGGCACAAAATTAAATTTTAAAGACTTAATTGCCAAACTATGAGCTGTCTCTGGATCAAGTTTAAAAATAAGAGATCTTAAATTTGAAAACATTATCTAATCTTATTTAATATAAGATCTTTTGTTTCTTTAACACCAAAAAAACTAATAAAAAAACCCATTCGTGGACCATTTTCATCACCAAATACAACTTCATAAATCAATTTAAACCAATCTCTAAGATTTTCGGAATAACCATTTTCTTTTCCAGTTGAATATATCATAGTTTGAATATCCTCCGGTTTCATTGAATCATCGCATTTTTCTAATGTAATAACTAAAGCTTCTAATGCTAATTTCTCCTCTTTATTTGGTTTTTTATACTTTTTTTTCATCTTGATAACATCGTTAAAATATCTAATTGCATACTCCACTAATTTATCAAAGATAGGATAATCTTCTTCTTGAATATCGGATTTATATTTTTTTACAAATTTCCATAAAAGCTCTTTACTGTTTGCGTTACTAGTTTCGACAAGGTTGAGAAGCATTGAAAATGACATAATCATTTTCTCATTTGGTACTACACTACTATGGACATGCCAAACTGGGTTCGTTAGAATCTGTAATTCATTTTGAGATTTAGCTTTTTCCAAACAATCTAAGTATTCATCAACCGTTTTGGGAACTATATCTTTATATAATTTTTTTGCTCTTCTAGGATTTTGGTACATGTATAGTGATAAACTCTCTGGCGACGCGTATTGTAACCATTGATCAATTGTAATTCCATTTCCTTTAGATTTCGAAATTTTTTCTCCCTTTTCATCTAAAAAAAGTTCATAAGCAAATCCGGATGGATTCATCTTTCCAATTAGCTTAATAATTTTTGAAGACAATATTGCACTTTCAATCAAGTCTTTTCCATACATCTCAAAGTCAACATCTAAAGCATACCATCTCATTGCCCAGTCTACTTTCCATTGTAATTTACAATTTCCATCTAAAATACTTACTTCTAATTCTTTTCCATTATTATCGAAAACAATTTTAGAATTTACTTTATCTATTTTCTTTAAAGGAATTTCTAAAACATGTCCTGTATCAGGACATATAGGTAAGAATGGACAATAAGTTTTTTGTCTTTCTTTTCCCAGTGTTGGTAAAATAATTTTCATGATTCCATCATAGTTTTCCAAAATAACTTTTAAAGCAGAATTAAAAAAACCAGATTTATAAAGTAATGTAGAACTTTTAAAGCTGTAATTGAATTTAAAACTATCTAAAAAATTTTTAAGCATTTCATTATTATGTTCACCGAAGCTATTAAACTTACCAAAAGGGTCAGGAACTTTTGTAAGGGGTTTATGTAAATTTTTTTCTAGTAAGTCTTTTTGAGGAACATTATCTGGAACTTTTCTTAAACCATCCATATCATCTGAAAATGTAATAATTTCTGTCGGAAGATTTGTTAATTGTCTCAAAGCATTAACTAACATTGAAGTTCTTGCAACTTCTCCAAATGTACCAATATGAGGTAAGCCACTAGGTCCATAACCAGTTTGAAGAATAATTTTCCCTTTTTTTTCAATAAAAGATTTTCTTTCACGAAGCATTTTTTTTGCCTCAACAAAAGGCCATGCACTTGTTTTATCTAAATTTTCTTTTTTTATCATGAATAATTCAAAAAAATCTCATATTAACGATTTAAATAATTCTTATAGAGTTGAAATTTATTTACCATAAAATAATGTTCTTTCAAAATGTCTAATTATAAAACTGTTTTTTTCACTCTTGGAATTCTTCAGATGATTCTTGGGGTTTTTATGTTGATTCCAATAATTATTCAATTTCTTTATAAGGAACTTGATTCGTCTTTTTTTGGTGCATCAATTGTTACAATTATTTTCGGAACATTATTTTTTTTATCAAACTTAGATCATGAAAAAAAACTAAATCTGCAACAAGCTTTTTTATTAACTTCTTTGTCGTGGTTAAGTATAGCTATTTTTGGATCTCTTCCTTTTATTTTTTCTAATGTTAATTTTTCTATGACAAATGCTTTCTTTGAAAGTATGTCAGGAATAACAACAACAGGATCCACAATCATCTCTGATTTAGAAAATATGCCAAAAGGGATTCTTTTTTGGAGAGCTATACTTCAATGGCTTGGGGGAATAGGGATAATTGTGATGGCAATTACTTTAATGCCAATAATGAATGTTGGAGGAATGCAATTATTCAAAATTTCTAATAACGACTCATCTGAAAAAATTCTTCCTAAATCAAAAGAAATTGCACTGAGATTAATTTATATTTATTCAGGATTAACAGCTCTTTGTGCATTTTCATACAAATTCTTGGGTATGAATACTTTTGATAGCCTTACACACTCTATGACTACTATAGCAACAGGGGGGTTCTCTAATTATAATGAGTCTATTGGTTTCTTTAATAGTATATCTATAGAAATTTCAGCAATGATTTTTATAATTCTAGGTAGTTTACCTTTCATTGTATACATCAAATTTTTAAATGGTGATAAAAAAATTTTTATTTCAGACGTTCAAATAAAGACTTTTTTAAAAATTATTGTTGTCAGTGTTATAATTTTATCAATTTATATGACTATTGGTAACTCCACTCAGCTTAATTTAAGATCAATTCTTTTTAATGTAATATCTATTTTAACTGGGACAGGTTATGTAAATGATCAATTTGATAATTGGGGCGGATTTTCTATAACTTTATTTTTATTGTTAATGTTCATAGGTGGGTGTGCAGGGTCTACAACATGTGGAATAAAAATATTTAGATTTCAAATTCTTTACTCTTTTGTTGCAAATCAACTAAAAAAAATCATTTATCCTAAGGGGATTTTCATATTGAAGTATAACAAAAATCCTATTGACGATAAATTTATTTCATCAATCATCTCATTTATATACATGTATTTTGTTATATTTTTTTTTATAACTGCTTTACTATCTTTAACTGGATTAGATTTCATAACCTCAATATCAGGTGCAGCCACTTCTATTTCGAATGTTGGTCCTGGTCTTGGGTCTGTTATAGGACCAAATGGAAATTTTTCTTCACTACCTGATGTTTCAAAATGGATATTAACATTAGGTATGATACTTGGAAGATTGGAGTTGTTTGCTATATTAGTTTTATTTTTACCCTCTTTTTGGCGAAATTAGTATTATGAAAGATATAGATATTTTTTTTAAAGAAAAACCACTTAAAATGATTTGTTTAGGTTTTTCATCTGGTCTTCCAATTTTGTTAGTTTTTTCAACTTTATCTGTTTGGTTGATACAAGCAGGTATAAATAGAAGTACTGTAACTTTATTTAGTTGGGCAGGTTTTGCCTATGCTTTCAAATATTTATGGTCTCCACTAGTAGATAATTATAATTTGCCATTTTTAAAAAAATTAGGCCACAGAAAAAGTTGGTTATTGACTTCACAAATATTAATCATAATAGCTCTTGTTTTGACTGCATTTACTGATCCACAAAATAATTTGTTTTTTACTGCATTATTTATATCACTTTTAGCCTTTTTCAGTGCTACACAAGATATATTAGTGGATGCATTTAGAATAGAGTCTGCGCCTCAATCTCTACAAGGTCCAATGTCATCAATGTATATCGCTGGATACAGAATAGCTATGCTTGTGGCTGGTGCAGGAAGCTTATGGTTAGCGGCTTTGTTTGGAACTGAAATCTATAATCAAGAAGTGTGGAAAAAGGTATATCTAGCGATGTCAAGCTTTATGTTTATTGGAATTTTTGCAACTATATCCTCCAATGAACCAAAGATTAAAAGAAATCTTAAAACAAAAAATCATTTGCAATTTTTATTTGCTATATTTTTTTCAGTTGTTGGTTTTATTTTCTTGTATTCTATTATTGATAATCCTTTTGATAAAAAAGATATTTTCTTAACATTTTTATTTTCAATAATTAGGCTAATTATATGTTTTATTTTTGCATTTTTGATTATTAAATTTTTAATTTTAATTAAATTTACCTCAGAGGAAAAAATCTCTAAAAGTTATCTAGGGCCAATCATAAATTTTGTAAAAAGATATGGTAAATTTGCTTTCTTAATTTTACTTTTAATTTCTTTATACCGTATTGCTGATGTTGTTATGGGGGTTATGGCAAATATATTCTATCTAGAGAAAGGTTATAAAATTTCAGAAATCGCGACATTTTCAAAATTTTTTGGTGTATTTGCAACTATAATTGGCGGTTTCATTGGAGGTTACTTCTCATTTAAATTTGGTACGATGAGGGGATTATTTTTTGGAGCTCTTGTAGCGGCTCTTAGTAATTTACTGTTTGCATGGTTGGCAGTTTCGCCAATAAGTATAAATTTTTTAGTAGCAGTAATTACCGCAGATAATATTTCAAGTGGCTTCGCTGGTGCTGCATTTGTTATTTATTTATCTGGTCTTACTTCAATAAAATTTACAGCAACTCAATATGCGCTATTCAGCTCAATTATGCTTTTTTTACCAAAACTTATTGCTGGATACGCAGGAAGCTGGGTTGATGTAATGGGTTATGCTTATTTTTTCTCATTAACAGCATTATTAGGATTGCCAGTGCTTCTCTTAATCTTCTGGATTGGAAAAGTTGCACCAATTAAAAATTAAATGATAAATAATTTTTCTTTAATAAATATCTACGAAAAACCAAAGTTATATTCAAAACTTTCATCACAAATGATATACGGTGAAAAATTTAAAATAATTCAAAAAAAGGGCAAATGGTTAAAAATTAAAACTGGTTATGATAATTATACTGGTTATATACGAAACAAAAAATTTTTAAAGGAGCTAAATCCCATATTCAAAATTTGTTCAATCAAAGCCAAAATTTTTGTTTTCAAAAAAAATAAACCAATTGGTACAAAAAAATTTTTATATTTTGCGAGCACAATCACAAAAAAAAATGAAAAAAAAAAATTTATAGAGTTTGAAAAAAATAAGTGGATAAAAAAAAAAGACATAAAAAAAATAAATTATTTTGAAAAAAATTATAATAAAATTTTTAGATTATTTTTGAAATCAAAATATCTTTGGGGCGGAAAAACTTCAGACGGTATTGATTGTTCCTCACTTGTTCAAATTTATTTTTTATATAATAGAATTTTTTTTCCTCGTGATACAAGAGATCAAATTAAATTTTGCAAAGGGAGAAAAAAGAAAATTTTTTCAAAAGGGGACATAATATTTTGGAAAGGACATGTTGGAATATGCCTGAACAGGTTTAATTTCATACATGCATATGGACCTAAAAAAAGAGTTGTAATTATGCCTACTAATCAAACAATTCATCATATTAAAAAAACCGCAAAATTAATTATCAAGAAAATCAGTAATATTAATAATTACTAATCTCTTCCAAAATCTGGCTTATTTATATCTTGCTTAAGCTTAATAATCCTAGATCTTACTTTTTTAGTATGAGTTAGTTTTCTTAAAATAGATTTATTGTTTTCTGATGAAATATCATTTTTAAAAGATTTTAGATTTTTTATGAATAAATTAATTGCTTTGGATACATTAGTTTTATTATCAAAAAAAATATCTCTCCACATTATCTCATTTGAAGCTGCAATCCGTGAGAAATCTCTTAAACCTCCTGCACTATATTTTAAAAGATCATATTTCTGTTTTTTTTCGAAGTCCTGTGCTGATTTAACTAAATTGTAAGCAATCAAGTGTGGTAAATGACTGGTAATTGAAAAAATTTTATCATGTTTATTTGGGCTCATCTCTGTAGTTTTTGAGCCCATTTTTCTCCAAAAAGATTTTAAAAAATTTAAATGTGTTTTATTTGATCTTTTTCCGTTAATTAAAACACACCATTTATTCTCGAAAAGATTTTGTTTCCCGTTTTCAGGCCCACTTACTTCAGATCCAGCTATTGGATGGCTTGATGACCAATAAATTCCTTTTTTTAAATTTTTATTTATTATTTTAAGAGACTTAATTTTAGATGAGCCTATATCCGTTATTATGTGTTTTGAATGAAAATTATTATTCATTTTAAGAATAATCTTTTTATATTCACTCATAGGTGTACAAAAAATAATTAAATTTGATTTCGATACGACATCCTCGGGTTTTTTAACAAGTATTCCGGGTAATTTTAGTTTTTTTATTTTTGATATATTTTTTTTTGATTTCTCATAAACAAAAATTTTATGTGCCAATCTTTTTTTATGAATTCTTCGCAATAAAGATGATCCTAATAAACCACAGCCTATAATTAATATATTTTTCATTAATTAAAGATTCCTTTTACTGCATGAATAAACTTTTGACAATCAGCTCTTGATCCTACTGTTAATCTCAACATATTTTTTATCTTGTAACCGTGCTCTGTTGATCTTAAAATAATTCCTTGTCTTTTTAGTTTTTGATCGAATAGCTTAGCTTTTAATTTGCATTTAGAAAAATCTAAAAGTAAAAAATTTGCTGAGATTTTATTTGAACTAATATCATATTTTTCTAAAAACTTTTTAATTTTTTTAGCATACGTTAAATTATGTCTAACTGAACGAGATATAAACTTTGCATCTTTAAGAGACTCTTGCGCTGCTAATTGGGCAACTTCATTAATGTTAAATGGTGGTTTTATCTGATTTAAAGCACTAATTATTTTTTTGTCTCCGTACCCCCAACCGATTCTTAGAGATGCAAGACCATATATTTTTGAAAATGTTCTTAAAATAAAAACATTTTTCTTATTCTTAAATAAATCTAAACCAGATTTATAATCTGGGTTTTTCATGTATTCTGCGTAAGCATCATCAATAACTAAAAGGATATTATCTCTCAATTTTTTTCTTAATTCTACGAGCTCAAATTTACTAAGATATGTTCCTGTGGGATTATTTGGATTAGCTAAGAAAACAATTTTTGTTTTTTTGTTTACTTTTTTTAATATTTCAGGAATCGAAACTTTGTAATTTTTTTCTTTAGAGAAAATTACTTTTGCTCCAACTATTTTTGCATAAATTCTGTACATTAAAAAACTAAATTGGGGGACAATTACTTCATCTTTTGGATTAAGAAATAATTGACATATCATTTGTATTACTTCATCAGAACCAGCTCCACATATAATTTTATCTTTATTGCATCTAAATTTTTTTGATATTTGATCTCTTAATTTTTTTGATTTACCGTCTGGATATCTTGTAAAATTCAATTTTTTATTCGATAGTATTTTTTTAGCTTTAGGACTTATTCCTAGAGCAGACTCATTTGCTGAAAGCTTGATAATTCTTTTGATTTTTTTAACAATAGATTTTCCTGGCTCATATGCCTCTATTTCTAATTTTTTAAATCTTACAGTTGTCATTTTTTTAATTTAAAGCTCTTTATAAATAAAATAAGAAATTTTCATATAGTATTAGTTAAAAATTTTTTAAAATTGACATACTAAATGACATCTTGTACAAAATTTATGCGCTGATTTATCTGAATTGCGAGCGCTCTAAAAAAACCGCTAAAAAAGTTTTTTTTCTCTCAATTCGTAAATTAGCTTAAACTATGAATATTAAAGACAACATAAAAACAATTATAATTAAAAAACCACTAAAATTAGATTGTGGTCAGATTATCAAAAATTTTCCGTTAGCTTATGAAACCTACGGATCATTAAATGAAAAAAAAGACAATGCAATCTTAGTATGCCACGCATTGACTGGTGATCAATTCGTGACAGGATTAAATCCAATTACAAAAAAAGATGGTTGGTGGTCTTATGCTGTGGGTCCAAACAAATCTATAGATACAAATAAATATTTTATAATATGTGCAAATGTTATTGGTGGTTGTATGGGATCATTTGGTCCTGGTCATACTAATCCAGAGACAAAAAAAATTTATGGAACAGATTTTCCTGTAATTACTATCAATGACATTGTGAACGCCCAGGTAAACTTATTAGATTATTTTGGTATAAAAAAACTTTTTTCTGTTGTTGGTGGTTCAATGGGGGGCATGCAAGTATTACAATTTGTTAGTAATTTTCCTGAAAAAGCAAAAACAGCAGTTCCTATTGCATGCACCTCAAGTCACTCAGCTCAGAATATTGCATTCAATGAACTAGGAAGACAAGCAATTACAGCTGATCATAACTGGTCTGATGGTAAATATTTTTCGAACAATAGTGTTCCTGAGAAAGGTTTAGCAGTTGCTAGAATGGCAGCTCACATCACATATTTATCCAAAAAGGGACTTCAAGAAAAATTTGGCAGAAAATTACAAGAAAGGGATAATATTAAATTTGGTTTTGATGCTGATTTTCAAATAGAAAGTTATTTAAGATATCAAGGCTCAGTTTTTGTAGATAGATTTGATGCTAATAGTTATCTTTATATAACAAGAGCAATGGATTACTTTGATTTAGTAAAACAATTTAATGGTAATTTATCCAATGCATTCAAAAATTCAAAAACAAAATTTTTTGTAATATCTTTTACTTCTGATTGGCTTTACCCTACCCAAGAAAATAAAGATATTGTTATAGCCTTAAATGCTATTGGAGCAGACGTTGGATTTGTAGAAATCGAGTCAGATAAAGGCCATGACTCCTTTTTGCTAAATGTCCCTGACTTTTTAAAAACTCTTAAAAATTTTTTAGATAAGTCATACCTTGAAAAATAATTATGAAACCAGAATACCAAATAATCTCAAATATAATAACTGAAAATTCTAGAGTGTTAGATGTTGGATGTGATGATGGAAATTTAATGGAATTTCTTAAACAAAACAAAAAAGTGGATATAAGAGGTATTGAGATATCCAAAAAAAAAGTTCAAATTTGTATATCTAAAGGATTAACAGTTATTGAAGGTAATGCAGAACTAGATCTAAAACAATTTCCAAATGAGTCTTTTGATTATGTTATCTTAGGTCAAACTTTACAAGCTTTTGTGAGTCCGGAAATAGTCATTAAAGAGCTTTTAAGAGTAGGAAAAAAAGCTATCGTCACTATCCCAAATTTTGGACACTGGAAGGTAAGGTTAAATTTATTATTTAAAGGTACTATGCCGGTAACAAAAACATTACCTAATGATTGGTATAATACACCAAATATTCATATGTGTACCATTAAGGATTTTTTTAAATTTTCTGAAATAATGAATTTTAAAATCTTTAATTCTTTAGCACTTGCAAATAAAAATGTGTCAAAAATTAATAACTCTAATTTATTTATTAAAAACTTATTTTCTGAACTTGGAATATTTTTAATTGAAAAACATAATGAAAATTGAAATTATTAAGTGTCTTCAGGACAACTACAGTTATTTGATAATTGATAATAAAAATAAATATGCTTGTGTAGTTGATCCAGGAGAATCTTACCCTATAATTAATTTTATTGAGAATAAAGGTATTAAATTGAGGTATATTCTTAATACCCATCATCATTACGATCATATTGGAGGAAACTTAGAATTAAAAAATAAATATGGATCTAAAATAGTTGCTTTTGAGGATGACAAAGACCGTATTCCAGGAGTTGATATTCTAGTCAAAGACAATCAAGTTTGGAAAGTAGATGATTTTGAAGCAAAAATTTACCATACCCCTGGGCACACAAGCGGTCATATCGCATTTCATTTTTTTAATGAAAAAAAAATTTTTACAGGAGATACACTCTTTTCTTTGGGGTGTGGAAGAATTTTTGAAGGAACTTTTGAACAAATGTTTAACTCTTTGAATAAAATTAAAAAACTTCCCAAAGAAACTGAAATATATTGTGGACACGAATATACTTTACAAAATTCGAATTTTTGTATTCAAAACGACCCAAAAAATATTAAACTTAAAGATAAGATAACAAAAATTAAAAAAAAACTGGATAATGGTTTACCAACGATCCCAACAATTTTAAATGAAGAGATAGAATGTAATATATTTCTCAAAGCTAAAAACATAGAAACATTTACAAAACTGAGAAATTTAAAGGATAATTCTTAATTTATAGAGCTTGACTAAAATTTAGCTAAGACTATATTGCCATAATTAAAATTACACTACATTATGTCATACGCAGTAATACAAACAGGTGGAAAACAGTATAAGGTAAAATCTGGAGAAATTTTAAAGGTTGAAAAATTACCAGATTTTAAGCCTGACTCAAAAATAGAATTTAAAGATATTTTAGCTTATGGAGATGATAAAATCATAGAAATTGGGACCCCGCTTGTTCAAGGTTCAAAGGTAGAGGCAAATTTAATAAAAAATAGTAAAAACAGAACAGTTTTAATCTTTAAAAAAAGAAGAAGACAAAATTCAAGAAGAAAAAATGGACACAGGCAAGAATATTCATTAATAAAGATAAATAAAATTTTTTCTAAAGACGGGAAAGTACTATCTGAGGCTGAAAAAATTTCTAAGCCTTCAAAAAAAGAGGTACCTAAGAAACAAGTTAGTAAGTAGGAAAATTTATGGCAACAAAAAAAGCAGGTGGATCTTCTAGAAATGGACGAGATAGTGCAGGCCGAAGATTGGGTGTTAAAAAGTATGGTGGTGAAACTGTCATTCCTGGAAATATAATTGTAAGACAAAGAGGTACTAAAATATTTCCCGGAGAAAATGTTGGGATGGGTAAAGATCACTCAATTTTTTCAGTGGTAAAAGGTAAAGTAGTTTTTAAAAAGACCAAATCAGATAGAACTTTTGTTTCAGTAAAGCCCAATTAACAGTACAACTAATAATTAGCGTTGTATTATGAAATTCTTAGATCAAGTAAAAATTTATGTTAAAGCAGGAAATGGTGGAGACGGATCTCCGAGTTTCAGAAGAGAGAAATTTATCGAGTATGGAGGACCAGATGGTGGAGATGGTGGCACAGGAGGATCTGTCATATTAAAGTCTGTACAAAATCTTAATACTTTAATCGATTATAGATATCAACAACATCACAAAGCACAAAGAGGTGATAACGGTTCTGGAAAAAATCGCACTGGTAAAAACGGAGATGATTTGACATTAAAAGTTCCTTTAGGCACACAAGTATTTGAAGAGGACAACAAAACATTAATTTATGACTTTATAAAAATTGGAGATGAGTTTGTTGTTGCGAGCGGTGGTAAAGGTGGCCTTGGTAATACAAGATTCAAAAGCTCTACAAATCGGGCACCAAGAAAATTTACAAAAGGAGCATTAGGAGAAGAATTTATAATATGGCTTCAATTAAAAACAATAGCTGATATTGGAATAATTGGATTACCAAATGCTGGTAAGTCAAGTTTATTAGCAGCAATAACAAATGCAAATCCTAAAATTGCAAATTATCAATTTACAACTTTGAACCCTAATCTTGGAGTAGCGAATTATGATGATAAAGAGGTTACTATTGCCGATATTCCTGGATTAGTAGAGGGGGCTCATAAAGGAACTGGTCTCGGAATACAATTCTTAAAACACATTGAAAGATGTAAGTCACTATTACACATGATAGATATTACTAATAAAGATTTAAAAAAAAGTTACCAACAAATAAAAAATGAATTAAAAAGTTATAGCTCTAAAATAGAAAAAAAAAAGGAATTGGTAATTTTAAATAAGACTGATCTAGTTGAAAATAATGATATTAAAAAAATAATCAAAGATTTCTCAAAATACACAAAATCTGAAGTAATAACTCTGACGACACTTGAAAAAAAATCTATTTCTAAAGTAAAAGCTAAATTGATATCGTATGCATCTTAAAAATTCTAAAATTATTGTAATAAAAATTGGTTCATCTTTGTTAGTAGATGAAAATAAAAAAATCAGAAAAAAATGGTTATCAAGTTTTGCAAAAGACTTGAAAAAACTCAATTCAAAGAAAAAGAAAATCATTATTGTTAGTTCTGGTGCTATAGCACTTGGTTGTAAAAAAATGAACTATAACAAAACAAATCTTAGGTTAGATGAAAGCCAAGCTATTGCATCAGTTGGTCAAATAGAATTAATGAATCTTTTTTCACAAACATTTTCAAAATTTAAATTAAATATTTCACAAGTCTTACTTACTTTAGAGGACACTGAGGAGAGAAGAAGATCAATAAACGCAAAAAGAACTTTCGAAAATTTATTTAGGCTAAATTATATTCCTGTTGTAAATGAAAATGATACCATAGCTACTTCAGAAATAAAATATGGTGATAACGATAGATTGGCTTCAAGAGTAGCACAAATAACTAATGCTGATACACTAATATTGTTATCTGATGTGGACGGGCTTTTTACGAAAAATCCTAAAATTTTCGAAGATGCTAAACTTATTAAAAGAGTTAATAATTTAAACAAAGATATTCAAAATATTAATATTAAAGGTATGACAAAGCTCGGGAGTGGTGGAATGAATACAAAAATAGAAGCAGCTAAAATATGCAGCCTAGCAGGATGTGATATGATTATTGCTAACGGGCTGTACCATAACCCTATTAATCAAATAGAAAAAAATAATAACTGCACTTTTTTTAAATCTAAAATATCTAAATTACACGCAAGAAAGAAATGGATCATTAGCTCTATTTCACCTAAAGGAGAATTAATAATAGATGAAGGAGCAAAAAGAGCACTGCTAAGTGGAAAAAGTTTATTAGCTGCGGGTATAAAAAAAGTTTACGGAAAATTTAGTAAAGGTGCCCATATAAAAATTTTAGATTTTAAAAAAAAAGAATTTGCTAGGGGCCTAAGCTCTTTCTCATCTGAAGAAATCAACAAAATAATGGGATGTCATTCTAATGAAATTCAAAAGATTCTTGGCTATATTTCAAAATCAGAGGTAGTTCATAAAGATGATATGGTAGAAATTTAATGAATAATTTATTAAAAAAGATTGGGAAGAAATCAAAAAAAGCATTTTCAATTAAATTGAATACTAAAAAAAAAGATAAAGTTTTAAAAGATTATCTTTCCTTAATAATCAAAAGTAAAAAATTAATTTTAAATGAAAATCTTAAAGATATTAAAAATGCTAAAATGAAAAAATTAAAAGATAATTTAATTAAAAGATTAATTTTAGATGAAAAAAAAATTTTAGAAATTGTTAGTACAATTAAAGATATCATAAAATTAAAAGATCCAACAAATATAGTTCTAGAGAAATGGAAACAGCCAAATGGTTTAAAAATCTCAAAAGTATCAATCCCAATTGGAGTAATTGGTGTAATTTATGAAAGTAGACCTAATGTTACATCAGATGTAGCCTCTCTGTGTTTTAAATCAGGTAATTCAGTAATTTTGAAAGGAGGAACTGAGGCTTTTTATTCAAATCGTATACTTTCAAAATTATTTAGGGAATCTCTTAAAAAAAACAAAATTGATGAAAATTATGTGCAATTTATAGATATTAAAAAAAGAAAAGTAGTTGATTTTCTTTTAACTAAAATGAGCAATTTTATTGATATAATTATTCCAAGAGGGGGGAAAAATTTAGTGAAGAAAGTAAATAAACTTTCCTCGATTCCAACTATTGGACATTTAGAAGGTGTATGTCATACATATGTAGATAAACATGCAAATCTTAAGATTGCAGAAAAGGTTATTTATAATGCTAAAATGAGAAATACAGCTATATGTGGCGCAACAGAAACGATTTTGTTACATGAAAAGATAGTCAAAAAATTTGTTAATCCAATTTTAAAAAATCTAGAAAATAATGGCTGTAAGATTATTGGAGATAATAATATTATTAAATCATATAATGGCAATGTTAAGAAAGCCTCTAAAAGAGATTGGCCTAAAGAATATTTATCATCAGTTGTGTCAGTAAAAACCGTGAAAAATTTAGATGAAGCAATTAATCATGTTAATAAATATGGAACAATGCATACTGATTGTATAATTACTCAAAATAAGATATCTGCAAAAAAATTTTTATATGAGGTAAAAAGTTCAATCGCTATGCATAACACTTCAACACAATTTGCAGATGGAGGTGAATTTGGTTTTGGAGGAGAGGTTGGGATTTCAACTAGCGTCTTACCACCACGTGGACCAGTAGGGTTAAATCAATTAGTTTCTTATAAGTATCAAATAACTAGTAAAGGGAGAGTAAGGAAATAATTTGAATTTAAAAAAGAATAAAATTGGAGTTCTTGGTGGAACTTTCGACCCAGCACACAAAGGTCATATAGCGATTTCAAAAGATGCTATGAAAAGATTTAAGTTAAAAAATATAACATGGGCTATTACAAAAAAAAACCCTTTTAAAAAAAAAAGCAAAAATAATCTTTTAGATAGAATAAAATACTGCAAAAAAATCATTGGCAGAAATAATTTTATAAAAGTTAAATTTTACGAAAAAATAATTAGATCAAATAGAACCTACAATTTAATTAACTACCTATATAAAGGCAAAAAAAATGAAATTTATTTATTAATTGGTGCAGATAACCTAATTAATTTTCATAAATGGTATAGATCCAATGAAATCCCAAAAAAATGCAAAATTATAGTCTTTGATAGGCAGGGATATAAAAAAAAATCATTGAATTCAATAACATTTAAAAAACTCAATAAAAAACATTTAAGCTTTATAAAATTCGATAAAGTTAATATTTCTTCTTCTCAATTAAGAAAAATTTGATAATCTCAAAATAATTAATGGATAAAATTTCAGATCTAAAAAAAATAATAATCAATACTCTTGATATCAACAAAGCACAAAATATTGTAAGTATTGATTTAAAAGACAAAAGTTCAATGGCTGATTTTATGATTATTGCAAGTGGTACATCCTCGAGGCATATTCAGTCATTATCTGAACAGGTCTTGGAAAAACTGAGAGATAACGGCGTAGAAAATCCAAAAATTGAAGGTAAGGAAAGTAGTGAATGGAAATTAGTAGATGGAATTGATTTGATTGTTCATATTTTTCATCCAGAAAAAAGAAAGTTCTACGAGCTTGAAAAAATGTGGTCTGAATTAATCCCTAAAGAAAAATTAATTATATGATTAGAAATAAAAATTTTATTTTTTTTTTATTATTTAATATTATTTTATGCCGAGATGTTTTTTCATTAGAAAATAGTATTTACAAAAAAATTGATTTATTTGGGGAAGTTCTTGAAAAAATAAATAAAGAATATGTAGACGAAATTAATCAAGCAGAAAGTATGGATTCTGCCATCAACGGTCTTCTTCAATCTTTAGATCCCTACTCAGCATATATGTCACCTGAATCATTTAATGACATGCAAACTGAGACAAGTGGTGAATTTGGCGGACTTGGTATTGAGGTTAGTATGGAGTCTGGAGTTGTAAAAGTAATATCTCCTATAGATGATACACCTGCTTCTAGAGCTGGTATTAAAGCTGGTGATTATATAGTAAAAATAAATGACATACAGGTACAAGGGAAATCCTTAAGTGAGGCGGTAGATTTAATGAGAGGTCCAGTTGGGTCTGGTATTGACCTTACAATTAGACGAAGTGGGGAAAAAAAAGCACTCACATTTAATATAATTAGAGAAATCATTCAGATAAAATCGGTTAAGGCTGAGCTATTAGAGAGTAATATTGGATATATAAGACTAACCTCATTTAATGAAAATAGTGGTAAGCAAATCAAACAAGAAATTCAAAGTTTTGAAAAAAATAAAAATGTAAAATCATATATACTAGATTTAAGAAATAACCCTGGAGGTCTTCTCTCACAGGCTGTAAAAATTTCTGATTTCTTTTTAAACAATGGTGAAATTGTCTCTACAAAAAGTAGGAAACAAGCAGAAAACAGAAAATACTTTGCTAAAAAAGGTGATATTACAAATGGTAAGACTTTGATTGTTTTAATTAATTATGGATCTGCCTCTGCATCCGAAATTGTTGCTGGAGCATTGAAAGATCATAAAAGAGCTATATTGCTAGGTGAAAACAGTTATGGGAAAGGTTCAGTCCAATCCATAATACCCTTAAAAAATGATGGCGCAATTAGATTAACTGTTGCAAAATATTATCTTCCTTCAGGAAAATCAATTTCTGAAGTTGGTGTTTCACCAGATATAGAGATTAATGAAGAAGATGATGATTTCAAAATTAAAACAGAAACTGATAATCAATTAAATTACGCTATTAAACTTCTCAACGGTTAAAATGAAAAAAGATTTTAAGAATCTGCCTTTAAGAAAAGGGGTAGGTATAATTTTATTAAATAAGGAGAATAAAGTTTTTGTAGCAAAAAGAATTGATAATCCAGCAAATTTTTGGCAGATGCCTCAAGGCGGAATAGATGATGGAGAAGACTACTTATCTGCAGCATTTAGGGAATTAGAGGAAGAGACAAGTATTAAAGAAGTAGAATTGATAAAAGAGATAGATGAAACACTCACCTATGAATTACCAAAACATTTACTTGGGATAATATGGAAAGGAAAGTACAAAGGTCAAAAACAAAAATGGTTCGTTATGAGGTATTTAGGAACTGATGATAAAATAAATATTAATACACGCAAACCAGAATTTTTGGATTGGAAATGGATAGAGTCAGAAATGATAACCGAAGTAGTGGTAGATTTTAAACTTGAAGTTTATAAAAAATTAAAATTTCAAATCAAAAAAATAATTAATTAATAGATTTTAAAACTTCAATTTTTTGGTCTATGAGATACCTTGATTGATCATTTACACCCTCTTTTCCAGTATCTTCTTCGGCTACTTTTAATAATTCTTGTATTTTGCTCTTTTCTAAATCTTTAAGACTTATTATCGAACTAGTCAGAACAGATAAATTATTATTTTTGAACTCTAAGATTCCATCCTCTATATAATACTTATTCTCACCAGATTTTGAGTAAACTTTTATTATACCTGGTTTTAAGAATGAAATAATTGAAATATGATCTTTCAAAATTCCCATTTCACCTTCTAATGCTGGAACAACAACTTCCGTTACGTCCTCTTTATTCAAAAATGACTTGTCTGGATTAATAATTTCTAGATTAAATTCTTCACTCATTAAGCGGCGTCTTTTTTAATTTTTTCAGCTTTTTCAATAGCTTCTTCAATTGTTCCAACCATATAAAATGCAGCTTCTGGTAAATGATCGTACTCACCTTTGCAAATCGCATCAAACCCTTTAATTGTAGATTCTAAATCTACTAGCTTTCCAGGGGAACCTGTAAAGACTTCTGCAACAAAGAAAGGTTGAGATAAAAATCTTTGTATCTTTCTTGCTCTTGCAACTACTAATTTATCTTCTTCTGATAATTCATCCATTCCCAGAATTGCAATAATATCTTGAAGAGATTTATAAGTTTGTAATATTTTTTGAACTTCACGAGCGACTCTATAATGTTCATCTCCAACTATCCTCGGGTCAAGAATTCTAGATGTAGAGTCCAAAGGATCCACAGCGGGGTAAATACCAATCTCAGCAATTTGTCTTGAAAGAACTGTTGTAGCATCTAAATGAGCAAAAGATGTGGCCGGCGCTGGATCTGTTAAATCATCCGCAGGGACATAAATCGCTTGAACAGAGGTAATAGATCCCTTGTTGGTAGTTGTTATTCTTTCTTGTAAATTTCCCATATCAGTTGCTAGAGTCGGTTGATAACCCACCGCTGAAGGTATTCTTCCTAGAAGCGCAGAAACTTCTGAGCCTGCTTGAGTAAATCTAAAAATATTATCAACAAAGAACAAAACATCTTGTCCTTCTTGGTCTCTAAAATATTCTGCTACAGTTAAACCTGTTAAAGCTACTCTCGCTCTTGCTCCAGGAGGTTCATTCATTTGACCATATACCAATGCTGCTTTTGATCCAGGGCCCTCTGATTTAATTACACCTGACTCCATCATTTCATGATATAAGTCATTTCCTTCTCTAGTTCTCTCTCCAACACCAGCAAAAACAGAAAATCCACCGTGTGCTTTTGCAACGTTATTAATTAATTCCATAATCAAAACAGTTTTACCAACTCCCGCGCCACCAAATAATCCAATTTTTCCGCCTTTTGCATAAGGAGCTAGTAAGTCAATTACCTTGATACCTGTAACAAGAATCTCTGTCTCAGTTGATTGATCATTAAATTCAGGTGCAGGTCTATGAATTGGCCAACTTTCTTTAGTCTTAACATCTCCTCTTTCATCAATTGGCTCTCCTACTACATTTATAATTCTTCCTAGTGTTTCTGGTCCGACTGGAACTTTTATTGGTGCTTTAGTGTTAATGACCTCATCACCTCTTTTTAATCCTTCTGTTGCGTCCATTGCAATAGTTCTAGCTGTTGACTCACCTAGGTGTTGAGCTACTTCTAATACAAGTCTGTTTCCACTATTTTTACACTCTAAAGCTGTTAAGATTTCTGGCAACTCTCCATCAAATTTCACATCTACAACTGCGCCAATTACCTGTGTTATTATTCCTTTGCTCATAATTATAAACTCTCTGCTCCTGATATAATTTCTATTAGTTCTTTCGTAATTGCTGCTTGACGACTTCTATTATACTCAATAGTAAGTTTATCAACCATTTCACCTGCGTTTCTAGTGGCATTATCCATTGCACTCATTCTTGCTCCTTGTTCGCTAGCTGAATTCTCTAACATTGCCTTAAAAATTTGTGTTGAGATATTTTTAGGCAACAAAATATTTAATATTTCATCTTCATCAGGCTCAAATTCATAAGTCTGATCAGATTTACTTTCATCATTATCACTTGTACTCAAAGGAATTACTTGTTGTGCTTGAGGTATTTGGGTAATCACATTTTTAAATTGATTATAAAAAATTGTACATACGTCAAATTCATTCTTTTCAAATTTTTCAATTATAATTTTACCAACTTTTTCAGCATCAAAATAATTAGCATTTTTTGAACTTTTGAAAGAAATATTTTCAATTATCTTATCCCCATAAAGTCGTTTCAGTTGGTCATTGCCTTTAGATCCAACTGTAATTATTTTGAGCTCTTTGCCTTCTTGATCTAATTTTCCAAAAAAACTTTTTGCTTTTTTTATAATGTTTGCATTAAAACCACCACACAACCCTCTATCAGATGTCAAAACAACACAAAGGTGAGTCTTATCTTTTCCGGTACCCGACATTAATTTTGGGGCATTCTCTTTATCTGATATTCCGTGAGATAAATTTAAAATAACATTGTTCATTTTTTGAGAATATGGCCTTCCTCTTTCGGCGCTTTCTTGAGCTCTTTTTAATTTAGCAGCAGCTACCATTTTCATAGCTTTTGTGATTTTCTGTGTAGATTTAACACTCGTAATCCTTTTTTTTAAGTCATCTAAACTAGCCATAAATTTATCAAGATTTAAAATTTTTTTTCAAATTAGTTATTACCTCTACTAAAATTTTTTCAGAATTTTCCTCGAGTTTACCCGAACTTAAGATAGAGTCTATTATTTCTGGTTTATCAGATTTACATCTTTCAATAATTTTGCTCTCAAAATCTGAAATATCTTTTAAATCAATATCATCTAAATATCCTTTTACACCACAAAAAACTGAAATTACTTGCTCTGCAACTGTCATTGGGGTGTATTGTTTTTGTTTGAGAAGTTCTGTCAATTTTGATCCTCTATTTAAAAGCTGTTGTGTTGAAGCGTCTAAGTCAGAACCAAATTGGGCAAATGCAGCCATCTCTCTATATTGAGCTAATTCAAGTTTCATAGAACCTGAAACTTTTTTCATAGCTTTTGTTTGAGCGGCAGATCCAACTCGAGATACTGATAATCCAACATTAATTGCAGGTCTAATACCCTGATTAAATAACTCAGTTTCTAAAAAAATTTGTCCATCAGTAATTGAAATAACATTTGTAGGAATATAAGCAGATACGTCCCCACCTTGTGTTTCAATTATTGGAAGAGCTGTTAAAGAACCTCCTCCATGTTCATCACTTAATTTAGCTGCCCTCTCAAGCAATCTGCTATGAAGATAAAAAACATCACCTGGATATGCTTCTCTTCCTGGGGGTCTTCTAAGTATCAATGACATTTGTCTATAAGCCACTGCTTGTTTTGATAAATCATCATAAATAATTAAAGCATGCATTCCGTTATCCCTAAAATATTCACCCATGGCGCATCCAGTATATGGCGCTAAAAACTGTAATGGAGCTGAGTCAGATGCTGTTGCAGCAACTATAGTTGTGTATTCCATCGCTCCAGCCTCTTCCAGTGTTTTTTGAATTTGTCTAACAGTTGATCTTTTTTGTCCAACAGCTACGTATATGCAATAAAGTTTTTGTTTCTCATCTCCACTCTCATTAATTTTTTTTTGATTTATGATTGCATCTATTGCAACTGCTGTTTTACCAGTCTGTCTGTCACCGATGATTAATTCCCTTTGTCCTCTGCCAATTGGCACTAAACTGTCAATCGATTTTAAACCTGTCTGCATTGGCTCACTTACAGATTGTCTTGGGATTATCCCCGGAGCTTTTACTTCTACCCTACTTTTTTTAATTCCCTTATCTAAAACACCTTTTCCATCTATAGGATTACCTAATCCGTCAACAACTCTTCCTAATAATTCTTTACCAACTGGGGTATCAACTATACTCCCTGTTCTTTTAACAACATCACCTTCTTTAATATTTCTATCATCTCCAAAAATTACAACTCCAACATTTTCACTCTCTAAATTTAAAGCCATGCCTTTAGAGCCATCGGAAAATTCAACCATTTCTCCTGCTTGAACATTATCTAAACCATAAATACGGGCTATACCATCACCTACAGATAAAACTTGTCCTACTTCGGAGATTTCAGCTTTTTCACCAAAATTTTTAATTTGCTCTTTTAAAATTTTTGTTACCTCTGAAGGATTAATTTCCATGTTATGCCTCTATCATTCTATTTTCAATTTGTTGTAATTTATTTTTTATAGAGGTGTCAATCATTGTACTTCCTACTTGCACAACTAAACCTCCAATTAAACTTTTGTCATGATTATAGTTTAATTTTATTTTTGATTTAAAAGTATTAGATAATTCTTCTGTAATTTTATTGATTTCTTGCTGAGATAGATTTTTAGCCGATTTGATTTCTGCTTTTAACTCTCCCTTTTTTTCAGAACAAATTTCATTAAAACTAATTAGTATTTGCTTAATAAAAAAAAATCTTCTTTTTAGAATTAAAAAATTTAAAAAATTTTTGAACAAAATTTCTAAATTAAACTCTTCAGATATTTTATTCATAATTTTTTTTAAAATTTCTTGACTTAGTGTAGGATTTTTAATCAAATCTTTAAAGTCTTTACTGTTCGATATTAGTATTAAAAAACTGTTCGAATTTTCTTCAATTTTGTTAATCACATTAGACTCAGCTGCAAGCTCATATAAAGCTAAAGAATATCTATTAGCAGATGTGTCAGAAAATTCCTTATTTTTGCTCAATTTATTACCTTTAAATGTCTATGATTAATTTTTAAAATCACGATTTAATTAACATATGCAATTATAGTCTTCAAGTAACACATTAGCTAAAAATTGTTTTTTTTACGCTTTAATTGAAGCTTATTGGATCAACATCAACTGAAAGTTTTATTCCAGACAGGAATTTAAATTTTGGAATAATTATAGCTAATGCATTTTGTAATTTTAGAGTTTTTGGTCCTCTAATCAATAATCTTATACGAAATTTTTTCTTTAATCTAAAAATTGGTGCACTCACTGGGCCCAAAATTTTTCCATTAATCTTATTTTCAATAAAACCTTTAAAACGTATAGCTTCTTTCTCTAATTTATTTTCATTTTCTCCAGTTAAAATTAGAGATATAAATCTTTGAAATGGTGGTAGATTGTTTCGTTTCCTAATTTCTATTTCTTTATCTAAAAATATATTAGGATCTTCGTTTGTAATATCAGAAATCATTTTTGTGTTAGTGTTGTAAGTTTGAAAATAAACAGTAGAAGGCTGACCTGTTCGTCCTGCTCTTCCAGATAATTGATGATATAGTTGTAAATTTTTTTCTGCAATCCTTAAGTCATGTCCATGAGATGATAAATCAATATCAACAACAACAATACAATTTAAATTAGGAAAATGAAATCCTTTTGAAATTAGTTGAGTTCCAATCAAAATATCAATCTTGTTATTTATTATTTTTTCAAGTTTTTCTCGTGAACTTTTTTTATTCATTGTATCACTTGAAAAAATTTCAATTTTTTTTGATGGAAAATTTTTATTAACTTCCTCCGAAATTCTTTCTACCCCAGGTCCACTAAATATAAATTGACAATTTCCCTCTTTTACACAAATTCTATTTAAAGAAGTTTTAAATCCACAATAATGACAAAGTAAGTAATCCTTATTTCTATGATAAACTAGATTTATTGAACAATTAGGACAAGAAAATTTATTTAAACACCTTTTACAAAAAACATTCGGTGAAAATCCTCTTCTATTTAAAAAAAATAAAACCTGATTTTTTTTCTCTAAATGGTAATTAACTTTTTGGATAACTTCATTAGATAGCCAAGATTGTTTTTTTAGTTTTACTTTGTTCATATTTATAATTTCGTAATTCGGTAATGACGCATTTTGAAATCTTTTTTTTAGTTTAGAAATCTTATATTTTTTTTTTTTAATATTCTCATAAGTTTCAACTGATGGAACTGCTGTAATTAAATTTACAGGAATATTTTCAAACAAGGCTCTAGATATTGCCATATCTCTTGCATTATAAATTATCCCTTCATCTTGTTTGTATGATTGATCATGCTCTTCATCGACGATAATTAGTCCTAAATTTTTAAAGGGTAAAAATAAAGATGACCTTGCACCGATTACAACTTTAATTTTTTTAGAAATTATTCCACTCCAAATTATTTCTTTATTTTTTTTAGTAACTCCTGAATGCCAGATTGCTGGCTTAAAACCAAAGAATTCAATAAATTTATTTTCAAATTGACTTGTTAAACCTATTTCAGGAAGTAAAATCAAACCTTGAAAGTTTTTTTCTAATATTTTTTTTAAAGCTTCAAAATAAACTATTGTTTTACCTGACCCAGTCGTGCCTTGCAAAACGTGAACATTAAATTTTTTATTTGAGAGATTTATTTCATCTAAAGCTTTTTTTTGCTCTAATGTTAATTTAATTGAGTTTTTTTTAATTTTTAAATCAAAATTTTGATAAAATTTTTCCTCTAAGAGTCCTACTGGTTTACCACTTAATAATACTAACTTTAAAGCCATTCCTTTTGGCACAATGTTGTAATTAGAAAACCAATTTAAAAATTTCAATGTGTCTTTTTTCAGACTTGGAATATCTAGTTTCTTAATTATTTTTTTGATTTTAAAATCTTTACTATTTTTTTTTTCAAATTCATTCCATACAACGCCAATTGATTTGGATTTACCAAAAGGAACTTCTACAAAATCTCCAATTCGTAATTTAAGATTACTTTCATAGGTAAATGGATAGTTAAATATATTAGGTATAAGAATCGGAAATTTCATTTTTTGGATATTAAGATATACTTAAAGATACTGGAATATACTTAAGAATGTATTGCTCTCTTATCAACAGATAGTGCTGCTTCTTTGACAGCTTCAGAAAAAGTAGGGTGAGCATGACAAGTTCTAGCAATATCTTCTGAACTTGCGCCAAATTCCATTGCAATACCGATTTCAGCAATTAATTCTCCAGCATGAGGACCTATCAAATGAGCCCCTAAAACCTTGTCAGTTGTCTTGTCTGCTAAAATTTTTACAAAACCTTCAGCATCATCTATAGCTTTTGCTCTGGAATTAGCCATAAATGAAAATTTACCAACCTTATATTGAATATTTTTTTCTTTAAGTTGTTCCTCGGTTTTTCCAATCGATGCAACTTCTGGCGTTGTATAAATAACTCCAGGTATAGTATCATAATTTACATGACCAGATTGGCCTACAATATTTTCTGCAACAGCTATTCCTTCATCCTCTGCTTTGTGTGCGAGCATCGGTCCTGATATAACGTCTCCAATCGCATAAATGTTTTCTAAATTTGTTTGAAAACTTGCATTGGTTTTAACCCTCTTCTTTTCATCAAGTTCAATACCAATTTTTTCTAAATTTAAACCATTGGTATTTGGTTTTCTTCCAACAGAAATCAATACAATGTCACATTCAAAATTTTTTTTATTTCCACTCTTATCAGATGTTGAAACAACTGCACCTTTGTTATTTTTTTGAACATTCTCAACTTTATGCTCTAAGTGAAAGTTAATACCCTGTTTTTTTAAAATTTTCATAAATTCCTGTGCAATTTCTTTATCCATTCCTGGAGTTATATGATCTAAAAACTCAACAACATGTACTTCTGCTCCAAGTCGAGACCAAACAGATCCCATTTCTAATCCAATATAGCCCCCGCCAACAACAACCATTTTTTTTGGTACTTTTTCTAAATTTAACGCTCCAGTTGATGAAACAATCACTTTTTCATCAAATTGAATATTTGGTAGGGATAATGGAAGAGAACCAGTAGCAATTACAACTTTTTCTGCATTAATAATTGTCTCTTTATTGTTATTATCTTTGACTAAAATTTCATTATTTGACTTGAAACTACCAATTCCTTTAAAATATTTTACCTTATTTTTTTTTAATAAAAATTCCACACCTTTAGTGAGCACTGTCACTGCTTTTTCTTTACTTTTCATCATCTTTGTTAAATTTAATTTGACTTCACCTACCTCAATACCCTTATTTGATAAATTCTTAACTTTATGAAATTCTTCTGATAAGTTAAGTAAACTTTTTGATGGGATACATCCAATATTCAAACACGTCCCTCCGAGTGAACCCCTTGACTCTATACATGCAGTCTTAAGACCTAATTGTGCAAGTCTGATAGCACAGACATATCCTCCAGGACCTCCACCAATAACAACTGCTTGAAATTTCTCTGACATCTATATATCTAAAAATAATCTTCTTGGTTCTTCTAAATTTTCTTTTATCATTTTTAAAAATGAAACCGACTCTTTACCATCAATAATCCTATGATCATATGATAAGGCAAGATACATGATAGGCCTAATTTTAATTTCACCATTAACTACTATTGGTCTGTCAACAATATTATGCATTCCTAATACTCCTGACTGAGGTAAGTTTAATATTGGTGTAGAAAGCATAGAACCATAAACACCTCCATTACTAATTGTAAATGTCCCACCTTGTAAGTCCTCAATTGTAAGTTTACCTTCTTTTGCCTTTTCTGAGATTTTTTTGATATTTTTTTCTATATCTGCAAAAGATAATTCATCAGCATTTTTAAGCACAGGAACTACTAATCCTTTATCTGTACCAACTGCAAAACTAATATTATAATAGTTCTTATAAACTATTGAATTTTCTTCAATCTCCGCATTAACAGCTGGATAATTTTTCAAAGCGACTACGCATGCTTTGACAAAAAATGACATAAAACCAAGTTTTACCCCATATCGATTTTGAAAATCCTCTTGATTTTCTTTTCTCATGTTAATTACATTTGTCATATCAACCTCATTGAAGGTTGTAAGTAAAGCAGCATTTTCTTGAGCTTGTTTTAATCTTTTAGCAATAGTTTGTCTTAATCTGGTCATTTTAATTCTTTCCTCTTGACCATATTTTATTTTTCTCTCAGAAGGAGGAGGAGTTGCTCCCATTAAATTAATTAAATCTCCTTTTAAAACTCTTCCGTCTTTTCCAGATCCTTTTATATTTTCAACATCAATTTTATTTTCTGTAACGATTTTTCTAACCGCAGGAGACAATATTTGCTCTTTTTTTAATTCATCATTATTCTCTTTTATTTCCTTGGTAAGAACTAAAGGCTTCTCCTCTTTTTCCTTAACACCTTCTTCCTTATCTTCTTCTTTGTCAAATACGTTAAAATCCTCTTGATGTTTTTCCAGCTTAATTACATTATTTTCCTCAATTACTGGATCTATATTCTTATTTTCTTCTATCAATGGTTCTATCTCTTTTTTACTCTCAAATTTTTTAATACCTGAGCTATTTTCTGTTACTGAACCCAGTAGTGCTCCAACTTCGACTGTAGAACCATCTTTTGAATTTATTGAAGTTAAAGTGCCTGAAACTGGTGATGGAACTTCTAAATTTACTTTATCTGTTTCTAATTCTACAATTGGCTCATCTGCATCTACAGAGTCTCCTTCATTCTTAAGCCACTTGGATACAGTTGCCTCTGTAATGCTTTCTCCAAGAACAGGAACTAAAATTTTTTCACTCATCTCTATTCAAAAACCTTATTTATAATTTCTTGTTGTTGAGAAATATGCCTCTTTGCATAGCCTGTTGCAGGAGATGCATCAGGTTTTCTACCTATATAAGAAATTAGATTATTATTAGCCTTAATATTATCTAATGTCCATTGGATATAATCTCTAACAGAAAACCATGCGCCCATATTTTTAGGTTCCTCCTGACACCAATAAAATTTAGCTTTTTTGGCATAAGGCTTAAGTTCTTTTACAAGAGTTTTTGCAGGGAAAGGATATAATTGTTCTATTCTGTAAAATATCACATCATCTCTTTTTAATTTTTCCCTTGCTTCAAGTAAATCAAAATATATTTTACCTGAACACATAATCACTTTTTTAATTTTGTGTGATTTCTTTAATTTAATAAAGCCTTTACTTTTTGGATCTATTGCATGATCCCATAAAACTCTATGAAATGAGCTCTTCTTGTTAAAATCTTCTAAATTAGAAATACAATTTTTATGTCTTAACAAGGATTTAGGTGTCATTATTATCAAAGGTTTTCTAAAACCTCTATGCATTTGTCTTCTTAAAGCATGAAAATAATTAGCAGGGGTTGTACAATTCATTACCTGCATATTGTCATTTGAACACAATTGTAAGAATCTTTCTAATCTCGCAGAAGAATGTTCTGGTCCCTGACCTTCATACCCATGTGGTAATAACATAGTTAGACCCGAAGCTCTGGACCACTTTCTCTCTCCTGATGCAATAAATTGATCTATGACCACTTGAGCGCCATTAGCAAAATCTCCAAATTGAGCCTCCCAAATAGTAAGAGTATTAGGTTCAACTAAACTGTAACCATACTCAAATCCTAAAACAGCCAATTCAGACAAAAAACTGTCCACTATTTCAAAATGCTTTTGTTTTTTAGAAATATTATTTAAAGGTATATATCTTGAATTATCTAATTGATTTCTTAAAACGGAGTGCCTTTGACTAAATGTTCCTCTTCCAGAGTCTTGACCAACTAGTCTTACTGGATAACCTTCTTCTAATAGTGACCCGAAAGCTAATGCTTCCGCAGTTGACCAATCAATTTTGCATTCATCAGAAACAGTTAATTTTCTATTCTCTAGTACTTTTAAAATAGTTTTATGAATATTTAATTCCGGTGGGATCGAATTGATTTTATTAGAAATCTCTTTCAATTTTTTAGTGTCAAAACCTGTAACTCCCCTTTTATCTTTACCTTTTTCAGGTTTATATCTTGACCAAGTGCCCTCAAACCACTCAATTTTTGGTTTATAATCTTTCGCATTTTTAAATTGTTCATCTAATAAATCTTTAAAATTTTTTATGGATTTATTTAAATAATCGTTGGTAATTGAACCTTCATTTATTAAATTTTGTCCATAAACTTTAATTGGGGTTGGGTGGGACCTAATTTTTTTATACATTAGTGGTTGAGTAAATGAGGGTTCATCTCCTTCATTATGACCAAATCTCCTATAACAAATCAAATCTATTAATACATCTCTATTAAATTTTAATCTAAAATCAGTTGCAATTCTTGCTGCATATACAACAGCTTCTGGGTCGTCACCATTGACGTGAATAATTGGGGCTTCAACCATTTTTGCAACATCTGATGGATATGGGGAAGATCTTGCAAACCTAGGGCTAGTAGTGAAACCTATTTGGTTATTAATTATGATGTGAATTGTTCCTCCAGTATTGTGACCCGGAAGACCAGACATTGCAAAACATTCTGCTACAACCCCTTGTCCCGCAAAAGCTGCGTCACCATGAATTAATATTGGTATGACTTTATTTCGTTCTTTATCTTTATGAAAATATTGTTTTGCTCTTGTTTGTCCAAGAACAACTGGGTTTACAGCCTCCAAATGAGATGGGTTATCTGTTAATCCAACATGCACTAAATTTCCATCAAAGTCTCTGTCGGACGAAGCGCCCAAGTGATATTTAACATCTCCGGTATCATCCTTAGATTTTGAACTTATTTCTCCTGCAAATTCATTAAATATTCTTTTGTAGGATTTTTGCAAAACATTGGCTAATACATTTAGTCTCCCCCTATGAGACATACCAATTTTAACCTCTTTTACTTTTGATTGACCACCTATTTTAATAATTTGCTCAAGAGCAGGGATTAGACTTTCAGCTCCATCAAGACCAAATCTTTTTGTTCCTACATATTTAGTATGTAAAAATTTTTCAAAACCCTCTGCTTGAATAAGTTTGTTAAGAATTGCTTCTTTTCCATTTTGGGTAAATTTGAAATCATCAGCTTTTTCAACTCTATCTCTAAACCACTTTCTCTCTGTTGGATTAGATATATGCATATACTCATAACCTAACGAACCGCAATATTTTTCCCTTAAAAAATTTAATATTTCTCTTATATTTGAATGTTGTTTATTAATTACTCCATCTAAAAAAATTTCTTTTTCATAATCATCTTTTTTAAATCCATATGACTCAGGATGAAGTTCCTCTAAATACTCTGATTGCATAAGTCCTAAGGGATCTAATTTTGCTATTAAGTGTCCTCTTTGACGATAAGACCTGATCATAGCAACAGCTTTAATTGAATTTGCGTTTGCTTCAATAATTTCAGACTTATTTAATTGTTCACTTTTTATATTTTGATTTTGTAATCTATTTATCGTAACTTTTTTAGATGGGCTCCATGATGGTCCATTAATTTCATTTATAATTTCGTCAAATTCATCTCCAATTTCATGAAAGTATTTTTTCCAACTATCTGGAAGGCTAGGATCGTTATTTACGAATTTTAAATACATGTCCTCAATGAATGCACTATTAGACTTACTCAAAAAAGCAGTCTTTTCGTAATCAAGATTTTTAAATGAAGACATTATTTATGACTAATATAAGCCTACAAAGAAATTTTTCAATCAGACAATTTGTTAAATAATGTTTGTCCGATTTTTGATGGTGAGTTTGCTATAGTTATTCCACACTCTTCCATCTTTTTTATTTTATCTTTAGCTCCACCTTTTCCTCCAGATATAATTGCTCCTGCATGCCCCATTCTACGTCCTGGAGGTGCTGTTATCCCAGCAATAAATCCAACTATTGGTTTTTTTATATTGTGATTTTTAATAAATTCTGCTGCTTCTTCCTCTGCAGTACCACCAATCTCCCCAATCATTAAAATTGATTGCGTCTCATCATCGTTTAAAAATAAATCTAAACAGTCAACAAAATTAGTCCCGTTAATTGGATCCCCACCAATACCAATACAGGTAGATTGCCCTAAACCATTTTCTGTTGTCTGTGCCACTGCCTCATAAGTTAAAGTTCCAGATCTAGATACAATTCCAACTGTTCCTTTTTTATGAATGCTGCCAGGCATTATACCAATTTTACACTCATCGGGAGTTATAATTCCTGGACAATTAGGGCCAATCAATCTACTTTTTGAATTGTTTAACTTCTGTTTAACTTTTAACATGTCCTGAATAGGAATTCCCTCAGTTATACATACGATTAATTCTATAGATGCATCAATCGCTTCAATAATTGCTGAAGCTGCAAATTTGGCTGGAACATAAATCATTGTTGCGTTTGCTCCTTCAGAATTTTTTGCCTCTTTTACTGTATTAAAAACTGGGAGATCTAAATGTTTTTGGCCACCTTTTTTTGGTGTCACCCCTCCAACTAAATTTGTTCCATATTTTAATGCTTGCTCGGAATGAAAAGTTCCATGAGAGCCTGTAAATCCTTGACAGATTAGTCTAGTATTTTTATCAACTAAAACCGACATTTAATTGATTGCCTCAACGATTTTTTTTGCTGCATCATCAAGATTCTCAGCAGATATTAATTTTAACCCTGAATTATCTAATATTTCTTTTCCCTCTTTAAAATTCGTACCAGCTAGTCTGACTACTAAAGGAACATTAATTTTCATTTCTTTTGCAGCATCTACAACACCTTGGGCGAGAACATCACATCGCATTATACCACCAAAAATATTGATTAATATCCCCTTTACATTTTTATCAGACAAAATTATTTTAAAAGCTGCTGTAACCTTTTCCTTTGATGCTCCTCCACCAACATCTAAAAAATTTGCTGGCTCCTGTCCATATAATTTGATTATATCCATTGTAGCCATAGCCAATCCAGCTCCGTTAACCATACATCCAATACTACCGTCTAATTTGATATAGGCTAGATCATGCTTGCTAGCTTCAATTTCAGTTGGGTCCTCTTCATTCAAATCTCTAAACTGTAAAATTTCAGGTTGTCTAAATAAAGCATTATTATCAAAATTAACTTTTGCATCTAAACAAATAATTTTTTTTTCTTTAGTAAGTATTAAAGGATTTATTTCAACCATGTTTGCATCAGTCTCAATAAACATCTTATAAATTGATTTAATTAAAGATATCGCTTCATTTTTAGAACTCTTTTCTAATTTAAATATTTGAATGATCTTTTCACATTCTTCGCTTGAAATTTTATCTTTCAAATCTACTTTAGTTTTTAGAATTTTATCTGGCGATTTGCTTGCCACTTCCTCAATATCCATTCCACCTTGATCACTTGAAATAAATACAATTTTAGAAGCAGATCTATCTATTAAACATGATAAATAAAATTCTTTTTCAATATTTGATGAAACTTCAACATATAATCTTTTGACTTCTCTTCCCTCTGGTCCTGTTTGGTGTGTAATTAATTTTCTTCCTAAAAGCTCTTTAGCATATTTTTCAACTTCTTTAAGATTATTTAAAATTTTAACACCGCCAGCCTTTCCTCTTCCTCCCGCATGTATCTGAGCCTTTAAAACATACTTTTCTGTTTTTAGTGACTTACATTTTTTTAAAAGTTCTTCAACTGTTAGGCCAAAAACACCCTCTGGCACAATTGCGCCAAATTTTTTTAAAATTTGTTTTGCCTGGTGCTCGTGTATGTTCATTATTTATTTAGATCTGGATCTATTTTAGATGCTGCTTCCCATAGTTTTTTTACTGCATCAATTGAATGAAGAAATTCAGATTTTTCCTTCTCATCTAAGTTTATTTCCTCAATTTTTTCGACACCATTCTTTCCAACAATAATTGGTACTCCAGCATATATATCTTTTATTCCATATTCACCATTTAAATAGGCAGCACATGGAAGCATTTTTTTTTCATCTTTTAGATAAGCTTTAGCCATCTCAACTCCTGAAGCTGCTGGGGCATAGAAAGCTGAACCCTTTTCAAGAAATTTTACAATTTCAGCTCCACCATCTCTAGTTCTCTGATTAATTTCCTCTAATCTTTTTTGAGAAATCCTCCCTTCCTTAACTAAATTCAACAAAGGTTTCCCTGAAACTTTAGTAAATCTTGGAAGAGGTACCATCGTATCGCCATGGCCACCCATCACCATCGCCTCTATTTCTTTGACTGGGACACTCAATTCCTCAGATAAAAATAATTTAAATCTCGAGCTATCTAATATACCTGCCATTCCAACAACTTTATGTGGAGACATTCCTGAAAATTTTTGGAAAGCCATTACCATTACATCCAATGGGTTAGTAATACATATTACAAATGCATTTGGTGCATTTTTTTTAATACCTTCTGCAACTTGCTTTATAATATTCAAATTAATACCAAGTAAATCATCTCTACTCATACCAGGTTTTCTTGGTACTCCAGCTGTTATTATAATTACATCTGAGTCTTTAATGTCTTTATAGTCATCGGTCCCTGAAAATTTAACATCAAAACCATCTACAGATGATGATTGTGCAATATCTAATGCTTTTCCTTTTGCAATACCGCTCGCAACATCAAATAAAACTACTTGATTTACTAATTCTTTTGTCCCAATTAAGTGAGCTAAAGTCCCACCTATTTGACCTGCACCTATTAAAGATATTTTGCTCATTCTCCTTTATTTCATTATTGGCATCACAAATTCAGCATTAGACCTGATTCCTGAGGGCCATCTTGAGGTTATTGTTTTTAATTTAGTGTAAAATTTTATACCCTCCATACCATGCATTGCGCTATCTCCAAACAAAGATCTTTTCCAGCCACCAAAACTATGAAAGGCCATCGGCACAGGTATTGGTACATTAATACCAACCATTCCAACTTGAATTTTGCTAGCAAAAGTTCTTCCTACATCTCCATCTCTTGTATAAATACTTACTCCATTTCCATATTCATGATCATTTATTAATTTTGAGGCATCCTCAAAGGTTTTCACTCTAACAACTGATAGAACTGGACCAAATATTTCTTCTTTGTAAATCTTCATATCTTTTGTCACGTTATCAAACAAACATCCACCAATGTAAAATCCATTTTCATATCCCTGTAATTTTAAATTTCTTCCATCAACAACTAATTTCGCACCTTCTTTAACACCCAAATCAACATAACTTTTTACTTTTTCCAAATGTTCTTTAGTGACTAAAGGACCCATTTCAGAATTTTTGTCCATTCCTGGTCCGACTTTTAAAGACTCTGCTTTTTTTGACAATCTAGACACTAATTCATCTCCAATATCACCAACTGCTACAGCAACTGACTGAGCCATACATCTTTCTCCGGCAGAACCATAAGCAGCACCCATTAAACCATTCACGGCACCATCTAAATCACAATCTGGCATTACCACTAAATGATTTTTAGCACCACCTAGTGCCTGAACTCTTTTTTCATTTTTTGCAGAATTTTCGTAAATATATTTAGCTATCGGAGTTGAACCTACAAAACTAACAGCTTTTATATCTTTGTTAGTTAAAATTGCATCTACTGCTTCTTTATCTCCATTTATCACATTGAATACGCCATCTGGAAGACCTGCTTCTTTTAATAACTCTGCTAATCTTATTGCACAAGAGGGATCTTTTTCTGATGGCTTTAATATGAATGTATTTCCACATGCAATAGCGATTGGAAACATCCACATCGGAACCATGGCTGGAAAGTTAAATGGTGTTATTCCAGCAACAACACCTAGTGGTTGACGCATTGACCAACTATCAACATCTGTTCCTACATTTTCTGAAAATTCTCCTTTAAGTAAGTGTGGAATTCCACAAGCGAATTCTACAACTTCTAATCCTCGCGTTAATGAACCTTTTGCATCCTCATAAACTTTTCCATGTTCAGAAACAATTAATTGTGTAAGTTCATCAGAATTTTTTTCAATTAACTCTTTAAATTTAAACATTATTCTTGCTCTTTGAAGTGAGGGTTTTAATGACCATGTTTCAAAAGCTTTTTTGGCAATTATTACTGCTTGATCTAAGTCAGCAGAGGAGGCAAGTCTTACTTCCTTCTCCTGCTCACCAGTAGCAGGATTAAAAACTTTGCCTTTTTTTTTCGAAGTTCCGGGGATTATTTTTCCACCTACAAAATGTTCAATTAATTTCATGAATAGGACCTTTTAGAGTAAAAATTCTTGTTAGTCTATTGTTTAAATATTAGCTGTTGCTAACATTTTTTTTATTTCAGCAATAGCCTTTGCGGGGTTCAAACCCTTAGGGCATGCATTTGTACAGTTTAGAATTGTGTGGCAACGATATAATTTAAGTTCATCGGCTACTTTTTTTAATCTGGCTTCTCTTTCCTCATCTCTGCTGTCTATGATCCATCGATAAGCTTGAAGTAAAACTGCTGGTCCCAAGTACTTATCTCCATTCCACCAATAGCTTGGACAAGAAGTAGAGCAACAAGCACACATGATACATTCATAAGCCCCATCGAGTTTAGCTCTTTCCTCTTTTGATTGAATTATTTCAGTTTCTTCAGATTTCGAACTTGATTTTAACCAAGGCTCAATAGACTTATATTGTTTATATAATCCATCTAAATCTCCAATTAAGTCCTTTTTTACTTTTAAATGTGGTAATGGATAAATATTAATATCCCCTTTAATATTTTTGTGAGGCGTCGTGCAAGCCAGACCATTTTTACCATCCATGTTCATGGCACAAGATCCACATACTCCATGCGCACACGATCGTCTGTAAGCAAGCGTAGGGTCTATTTCATTTTTAATTTTATTTAAAATATCCAAAACTTTAGATGGACAGTTATCCATGTCAACTTCATATGTATCAATTCTTGGATTTTTACCTGAAGATGGATCCCATCTGTAAACATTTACCTTTTTTAGATTTTTAGAACCAGTTTTGTCTTTGAAATATTTACCTTTATTAATCTTGGAATCTTTGGGTAAACTTATTTGCACCATTAATAGACTCTTTCTTGAGGTGGAAAATACTGAACTTCGTTAGTTAATGTAGATTTATGAACCTCTCTATAACTTATTTTTGTATTTTTTCCATCGCACCAAGCAAGTGTATGTTGCATAAATTTTTCGTCATCTCTTTTAGGAAAGTCTTCTCTAGCATGTGCACCTCTACTCTCCTTTCTGTTATATGCAGACTCAACTGTTGCTACAGCTTGTCTTATCAAATTATCAAATTCTAAAGTCTCTACTAGGTCTGTGTTAAATATTAATGATTTATCTTTAACTGATAAAGAACTTAGACCATCATAAGTTTTTCTTATTTCTTCAACGCCCTCTTTTAATGTTTTTTCAGTTCTAAAAACTGCGCATTTAGACTGCATTGTTTTCTGCATTGATAATCTTAATTCAGCTGTACCTATGTCGCCATTTGCATTTCTAATCTTATCAAATCTATCTAAACACTTTTTTGTCTCTTGCTCACTAATTTCCTCATGAGGAGATCCAGGTTTAATAAGCTCTGAAGCTCTCTTTGCGGCTGCTCGCCCAAAAACCACCAAATCAATTAATGAGTTGGATCCTAGTCTATTAGCACCATGAACTGAAACACATGCCGCCTCACCAATGGCCATTAAGCCAGGCACAGTCTTTTCTGATCCATTAACTGTTAAAACTTCACCTTTATAATTCGTGGGAATACCACCCATATTATAATGAACAGTTGGAACTACTGGTATTGGTTCTTTTGTGACATCGACATTTGCAAAAAGTCTTGCAGCCTCTGTAATTCCCGGAAGTCTACTCTCAATAATTTCTTTATCTAAATGATTCAAATTCAAATGAACGTGGTCTTGATCTTTACCAACCCCTCTTCCTTCATTTATCTCAATTGACATTGATCTACTTACAACATCTCTCGAAGCTAAGTCTTTTGCTTTTGGAGCATATCTCTCCATAAATCTTTCACCTTTAGAATTCGTCAAATATCCACCTTCACCCCTTGCACCTTCGGTTATCAAAGTTCCATGTCCATATATTCCAGTTGGGTGAAACTGTACAAATTCCATATCTTGCAAAGGCAAGCCTGCTCTAAGAACCATTGCATTACCATCGCCTGTGCATGTGTGTGCAGAGGTTGCTGAGTAATATACTTTACCGTAACCACCTGTTGCGATAATTACAGAGTGTGCTCTAAATCTATGGATAGTTCCATCATTTAAATTCCAGGCAATTAAACCTTTGCATTCACCATCTTTCATTAATAAATCTAATGCGAAATATTCTATAAAAAATTCGGTTTTATGTTTTAAAGCTTGTCCATACAAAGTATGTAAAATTGCATGCCCAGTCCTATCTGCTGCTGCACATGTCCTTTGAACAATTCCATTTCCATAATTTTTGGTCATACCTCCAAAAGGTCTTTGATAAATTTTTCCATCCTCTGTTCTACTAAAAGGAACTCCATATTTTTCTAATTCTATTACTGCTTTGGGTGCTTCTTTGCACAAATACTCAATACTATCTTGATCACCCAACCAATCTGCTCCTTTCACAGTATCATACATGTGCCAACGCCAATCATCCTCACCCATGTTTCCTAAAGCGGCAGAAATTCCACCTTGAGCAGCAGATGTATGGCTTCTTGTTGGAAATACTTTTGAAATACAAGCAGTCT
>CACMTO010000005.1 GCA_902616645.1 uncultured Pelagibacteraceae bacterium
TTGAAAAAAAAGATGTTCAACAATTAGAATTTCATAACGATCTTCCAAGAATAAAAACTGACTCCCAAAAATTTAATTTTGATAAAATTATAATTGCTTGTGGAGCATTTTCTAAAAGATTAACCGACAAATTAGGTGAGAGAATTCCACTAGATACTGAAAGAGGATATCACATACATTTTAAAGATTGTGATCATCTTTTAAGCAGACCGGTTATTTTTTCAAACAGAGGTTTTGGAATTACACCTATGGAACAAGGATTAAGAGTTGTAGGTACAGTGGAATTTGGAGGATTGGATAATCCACTATCTAAATCAAGAATAAAAAATTTGATTAATAATGCAAAGTATATGCTGGATGACCTTCCAGAACATGAGGATGAGTGGTTGGGATTTAGACCAACTCTCCCTGACTTTTTGCCAGTAATGGGTCCTTCAAAAAATTATAAAAATGTATTTTATTGTTTTGGTCACCATCATTTGGGATGGACATTAGGTCCGATTTCTGGAAAGATCGTTTCAGGAATGATAGCTAAAGAAAATACAAATTTAAACTTAAGCCCTTATAGTTCTACAAGATTTTCATAATTTTGTGTCAAATAAAAACTATTTAGCTTATTTATTTTTAGTGCTAGCAACATTTTGCTGGTCAGGTAATTTTATCGTTGGAAAGTTTGCTACATTGTTTGAAATTCCACCTTTAACTCTAAATGTTTTTAGATGGATTTTAGTTTGGTTTATTTTAGTGCCTTTTACTTATAAAGAAATTTTTGAAAATTTACCTTATATTAAAAAAAATTGGCTTGTAATTAGTTTTATGGGAGTGATTACAATTAGCACATTCAACTCTGTAGTTTATTTTGCACTTAACTATACACAAGTGATTAATGCTGTTTTAATGCTTTCAGCTATTCCTGCGGCAACGATTGTTCTTTCGTCATTAATGAAAATTGAAAAAACAAACTTTTTTCAATTACTTGGGTTACTGTTATCAATAATTGGGATTGGATCAATTATTTCAAATGGGATCATTTTTGGGACGTAATTCCACTTAAGTGCAAGTGGTCCAGTAGAGCTTAATAACATTGCTGGAACATCAGTTAAAACATCTGTTCTATTCAATGATAAAGATGCGTAAGGAGAAAAATGACCCGCATTTCCATAGGAAGCAGCAGGACTACCTGGGTCATCTCTATCAAATATAGTAACCTCGAAACCCTTTTTTTGAAGAAACAAAGCATTTGAAATTCCTTGAATACCAGCTCCAACTACACCTATCTTTAAATTATTATTCATAGAATTATTTATACAATTAATATCGAAAATAATTTAAGCGACAAATTATACTTAAGCAATTGCTTGTTGGTTGTGCACTTTTGCACTCATTACGACTCCAAAACCAAACATGGTTGCTAACATTGAAGAACCTCCATAAGACATGATTGGTAAAGGAGAGCCTACAATTGGGAGAAGCCCTAAAACCATGCTCATATTAATTGTTATATAAAAAAAAATTGAAACACCAAAACTGTAACAAAATATTTTTGCAAAGTAGCTTCTAGATGATGCACCAATTGCTATAATTCGATAGATAATAAGTGCATAAATTATCAAAAGAAAAGCAGATCCCACAAAACCAAATTCCTCTGAAAAAAGTGTAAAAATAAAATCAGTATGTTTTTCAGGCAAAAATTCTAAATAACTTTGAGTCCCTTTTAAAAAACCTTTACCAAAAATTCCACCTGAGCCCACAGCAATTTTAGATTGAATAATTTGATAACCAGCACCCAACGGGTCTCTGTCTGGATTCAAAAATGTTAAGACCCTAAGTTTTTGATAAGGTTTTAAAAAAGAGATTATAAAAGGCAAAGAAATCAAAAATCCCAAGAGGGTATAAATAAAATACTTATGATTAATTCCAGCAAACCATAATACTGCAAGACCAGTAATTGCAATTAATAGTGATGTTCCTAAATCTGGTTGAACAATTACTAGTCCCATTGGTAAAAGAATAATGATTAATGATGTAAAAATTGTGTAAATTGAATTTACATTTTCTAATTTCATTCTATGAAAATATTTTGCAAGACATAAAATAATACAAATCTTCATAAGTTCAGAGGGTTGTAAATTTAAAAAGTATAGATTTATCCATCTTTGAGATCCCGAGGACTCTATACCAAATAAATATGTTCCAACTAAAAGGATTACCGTAATCAAATAAAAAAGATAACCTATTAAAAACCAAAATTTTATATTTATAAAAGAAATTATCAACATCATTAGAGTGAATACAATTAATTTTGTAAAATGACTTTTTGTATGAAATAAAATTTTTCCACCATCTGTAGAGTACATTGTTCCTAAGCTAATAAATCCCAATAAAAGGATACATGCTAATAAAACATAATCAAAATTTTTAAATTTTTGAAAAAAATTAAAATTGTTATTTGAGAGTCTTGAGTGTTGATACATCTATATTTCTAAGTATTTTTTATCATCGACAGAGTCTCTAAGTGGGTGTCTATCAATAATTAATTTAAATAATTTTTTTGCCATAGGGGCTGCTGTAGTACTTCCATTACCTCCATGTTCAACTAAAATGCTTAATGCATATCTCGGATCTTTGTAAGGACCAAAAGCAATATATAAAGCATGATCTCTTTCCTCATACGGTATTTGAAATGTTTTAAGATCTAATTCTCTGTCTTTTTCTGTAATTTTTTTTACCTGAGATGTTCCAGTCTTACCAGCAAATTGATATTTAAGATTATCAATTCTAGAACGGTAAGAGGTACCCATTACTTCATTTGTTGATCCAAACATTGCATCCTGAACAATCCTTATATTCTTTGAATTTTTATACAAAGGTTTATATTTATCATTTGGCTCAAGCTCTTTTTTATCAGTTGCAATAATTTTTGGGTAAATTTTATATCCGCCATTAGCAATTTGAGCTGTCATTAAACACAACTGAATTGGAGTTGTTTGAATATAGCCTTGACCAATACCAGTTATCATAGTTTCTCCCAAAAGCCATCCCTTTCCTAATGCGTTTTTTTTCCATGTTGTACTTGGAATTAGACCCTTTTTTTCAATATTAAAAAGATTTCCAAAAACTTTATCTCCTAAACCAAACTTTTTTGCAGTTTCACTTAACCTATCAACTCCGAGTTTACGTGCTATTTCGTAAAAATAAGTATCACAAGACACTTTCATAGCATTTCTAAGACTAACGAATCCATGACCTTCTTTTTTCCAGCAATGATATGTTTGACCATACATCTCTGTTTTACCTGTGCATTTCACTGTAAAATTTGTATCAATGATGCCATTCTCTAAAGCTGATAAAGCAACAATTGGTTTGATTGTAGAGCCTGGAGAATAATTTCCTTGTAAAGTTTTATTTACAAGAGGTTTCATAGGATTATTTCTTATCAACTCCCATTCATCTTTACTAATTCCAAAAACAAATAGATTTGGATCAAACGAAGGGGAAGATTGCATTGCAATAATTGAACCCGTATAAATATCCATAACACAGATAGACCCTGATTTTTCTTTAAGAAGTTCACCAGCCAATTTTTGTACTTTTGTGTCTATCGTTAATTTAACAGTTTTGCCTTTTTTTCCTTTTTGAAATTCTAACTGACTAATTCTTCTACCATATGCATTTACTTCATATCTTTCAATATCGTTAGTACCTATAAGTTTTTCCTCCAAAGATTTTTCTAAACCTATTTTGCCAACTTTAAGACCTGGTACAAAATTTTTTTTTATAACTTCAGTATTTTCAACGTCATCTTCATTAGCCTGACTCACATAACCAATTATATGTGTAAAATTATCATTATAAGGATAATTCCTTGATATAGATATTACCGGTTTAACACCATTTAAATCATAAAGATGATTATTAATTTTGGAAAACTTTTTCCAACTTAAGTTGTCAGAAACAATTAATGTTTCCCATGGTTTTATTTCTTTTCTTTTTTTTAGTACTTTTTTAAATTCTCTATCTGATAAATCTAAAAGATCTTTTAGCCGATATATTACATATCTAAAATTTTCAACTTGCTCAGGAATAACATGCAATTGATAAGCCTCAAAATTTCCAGCTATAACATTTCCAAAATAATCATGAAATTCCCCTCTAACTGGTGCAAGTTTCCATTCTCTGATTCTATTTTTATCAGAAAGGGTAAGGTATCTTTTATTCTCTTTAACTTGTAAAAAAAATAATCGACTGACAATACCAATCATAATTAGAATCTTAAATGATCCTGTTATAAACATCCTCCTATTTATCAAATTTAATTTTTTTACATTATCACTTGAGGAATTAATCATTGAGACCTCTCAGATAGTACTTAAATAATGAGACAAAAATTAAATAAAAAATAAATGTAAAAAATGTGTTAACCAAATAATTCATCAAAATAAGATTAAACGAAAAAAATAACGTTAAGATCGAGTAATTAATCGAATTTATAAGACTTATTACGAATAAGAAAAAAAACCAATCCTTAATTGGATTCGGCCTAATTGTAATATTTCTAAAATATGACGTCGAAATGCATATTAATACATAAGATAGACTGCTTATACCAAGAGGTAAGCCAACAACAGTGTCATTAACTAAACCTGCTAAAAAAACTAAAAAATAATCGAAATTTTTAAAGTCTTTTAACGTAAAGAAAAAAATTAGTATAAATGGGAAGTTGAAGGAGAAATAATTTAGTCTTAAATAATTTAAATCAAATTCATTCATCACTGAGATAAATAAAATTATAATAGGAAGCCATGAATAAAATCTTAAAAAATGACTTTTTGATTTCAAACTAACCATTAGTTTTTCCTCCTTTACTTAAAACGCACTCTTTATATTCAGATGTGCCTACAACAAATCCCCTATTATTAAAAAAAGATTTTCTACACTTGTGTCCGTGCTCTAAGTTCAATCTAAGAAATTCAATTTCTTGTTTGTCTGTTTTAAATTGACTTATTTTATCTTTTTGATTGGAAATTATATTTTTAAAGTTACTAATTTGCTGATTTAGATCATTTAACTTTATTTTTAAAGAATCATTTTCCTCTTTGAATTTTAGATTAGTGTCCTCAATAATTTTTTTTTCATCTTCTAAAATTTTCAGTTTAACTTTCATTGGATTATTTTGTTTACTGTCTTTTGCCAATGATTCATTTGCTGGTTTCTCGATTTCAAATTGTGTGATTACTTCTGCAAATACATACTTTAATTGTGAAAAATCACTATAAAAATCAACATACAAGTTTTTGTTCAATTGAGAATTATCAATGATAACTTTACCTATTGGTATACCACTTTTAAAAATTGCGCCTGTTCCAGAAGTATAAACTATACTTTCATCAGTGAACTTGTCAAATAAACCATCTTTAATATATTTGATAATTCCATAATTCTCTCCTGTGCCTGTAATTATCGCTTGCGTATTTTGGGGAGCAATGGTTACAGGGACATTTGAGTTAAGATCAGATAATAATAGTACTCTTGAAGTTTTAAAATTTACCTCTATTACCCTTCCCACTAAATAAGACTGATCATAAATATTTGTACCAATTTTAATGTTATCTTTACTTCCCTTGTTAATGATTATACTTTTTAAAAAAGGACTTTCGTGATCAACTATTATTTTTGCTAGAATTTTGTTAGAACTTGAAACATAATCGTTTATAAGTTCTTTGAGCTCTTTGTTTTCAAACTTAATAATCTCACTTGAAATATTTTTTGATCTAAGTTTGTTCAGCTCATCGCTTTTTTTTTTATAATCTCCATAAAAAGTAGTATAATCACTCACTTCTATAAAAGTATTTTTAAGTGCATTTTCAGGTATCGAGACAAGAAATGAAGACCTATACACAACTTCATTAATTCCTATTTTTAAGTATCTAATCACTTTAAAATCAAAATTAGATAATACAATTATAAAAATTGAGGCAAAGACGAGAGTTAATAAAGAAAATTTTTGTTGAGTGCTTTTCTTGAGAAAAGCAGATCGAATTGCAATTATAAAATCATCTCTGCTTGTGGCCATTGCACTTAGTACTCAGTCAACATAGTAGAAAAAGTTTGTTCTTGATCTAATGCCTTTCCAGTACCTATGGCAACACACGAAAGCGGATCATCTGCTATATGAACTGGAAGTCCAGTTTCTTTTGAAAAACGCTTATCAATATTTTTTAATAAAGCTCCACCACCCGTTAAAGTTAAACCCATATCGACTAAGTCAGCTGATAACTCGGGAGGAGTACTTTCTAAGGCATCTTTAATTCCATTAACCATATCTCTTAAAATTCCATTTAAAGCTTCAGCAGTATCTTCCTCAGTAATATTTACTTCTTTAGGAGTTCCAGATCTTAAATCTCTTCCTTTAACAGCATATGTATTACTATTTGATGGAATTGCAGTTCCAATTTCTTTTTTAATTTTTTCAGCAGTGCTATCACCAATCATTAAGTTATACTCTTTTCTCATGTAATTTATCATTGCACCATCCATTGCATCTCCTGCAACTCTTAATGATTTTGAATATACCAAACCGCCAAGAGACATTACAGCTATCTCGCTAGTACCTCCTCCAATATCAACTACCATAGATCCTGTAGCTTCCGATATTGGAAGTCCTGCGCCTATTGCTGCTGCAATTGGTTCCTCGATTAATTGAACTCTTCTAGCTCCTGCAGCTAGTGCACTATCTTGAATAGCTTTTCTTTCAACTGGTGTAGATCCAGTTGGGACACAAATTAATATTCTAGGGTTTGCAAAAGTACTTCCTTTGTGGACTTTTTTGATGAAATGCTTAATCATTTCCTCAGTTACAATAAAATCTGCTATTACTCCATCTCTTAAAGGCCTTATTGCTTGAATATTTCCTGGCGTTCTACCGAGCATTGTTTTTGCCTCGTCACCGACTGCCAAAACTTGCTTTTTTCCAGCTTGATCAACTATCGCTACAACAGAAGGCTCATTTAATACAACACCTTGACCTTTTACTACAACTAAAGTATTTGCCGTTCCTAAATCTATCGCCATATCTTGGCTCCAGACTTTTTTTATTCTATCAAAAACACCCATTAGACTCCTCCTTTAACTTTTTGATGTTCAATATTTTTGTATAAAGATTTTTTTTCTCTTTTAATTAACATTTTGTTTAAAGCGTTAAGATAAGCGTTGGCAGATGCAACTAAAGTATCTGTGTCAGCAGATTGTCCTACGGTCGTCCTGTCATTTTCCTCAATCTTTACACTCACCGTAGCTTGGGCATCTGTTCCTTCAGTTACTGCATGCACTTGATATAAAGATAATTTTACATCATGAGGGTATAAATCTTTAATACATTTAAAAATTGCATCCACTGGTCCATCACCAGTCTGGGAGGTTTTTTTGATATCTCCAAATACATCAAGAGTCATATCAGCTCTTTGGGGTTCTCCTGTACCTGCAAAAACTTTTAACGATTTTAAATTAATTGCATTAATTTTATTATCAATAATTAAGCTATCATCGACTAATGCAACTATATCTTCATCATAAATATGTTTTTTTTTATCAGCTAAAATTTTAAATTTTCCAAATGCAGCCTGAACTACGTCATCTGTTACATCCGTATAACCAAGATCACTCAATTTATCTTTAAATGCATGTCTACCGGAGTGTTTACCCATGACTAAAGATGTTTTTTTTACTCCCACACTTTCTGGTGTCATTATCTCGTATGTCTCTCTATTTTTAAGCATACCGTCTTGATGAATTCCGGATTCATGTGCAAATGCATTCTTACCGACTATAGCTTTATTAAATTGGACAGGAAAACCTGTAGCATTTGATACAATTTTTGATGCTTTGCTAATTAACTCTGTTTTAATACCTGTTTCATATGGCAATAGATCTTCTCGAGTTTTAATTGCCATTACAATTTCTTCAAGTGCTGCATTTCCAGCACGTTCTCCTATACCGTTTATAGTACATTCTATTTGTCTAACACCAGCTGAAAGTCCAGATAATGCATTTGCAACTGCAAGTCCTAAATCATTATGACAGTGAGCAGAAAGGATTGCTTTATCAATATTAGGTACATTATTTTTTATAGACGTAATAGTTTTTGCAAACTCCTCTGGTATAGAATACCCAACTGTATCAGGAATATTTATTGTTTTTGCACCACAATTAATTGCAAGTTCAATTGTTTTGTACATAAAATCTAAATCTGTTCTTGTTCCATCTTCACAAGACCATTCAACATCATCTGTAAATTTTCTGGCATATGTAACACTCTCTTTAATTGCATCTAAAACCTGCTTGTTATTCATATTAAGCTTGTGCTTCATGTGAACCGGACTTGTAGAGATAAAGGTGTGAATTCGAAATCTTTTTGCAAATTTTAAAGACTCATGACAAGCATCAATATCTTTTTTAGTTGCACGTGCTAATCCACAAGGGATTGAATTTTTTACACTTTTACTAATTGCACTAACTGCCTCAAAATCTCCTGGTGATGATATTGGAAAACCAGCTTCGATAATATCAATTCCCATTTCGTCAAAAACTCTAGAAATTTGAATTTTTTCCTCAACACTCATAGAAGCGCCTGGTGATTGTTCACCATCTCTCATTGTTGTGTCAAAAATTATTACTTTATCTTTATCTGGCATAAGTAAATTATTTTCAAAAAGGAATATACAACCTATCGTTTAGATTGCAAAATAAATTACCCAATTATGCCCATTATGGGACTACAAATTAGCTCTTATCACTATCTACTAATTTCTTCTTACTAATCCAAGGCATCATTGCTCTCAGGTTAGCGCCAACTTTTTCCACTGGGTGTTCAGCTAATTTAGCTCGGGTTGCTAGAAAGTTTTTTTGACCGCTTTTGCACTCTTCCATCCATTTCTTAGTAAATTTTCCTGATTGAATATCATCTAGAACTTCTTTCATTCTTTTTTTTGTTTCTTCTTTATTGATAATTCTTGGTCCTGACTGATATTCACCATATTCTGCAGTATTTGAAATTGAATAGTTCATATTAGCTATGCCACCTTCATAAATTAAATCGACAATTAATTTTACCTCATGGACTGTTTCGAAATAAGCCATTTCTGGTTCATATCCTGCCTCAACTAAAGTTTCGTATCCATTTTTAATTAATTCAACTAAACCTCCGCAAAGAACAGTCTGCTCTCCAAATAAATCTGTTTCTACTTCATCTTTAAAAGTTGTTTCAATTATTCCAGATCTACCGCCCCCTACAGCCGAAGCATAAGACATAGCAAGATCTCTTGCCTTTCCTGATCCATTTTGATGAACTGCAAATAAACAAGGAACCCCTCCACCCTTTTCAAATTCACTTCTCACCAAATGTCCTGGCCCTTTAGGCGCAACCATAAATACATCTAAATCTTTCCTAGCACTAATTAAATCATAATGAATATTTAAACCATGGGCAAAAGCTATTGAAGTTCCTTCTTTAACCCTTTGCTCAATATGATTTTTATATATAGATGCTTGTAATTCATCAGGAGTTAAAATCATAACAACATCTGCCCATTCTGCAGCATCCGATAAATTCATTACTTTTAAACCCTTAGACTCGGCTTTTGCGATACTTGAAGAACCTTCTCTTAGAGCTACAACAACTTCTTTAACTCCACTGTCTTTTAGATTTAATGCATGAGCGTGTCCTTGACTTCCATATCCAAAAATTGCAATCTTTTTATCTTTAATGAGATTTACATCAGTATCTTTTTCATAAAACATTTTCATTTCTTATCTCCTATTAATTATTTAAATACGTCTGCTCCTCTTGTCATTGCAATTGCACCTGTTCTGGAGGTGCTTATTAAGCCAAGTGATTTTAATTTTTTACTCATCTTGTCTATTTCACGTCTTAATGCAGTGATTTGAATAACGACTGACTTACTCGATTTATCCAATATAACTGGATTGTAGGTTTTACACGCTTTAATGCATTTTTCTATCTTTTTTTTCTTTCCCACAACCTTTAATAAAGCCATTTCTTTAAATATTACTTTTTTATCCTCCCTTTTAAAATCCGCTACTTTATGAACAGGAACTAATTTTTTTAATTGCAATTTTATTTGGTCAATTACTTGAGGTGTTCCAGTGGTTACTATAGTTATTCTGGAAATATTTTTTGCTGCATCGATTTCAGCTACTGCTAAAGATTCAATATTATATCCTCTTCCAGAAAATAATCCAACCACTCTTGCTAATACACCAGACTCATTGTCTACCCATACCACAATAATATGTGTATCTGGTTTACCTTTTTTTGTTGGTATGCTGTATGCTGATTTTGGATTTGCCATCAAACTAAAGCTTTTCCTTTTCCAGTGATCTTATTTTCTTCTTTATCGTTAGGTCCTAAAATCATTTGATTATGTGGTTTACCTGATGGGATCATCGGGAAACAATTTTCATTTGGGTCTACCTGACAGTCAAAAATTACTGGACCTTTATGATCAATCATTTCTTTTATTTTTTCGTCAAGTTCCTCAGGGTTAGAGGCTTTAATACCTTTACACCCATAGGCTTCAGCTAATTTTACAAAATCAGGTAATGCCTCAGAATAACTCTCAGAGTAATTTTTTTCATGAAGTAATTCCTGCCACTGTCTGACCATTCCCATATACTGATTATTCAAGACAAATATTTTAATTGGTAAATTATATTGAACTGCAGTGGACATCTCCTGCATCGTCATTAAAACAGATGCTTCCCCAGCAATATCTATAACTAGTTTATCTGGGTGTGCAATTTGAACACCTACAGCCGCTGGAAGTCCGTAGCCCATAGTTCCGAGACCCCCTGATGTCATCCATCTATTTGGTTTATTAAACTTATAATGTTGTGCCGCCCACATTTGATGTTGACCCACTTCTGTAGTTATAAAAGTATCCTGAGATTTTGTGAGTTCATATAATCTTTTCACAGCATGTTGAGGTTTTATAGTTTTATCGCTATTGATAAATCCTAAAGAGTCTTTCTCACGCCATTTTTGTATCTGTTCCCACCATTTTGATATTTTTTGTTTATTTGAAACTTTAATACCATTTTGTTTTTGATTAATCTTTTTTATAGTCGATCTTAAAACCTCATTTACATCACCAACTATAGCTAAATCTACTTTTATAATCTTATTAATTGATGATGGATCAATATCAATATGAACTTTTTTTGATTTAGGGGAGAACTCATCAATCTTACCAGTTATTCTGTCATCAAATCTAGCTCCGATATTAATTAACAAGTCACAGTCATGCATTGCATTGTTTGCTTCATAAGTTCCATGCATACCAAGCATTCCAATAAATTGATTGTCATCACCTGGGAACGCCCCTAGACCTTGAAGTGTAGATGTAATAGGAAACCCTATTAGCCTGACAAACTCTCTCAATGCTTCACTCGCTTTTGGTCCAGAATTTATAACTCCTCCTCCAGTATAAATCATTGGCTTTTTTGCTTTTGAAATTAGATTAATTAGTTCATTAATGTCATTCTGAGTAAATTTGTTATGAGACTTACCATTAACTTTTTTTATTTTTTTTGGTTTTGAATAATTTGTCTTTGCAAATTGAATATCTTTTGGAATATCAACTAACACTGGTCCTGGTCGACCAGTTGTAGCAACCTCAAATGCTTCATGTAAAATCTTTGGTAAATCTTTAATATCTTTTACTAACCAATTATGTTTTGTACATGGTCTTGTGATACCAGTTGTATCACATTCTTGAAATGCATCTGTGCCAATTAAATGTGTTGGCACTTGTCCTGAAATACAAATTAAAGGAACCGAATCCATATAAGCATCTGTTAATGCTGTGACAACATTAGTTGCACCTGGTCCAGAAGTGACTAAAACTATACCAGGTTTACCTGATGATCTTGCATAACCTTCTGCGGCATGTCCTGCCCCCTGTTCGTGTCTAACTAATATATGTTTGATTGATGAATGGTTTTTTAACTCATCATAAATTGGAAGAACTGCACCACCAGGATATCCAAAAATAAATTTGACATCTCGATCCTCAAGACATTTAAAAACAATTTCAGCTCCTGAATATAATTTAGACATTTATCCAATCTAGCTGAAGTTGTGCTAATTGGTCAAGACTAACTACAAAATATCTAAATTTTTTTTAAAAATTTATTTAAGGCTTTAAACTCAATTTTGTTCCAATCTAACATATTGCCCCTTCCCCATGTGGTCTGTCTTTTGGCGTATTGTCTGGTCTTTATTGATATTTTCTCAATAACTTGGGGGATTTGAATTTTTTTATCCAAATATTCACTTATCTCATTAATGCCTATGGCCTTACTTACGGTCTTATTTTTTGGAATTTTCAATTTAATAAATCTTTTTACCTCTTGAACAGCGCCTTTCTTAATCATTTCTTTTGAACGATCATTTATTCTTTTTAATAATTCATCTCTCGGAAATTCTATATAAATTTTAAAGAAATCCTCTTTTTCATAAGCTGATTTGGTTTTTTTAAACCAGTCAAATATAGATTTTTTTGTGTATGATTTTATCTCATATGCTCTTATTGATCTTTGCGTGTCAGACGGATTTATTCTATATTTTGATAAGGGATCTAGTTTTATCAATTTTAAGAAAAAATTTTTATTACCAATTTTTTTATGTAAAGATCTTACTTTTTGTCTGAATTTTATAGGAATGTTTGGGATTTCAACTAAACCGTCTGTAATAGCTTTAAAATATAAACCTGTTCCGCCTACAATTATTGGGATTTTTTTTCTTTTTTTTATATCTTTAATCTTTTGATTAGCTAACTTAATCCATTCTCCAGTTGAAAATTTTCTTTTTGAACTTTGAAAACCATATAAATGATGTCTTATTTTTTTATAATCTTTAAAAGGAGGTCTTGCAGATAAAATTTTTAAGTCTTTATAAACTTGCATGCTGTCAGCATTTATAATTTCACCACCAATTTTTTTTGCTAACTTTACCGCGAAATTAGATTTACCAGATGCTGTGGGACCATAAATTAGAATAATTTTGGATTTAAAATCCATTCGATTAATTCAATTTTACGCCAATGTATCTTCTTTGATTTTGACTATTATAAATTACCAATAGTATAGTTTTTTGATTTGAATTTATTACTTGATTGACTGCGGATATTAAATCATTAGGACTTCTTATTTTTTTCTTTTGAGCCTCAAGAATGATGCTATTAACTTCCAAAGAATTTCTTAGTGGACTGTCTTTCTCTATTTTGGTTACTATCAAGCCAGTAGTTTGATTTGGCAAATTTCTTGACTTAATATCTTCTTTTGAGAGTTGTCTAACAGATATTTTTAGCTTTTCAATATTTTGTATCTTTGGAGTTGATTTTTCCTCAGCAACTTTAAAGTCTTCCGAAGTTTCAAGCCTACCGAGTGTAATTGTTTTAATAATTTCTTTTTTATTTCTCCAAATTTTTACTTTTACTTTTTTTCCAACTTCAGTTCTGGCAACTATTATTGGAAGTTCTTTCATTTGATTAATTACTTCTCCATTAAATTCTAAGATTATATCTCCAGCTTTAACTCCAGCTTTTTGCGAAGGGCTGCTTTCAGCAACACTTGCAACTAAAGCACCTCTTGGCTTATCTAATTTCTCTACCTCGGCAATCTCTTTTGTTACATCTTGAATTCTTACTCCAAGCCAACCTCTTTTAGTTTCTCCGAACTCTATCAATTGATCAATTACTATCGTTGCGCTATTGGAAGGAATAGCAAAACCAATTCCAATGGAACCATTTCTACCTAATATAGCTGTATTGATTCCAATAACATCACCATTCATATCAAATAACGGTCCACCAGAATTACCAGAGTTAATTGAGGCGTCTGTCTGAATATAATCCTCATATCTGGCTAAACCTATTGATCTGTTTCGAGCTGAGATAATTCCAGAGGTGACAGTTCCACCTAAACCAAAAGGATTTCCTATTGCTATTACCCAGTCTCCTATTCTAGCTTTGTCTGAGTTACCAAATTTTACTGGTATAAACTTTTCTTTTGTCTCTAATTTTAAAACAGCAATATCAGAGAGAGGGTCTGCACCAATTACTTTGGCTTTAAATTCTTTGTCCCCATTTGCTCTAACTATTATATCTTCTGCTCCTTGAATCACATGATTGTTTGTAATTACAATTCCATCTTTATCAATTATAAAACCTGAACCAAGTGCCGTAGATTGTCTTTCTTGTGGTGTTCCAAATTCTTTAAACATATCTTCAAAGGGAGAGCCTGGAGGAAATTGAAAAGGAAAAGGATTTGATTGAGTGGTGACAGTTGTTGTTGTTGAAATATTTACCACGGAAGGCATTAGTCTTTCAGCTAAATCAGCAAATGATCCTGGAATGCTCTTTGAATAAGAGACAGTTTGAAATTCAAAAATTAATATAATTGCAAAAAAAATTATCTTCAATCTTTTCATATTAGTTCTTTTACGTAATAAATAATTATAAACCCAATAACAGCAAAAATTAGGCCACCAGACCTAAGTTGTTTTTCGTTAATAAGCTCAAGTTTCCTTAGCATACTTTTCATTTTTGCTGGGAATATGGCATATAAAATACCTTCAATGAATAAAAAAAGTCCGAAGGCTATTATTAATTCCTTCATTGGAAACTTATTCAGTTTTAGGCTTTATATTTCCAAAAAATTTAAAAAATTCACTATCTGGTGATAGAATTAAAGATGTTTCACCACCAATTAATGCTTTTTCATAAGCTTGCATAGCTCTATAAAATGCAAAGAATTCTGGATCTTGTCCGAAAGCTGAAGCAAAGATATTATTTCTTTTACCGTCACCCTCACCTTTCATAATTTCCGATTTTTTTTGAGCCTCAGCTAAAATTACAGTTACTTCTTTGTCGGCAGTTGATGTAATTGTAACTGCCATCTCAGCTCCTCTTGCTCTAAATTCTTTTGCCTCTCTTTCCCTTTCTGTTTGCATTCTTCTAAAAATTGCGTCACTGTTTGCTTGGGGAAGATCCGCCCTCTTAATTCTTACATCAACTATTTTTATACCAAAATTTTCAGCCTCATTGTTTACACCTTCTTGAATTAATGCCATCTGTTTTGTTCTGTCTTCAGAAAGAAGTGTTTGAAGTTCTTGTTGTCCAAGAACGTTTCTTATTCTTGAATTTATAATTGTGGCTAATCTTGATCTTGCAACTCTCTCATTTCCTACTGAAATATAAAATTTTAATGGATCTATAATTTGAAATCTTGCAAAAGCATCAACTATTAATCTCTTTTGATCAGATGCAATTACTTCCTCTGGTGGTGTATCTAAATTAAGTATTCTTTTATCTAAGAATACAACGTTTTGAATAAATGGTAGCTTAAAGTTTAATCCAGGTTTTAAGATTATTCTTTTTGGATCACCAAATTGTAGAACGATTGCTTGATTTACTTCTTTAACAATAAAAATAGAAAAGAACGCAATTGCTGCTAAAGCAACAATAATTCCAGCAGTAATTTTTCCAGCATTCATATTAGTTTGTCACCTTCTTTTTTTGTAATTCAGGTAAAGGTAAATAAGGCACTACTCCTGAACCTGCATTTTTTTCAATTATAACTTTGTCAATATCGGCTAAAACTTTTTCCATTGTTTCTAGATACATTCTTTCTTGTGTTACAGATTTTGCATTTTTATATTCATTATATATTGCTAAGAACCTACTAGCTTCACCTTCTGCTTTTGCTACAACCTCTTTCTTGTATGCTTCAGCAGCTTGTAAAATTTTTTCTGCTTCCCCACGGGCCCTCGGAATAACATCATTTGCATAAGCTTCAGCCTCATTTTTTGATCTTTCCATATCAGCTCTAGCAGCCTGTACATCTCTAAATGCATCAATTACTTGATCAGGTGGATCAGCTTTCTGTGTTTGAACTTGTGTAATCTGAATACCACTAGTGTATTCATCTAAAATCTTTTGAATAATAAGTTGTGTGTCTGTCTCTATAACTGACCTTCCCTCAGTTAAAATAGGTTGAATATCTGATCTAGCAATGACTTCTCTCATTGCAGTTTCTGCTGCAGCTTTTACTGTTCCTTCTGGATCTTGAATTTTAAATAAAAAATTTCCTGCATCTTTTATTACCCAAAAAACTGAAAAATCAATGTTGACTATATTTTCATCTCCTGTCAGCATTAAACTTTCTTGAGGTACATCAGCTACTCCTCCAGATGAGGTAAATCCACTATCTCTCTCTGATCTAAAACCAATATCAATTCTATTTACTTTAGTAACTTTAGGAGTTAACACAGTTTCTACCGGAAACGGAATATGATAATTTAATCCTGGTTGTGTGGTTTTAACAAATTTACCAAACCTTAGCACAACACCTTGCTCATCAGGTAAAACTCTATAAAGACCACTTGCTAACCAAATAAAACCAAGAATTATTAAAACTAAAATTGCCTGTTTACCTCCTGAAGAACTACCTCCGGGTAAAAATTTTTTTATTTTCTCTTGAAATTCTCTAATGATTTTATCAATATCTGGGGGAGTTGGACCTCTTCCTGAGCCATTACCGCTCCCTCCTCCTGGGGGTGTACCCCACGGACTTCCTCCGCTTTGTCTGAAATCATCTGACATATGGCAATCTATATAATGTCTTTATGATGAAAAACAAGTTAAGATCCAACTATGCCAAAGGAAAAACCAGAATTAAGTGACGCAATGAGAGCAAAAATTAGCAAAAAAACACCTCAAAAAAATCCAATTAAAGGCACCAAGTTTACAATTGCCATTTCTAGTGCAAAAGGAGGTGTTGGAAAATCTACATTTGCAACAAACTTGGCTTTAGCATTAAAAAAAATTGGATGTAAAGTTGGTTTATTAGATGCAGATATTTACGGTCCATCTGTCCCAAAAATGCTAGGGATTAGCGAAAAACCAAAAAGTGATGGTCAAAAATTAGAGCCCATAATTAAATATGACGTTCAGTGTATGTCAATTGGTTTTCTTACTGATCAAGAGACACCTATGATTTGGCGAGGACCAATGGTCACAAGTGCAATCAAAACTTTTACACAAAAAGTAAATTGGAAAGATCTGGATTTTATTATTGTAGATATGCCTCCTGGAACTGGTGATACACAATTAACTTTTTCACAAGAAATTAAGATGGATGGAGCAATTATAATCTCAACACCTCAAGAGGTTGCTTTACTGGATGTAATTAGAGGAATTAAAATGTTTGATAAGCTTAGTGTCAAGATTTTAGGTTTAGTGGACAATATGAGTTTTTTTGTTGGAGATGATGGTAAAAAATATAAAATTTTTGGTGAGGGTGGTGTTAAAAAAACAGCAAAAGATTATCAAAAAGAATTTTTAGGAGAAATTCCTATTAATTCAGAGATTGGAAAATTTGGTGACTTAGGAAAGCCTATTGTAGAGTCCAACCCAAATCATGAGATTTCTAAAATTTATTTAAATTTTGCAGAAAAAATTAAATCAACTTATCTTTAAGATCGAATGCAATCATCAGTTCATTCCACTCTCTTTTTGAGAGTCCTGAGCTATCTAAATCAACTTTTTCACCCTTAATAAGTTTTTGAATGATTATTCTACCTTTAGCTGAGACTTCTTTACCTCCAACTCTATAATCCATGAATGCATCATAAGTAATTGGAACCCATTTCTTAACAGTATCTAACATTATATCTGCATAAACTCTTATTTCATACTGAGCATGGCTATCAGCTCTTAATCTTAAAAAGTTCATTAAGTTAAGTAAATCAGTTTTCCAATACCACTGTGTATAGGTATTTAATGTTAAATTCATTCTTGCAAGTTCTCTTGCCAAGCCTTTTTTATTTTCATCAATTTTTGAACCATCATATCTTTCATTAAGCATCTTCTCATAATTTTCATAAGTTCTTTCAGCGTCTTTTTTTAAAAGTTCCAAAACTTCTTTCGCCTGGTCTCCTTCAATAATCTCTCCTCGTCCTTGTCTATTGCTTAAAGATTGCGCAGCTAAATTTTCTGCTGTTGGTAAATAAAATTCTTTATCTAAAATAGAATATCTTGCAGAATATTCATTAACATTTGCAGTTCTATGTCTTATCCATTGCCTTGCAATAAATATTGGAAGTTTAATATGATACTTTATCTCACACATTTCAAATGGAGTACTATGCCAATGCCTCATTAAGTATTTAATCAGACCAGCGTCTGTGGAAACTTGCTTTGTTCCTTTTCCATATGAAACTCTAGCTGATTGAACTATGGATGTATCATCACCCATATAATCTATCACTCTAACAAAACCATGATCAAGAGCAGGAATCGCTTCAAATAAAATTTTCTCTAATTCAGGTGCAGTTACTCTTTTAGTTTGATTTTGTTGAGATTGTTGTTCTTTAATTTCTTGTGATTGTTCTTTTGTTAATTTCATGATTTTTATTGAATCTCTTAAAATTGGTTTTATATTAATAGTGTTGGCTTGCCAACTACGACGATAAACGAATTTCGTAATAACCATTGCGGACGTGGGGGCAGTACCCACCACCTCCACCATTTACAACTTAGGGGGGTGAACTAGATTCGACGGGTGACTAAAAGTTATTCTTTCGTTCGGAATTGTTCCTCCGTAAAGGGCTAATTTATAATTGCTAACGAAAGTTACGCACTTGCTGCTTAATTAACTTGTTAATTAAGTAAACGGGGTCTGGAGGCACCTGGCAACAGAACGCCTCCCTATTAAATATTTTTAGATTTAACTTTTTCAAACTATATGATAGTTGTTTTTTATGAAAAAAACTTTTTTACTTATTTCATTATTTTTATTTGTAATATCGTGTGCAACTCCAACGGTAGTAAACGTAGTAGGACCAAATGATAGTAAGATGTCATGTTCTCAGCTAGATGTAGAGATAGCTATGGCAAATAAGTATGCTGAAGATGCTAAAAAAGAAAAAAATTTGGGTACTGGTACAAACATGGCTGCATTACTATTTTGGCTTCCAGGCCTTTACCAAACAAGTGTTAATGTAAAAGAAGCTGTGGATGCAGCTAATAGAAGAGCAGAGCATTTATCAAAACTAAAAATTGCTAAAAATTGTCCTTAGCACAAACTTTTATTTGCAAGTGATTTTACCATAAAGATCATGAGCACTTAACCAGCCATTTTCCAACCTTGGACCTCCAAACCAGTCACCACAAATTCCTAAACCAATCCTTTCATCCCAGTAGCTTTGTGTTTTTAATGGTTTTGAATTAGAGGAATATTTCCATCCATGTATATGGGTAAAATATGTCTTTATGATTTTAATTTTTGTAATTTTTTTAAACTTATTAAGTAAAACATTTATGAAAAATTTTTTTTTATTTCTGTAGTTATCAGTGTGTTTATTTCCATACTCAAAAGTACTTTGAAGTACCCATAAATCTTTATTACATTTGAATCTTTTTTTTGAATTTTCTTTAGAAACCCAACCTAAAACTTTGTCATTGGTAAAAAAACTACTCGTCTTAATTCCTGTTTTATTGGTCATTAATAAAACTGTGAGACTTGAATTCATTATTACTTTATTTTTAAAAAGTTTTGTTTTAACAAACTTAGATGAAAGTTTCTTTGCCTGTGGGAAGGGAATTGATAAGATTAAATTTTTTGAATAAACATGCTTATTATCTTTAAATCTAAGATACCAGCAATCTTTTTGTCTTTTTATTTCAAATAGTTCTGATTGAAAATTACAATTAATTTTTTTAAGTAAAAATTTACTTATATCGTTATTTCCTTTAACACCAATTAATTTAATATGTTTTTTATCTTTTTTAACCTTCTCATTTAAAAATTCATGATTTCCTCTCCAATGTTTGAGAACTTTTTTTTTGATAAGTTTATTGGTAAAAGATTTAAATTCCCTTGATCTTGGAGATAAATATTGAAGACCATGGTCAAAACCTATTTTGCCTTTATATCGTTTAAAAGAACTTCTGCCGCCAACACCTCTGGCTTTATCATAAACACTGACTGAAAATTTTTTATTTAAAAGATTTGCAATTGTCGAACCTGAAATGCCTGATCCAATAATGCAAAAATCTAACATAATTTAGTTAAAGTAAATTATAATGTACATTACAAAGTTTGTCATTCAGTTCAATTCAGTAGCTTATTAAAAGAACTTTAGTCGCAGTGAAAAAAATTAAAAATTTTGTTATAAACTCTAAATGGAAACAACCATATTAATTATTCTAGTAATTGTAGTTGCGTGGGTACTTTTTAGACCTTTTTCAAAAAGGGAACTAGACAGATACAACAACAAAGATAACTGGTCTAATATGGGTTTTTAACAATGGGATTAATTATGCAAAAACTATCAGTCATTCTAATAATGTTACTTTTTTCAAACTCAGCATTTGCAGGCTCTTGTCCAATGATGGCAAAAAAAGTTGAAGAGAAAATATCATCAGCTCAAAAACTATATGAGGAAGGTGTTAACGCACATTCTATGGGAAATCATGGTGAATCGGAAAAACTCTTAAAGGAAGCATTAGATTTATTTAAAAATTAACTAAACTAAGTCTTTATAAATTTACTTAAGTTCGGTTTGAAATATTTTGGACCCTTCATAACCTTTCCAAATTCATTATATATTGGTTTACCGTTTAACCCCAATTTACTCATATTTGAATTTTGTACTTCGTTAAAACATTTATCTAAATTTATTCCAAACGCATGTCCCGCACCATATGTTACATATAAAATATCAGTTAGTGCATCCGCAACCTCAACTAAATCTTTATTTTCCATTGCTTCTCTTAATTCTTCTAATTCTTCCTTAATTAGATTTAATCTTAATTGATTAATTTTTTCTGTGCCAAATGAAGATTTGTCTTTAACTTCTTGACCAAAAGTTTTCATAAAAACACCAACTTTTTCAAAATTTGTCATTTTGCTCCTATAAGTTATGAAATTTTTAATATATAATTAATATCATTTATCAATGAAATTTAGAAAAGAATTTGACAGCATAGGTTCAATAAATGTGCCAGCAGAAAAATATTGGGGTGCATCAACTCAAAGATCAAAAAAATACTTTGATATAGGTGAATTCTTAGTAAGACCAATATTGGTTAAGTCTATTGCAATAATAAAAAAAGCTGCCGCAAAAGTTCACTTGAAAGAAAAACAAATTTCATCAAATATATCAATGGCAATTATTAAGGCCTCAAACGAAATAATTTCTGGAAAACTAGATGAACATTTTCCTCTCAAAGTCTGGCAAACAGGTTCTGGGACACAAACAAATATGAACGTAAATGAGGTGATATCTAATAGAGCTATCGAAATTTTAAGAGGAAAGAAAGGTTCAAAAAATCCTGTACATCCTAATGATCATGTTAATAAATCACAATCTACTAATGATGTTTTTCCTACTGCGATGCATATAGCTATTGCTCTTGAGACAAAAAATAAATTAATTCCATCGTTAGAATTATTAAATAAAGAACTAAAGAGAAAAGTTAATAAATTTAAAAGTATTGTTAAAGTTGGAAGAACTCATCTTCAAGATGCTACACCGCTGTCTTTAGGTCAAGAATTCTCCGGATATCAATCTCAACTTAATGAATGTATTTCTAGAATTAAAAATGCTTTAAATGAAATTTATTATTTAGCTCAAGGAGGAACAGCAGTTGGAACCGGAATTAATAGCAAAAAAGGTTTTGATAAAAAGATTATAAAAGAGATTAAAAAGATTACAAAATTACCTTTTAAACCCTCCAAAAATAAATTTGCTGCTTTAGCCGCACACGATGAAATTGTGAATTTTTCTGGAACACTAAATACTACAGCAGTATGTTTAATGAAAATTGCAAATGATATAAGGTTTTTAGGGTCTGGCCCTAGAGCTGGCTATGGCGAACTTATTTTACCAGCTAATGAACCTGGATCATCAATTATGCCAGGAAAGGTCAATCCCACTCAATCTGAAGCAGTTACTATGGTTTGTGTAAAGGTAATTGGGAATCACAATGGAATTACTATGGCCGGATCTCATGGTCATTTCGAACTAAATGTATTCAAACCACTAATTGCTCATAATATTTTACAATCAATAGATTTGTTAGCAGATAGTACTAAAAATTTTGCTCTATATTGTATTAAAGGTTTGAAAGCTGACAGAGAAAAAATAAGCAAATATTTAAATGACTCTCTTATGCTTGTAACAGCACTAGCCCCACACATTGGATATGATAATGCTGCAAAAATTGCTAAGAAAGCACATAAAAATAAAACTACCTTGAAAACTGAGGTTTTAAAAACAGGATTAATTAATGAAAAACAATATGATAAAATAGTTGATCCAAAAAAAATGATTTATCCAGCATAACTTTTAAAAAAACTACTTATGAAATTCGTAAAAGTGATCCTGTTAAATTCATTTCCCTTCTTTAGATTATAATTAAAAATAAATTCATCTATATTTTCATTAGATTTTTTATCGATGATAATGTTATCAAAACTTGTTTCATTCTGTGTAAGATTATGAACGAAATCAAACTCTATTTCTTTAATCGATTTTCTATAATTTTTATTTACTTGAAATGATCTATAAAAATTATCTATATCAATCATATCTAATTTTACCTTACCAACAATAATAATATCATTGTCAATATCACTTATTATACAGTCTTTTAGAGTAATCTTTAAATCGTCTTTCCAAAAAATATTTGAATTAGTAAGGCTAATATATCCTTCTTCAATACCAATTTTTAAAGATAAGTTATTTAACTCTCTCACATTTACAACATCTTTAACATTTAAGTTTACGTTAACGTTTAAATTTATATTATTAAATAATTGTGACTTAATTAAATCATAAAAAATTGAGTCATCATTTAACAAGTTTTTAAAGCTCAATCCTTCATAATTAAAATTAGATGAAAAATAAAAAGGTTTAAAATCTATAAAACCATTGTAATTATTCTTATTTTTTTTTGAAAAGAAATTTAATGAATTTTTTTTTACTTGATAATTCAACGATGTACTTTTACTGATGAATATAATATCTAAAAGCCCTTTCTTTACCTCATTATCATAATCTGTCTCACTATCAATATTTAGTCTTATTTTTTTCGAATTAAAATTTATTAAAATTTTTTTATTAAATTTATCATTTTTAATTGTAAGTTTGTAAGGAATTTTAAATACTTCATTTTTTGAAACTAAGAGATTTTGAAAATTATTGTAGTCGTAATAGAATTCACCGTTCTTTATTTTGTTAATAAATAAAACTTCATTTTCCTCATTCTTAAAAAAAATTTTACTTTGTTTAAAAATTATTTTATTTGAGTTTGGTGGAGTTTTTAGAAGATTTTCAAAAAAAAATAAATCATTTAAATAAACATTGAAGTCTGTCTTATCAAAAACTAAATCTTTTATATCTATACCATCATTCTCAAATGAAAAAAATTGACCTATTCCAATAAAAACTTTTAGTGTTTTGCTTGACCCGATTTTTTTTCCATTTCTAACAATTGATAAATTGTTGGAAAAAAAATGTGGTTTTGGTAATAACCCATAATTAAGCTGTTCATTGAATTTTACCTTTACACCATAATTTTTATTAATTTGATTCTTTATTTGAGTTTGGATGACATTTTTATCGTAGAAAGTGGGAATCAAAAAATAAGATAGTGTCAAAATAACAACTGCTCCTATAATCAAAATAAGTCTATTTTCCTTATTAAGTAAAATTTCTTTATAGTTTGACTTTAAATATTTTATTTTGTTAAAATTTCTTTCTATAAAGTCATTTATATATAAAATTTGTTTTTTAATTTTTTTATTAAATAAATTAAAATTACTCATAGTAATTAGAACAATTTATAATTAAATATTTCAAATGGTAAACTACGAATATTTAAAAAATTTAAATAAAGCACAGAAAGAGGCTGTGATGTATCTTGATGGGCCTCTTCTTATAGTTGCAGGAGCAGGATCTGGAAAAACAAAGGTTCTAACCTCTAGAATCGCAAATATCATTAGAGAGAAAAAAGCATATCCTAATCAAATTCTATCAGTAACATTTACAAATAAAGCAGCCAAAGAAATGCAGACTAGAGTAAGTAAATTACTTGGATCTTCAGCAACTAGCTTATCCTGGTTAGGCACATTTCACTCTATTTGCGCAAAATTATTAAGAAAGCATGCTCCAGCAGTTGGTTTAAACTCAAATTTTACAATTATAGACACAGATGATCAGATCAGACTTATTAAAAATATTTGTAAAGCAGAAAACATTGATATTAAGCAATTGGCCCCAAGATATATATTGGCGATAATAGATAGATGGAAAAATAAAGGTTATTATCCTAATGAAGTTAAGATTAATTATAAAGATATATACGAAAAAAATATACTACCTATTTACAAAATCTATCAACAAAAACTAATCGCTCTTAATTCTTGTGATTTTGGTGACCTAATTCTTCATGTTGTAAAAATTTTTGAAAAAAATGATGATATAAAGAATATTTATTCTAAAAATTTTAAATATATTTTAGTAGACGAATATCAAGATACAAATTTTATTCAAAGTAAATGGTTAAAATTATTGTCTGAAAAGAACATGAATATATGTTGTGTTGGAGACGACGATCAATCAATTTATAGTTGGAGAGGTGCTGAAATCAAAAATTTTTTAGAATTTGATAGCGTTTATAAGAACACAAAAGTAATTAGGCTTGAAGAAAATTACAGATCTTCACAAAATATTTTATCTGTTGCATCTAATCTAATTTCAAATAACCAAAACAGAGTTGGAAAAACATTAAAAGCAACTTTGGAGGAAGGAGATTTAGTAAAACTTAATTGTTTTAAAAACGGCAAAGATGAAGCAACAGGAATTTCTGATGAAATAGAAAATATTAAGAAGAAAATTTCTTTTAATAATATCGCAATACTTGTAAGAGCAATATTTCAAACAAGAGAATTTGAGGAAAGATTTTTGAAAATTGGAATTCCTTATAGAATATTAGGAGGAACCAAATTTTATGAGAGATCTGAAATTAAAGACTGTGTAGCTTACTTAAGACTTATATATCAAAGTAAGGATGATTTATCTTTTGAAAGAATTATTAATAACCCAAAAAGATCTATTGGAGATAGTTCAATAAAACAAATACACGAATATGCAAAAAAAAATAATTTTAACTTAGAAAATGCCTCTAGAAAAATGATTGAGGAAAATCTAATTAAACCAAAAACTAAAATTGGTCTTACAATTTTTTTAGAACTTTTAGCTAAATGGAGAAATGATTTAAATATAAAAAAAATTAATCATGTTAAACTTTTACAAACTGTTTTAGATGAGTCAGGATATTCTTCTATGTTGAAACAAAAAAAAGATATTGAGAGTGATAATAGATTGGAAAATATAAAGGAACTTTTAAGTGCAATGAAAGAGTTTGACAATTTGGAAAGTTTTTTAGAACATGTTTCACTAGCCACATCTATCGATCAAGAATGGGATGGTGAAAAAGTTAATATGATGACAATGCATGCTGCGAAAGGGTTAGAGTTCAAGGCAGTCTTTTTACCTGGATGGGAGGAGGGACTTTTCCCTCACCAAAAATCAATCGAGGAAAAAGGTCAAAGCGGCTTAGAGGAAGAGAGAAGATTAGCTTATGTCGGGATTACAAGAGCAAAAGAAAAAGCTTACATATCTTTTTCTATGAATAGATTTTATCAGGGCGATTGGATAGATAGTATGGCATCAAGATTTATAGACGAACTTCCAGAGAAATTCTTAGAAAAAAATTCGTTTTTTAATGAAAGTAAAGATGATGAAGTTGATTTTGAGTTTAATCAAGACTTTGATCAAGAGGATAATATAAGGAGTCCTGGATGGATTAGATATCAAAAAAGATTAAAATGATTAAACAAAGATTACAAAGTCTTAAAAATAAATTTCAAAAATACCATATTGATGGGTATGTAGTGCCTAAAAATGATGAGTTTTTTTCTGAGTATTCCGCAAAAGATAGATTAAAGTTTATTTCAAATTTCAGTGGATCTGCAGGTTTTGCGGTAATACTTAAAAAAAAAAATTTTTTATTTGTTGATAGTAGATACACAATACAAGCACAATTAGAGTCAAAAAAAAACTTTGAAATTGTTGATTTTTATAAAATTATTAATTGTAAGCTATTTAAAAACCTGACGCTAGGTGTTGATCCGAAATTATTCACTTCTGAAAATTTAAAAAAATTTTTTCCAAAAAATAAAATTCAAATTATTGAAACAAATTTAATAGATCAAATTTTTAAAAAAAAATCAATTTCTTCTAAACCTTTCTATTCTTTATCTGAAAAGATAGCTGGAGAAGATTATAAAAAAAAGATTACTAAAATTACAAAATATTTAAAGAAAAAAAATTCAAATTACATTTTCATAACCGCTCCAGAAAATGTTGCTTGGCTTTTAAATATAAGAGGTAAAGATAGTCCCTACAGTCCGATACCTAACTGTCATTTATTCTTGGATAACAAAAACAACCTTTATTTAATAACCAAAAAAAAAAATATTCAAAATCTACTTAAAGAAAAGAAGTTAAATTCTAATAATTTAATCGAACCACAAAACTTTAAAAAATTTATTTACAATCAACACGGTAAAAAAATAATAATTGATAAAAAGTCATGTTCAATATTTTATGAAAACATATTACATAATAAATTTAAAGTTTTGAAACAAGATGATCCAATTTATTTATTAAAATCTCTAAAGAATAAAATTGAAATAAGCAATTTGATAAAAAGTCATATTGCAGATGGTGTTGCATTAACAAAATTCCTACATTGGATTAAAAAAGTAAATAATAAGGTAATTACAGAAGTTGATGCTCAGGATAAATTGGAAAGATTTAGGAAAAGAAACAAAAATTATTTATATCCAAGCTTTAATACTATTGCTGCAACTGGAGAAAATGGCGCTATAGTTCACTACAGAGCAACAAAAAAAAATAATAGAGAAATAAAAAAAAATGATTTATTTCTTTGTGATTCTGGAGGTCAATACAAATATGGAACAACCGATGTCACACGCACAATATGTTTTACTAAACCAAGAAATAATATTAAAAATATTTTCACAAAAGTATTAAAGGGGCATATCGCTGTTGCCCAAACAAACCTGAATAAAAAAAAAACAGGAGAATTAATCGATATTCAAGCTAGAAAATTTTTAAAAAGATCAAATCTTGATTACAAGCATGGAACCGGTCATGGTGTTGGTTTTTTTTTGAATGTTCATGAAGGGCCTCAAGCAATTTCAAAGTTCAATAAAATAAGATTTTCAGAAGGTATGGTTGTAAGTAATGAACCTGGATATTACAAAAGAGGGCAATTTGGTATTCGTATTGAAAATTTACTATATGTGAAAAAAATTAAAAAAAATTTATTTTTCGAAAATTTAACTTTGGCGCCTATAGATTACGACTTAATAGATTATAAAAAACTAACGAAAAGTGAAAAAGATTATCTATTTAGATATAATATTCTTATCTACACAAAATTATCGCCTTATTTGACAAGGGCTGAAAGGCATTGGTTAGCCAGTTTTATTTAAAATTTTGAACCACTCTTTCTGATTAAGAATTTTTATTTTTAAATCTTTAGCAGTTTCAACTTTCCTTTTAGTTGGTTTTTCACCAATGATGAGATAATCAAGTTTTTTTGATACATTACTAATTATAGTCCCTGAGTTTTGTTCAATTAAAGATTTAGCCTCTGCTCTACTTATTCCATCTAGTTTTCCTGTTAACATAAATGTTTTATTTGCTAGAGGGCCGTCTTTATTTATTTTCAAGGAGTCTTTGATTTTAAGTATTTTATTAAGCTCAATTATTACTTGTAGGTTAGTATCATTTAAGAAAAAGTTTTTAATAGAATTTATTTGCGTTTCACCGATACCATCAATATTTAATAATTCACTGAAATTTTTATTTTTTGACAAAGATATAAAATTATTAGCCGTCTTAAGATATTTCGAAATTAATTTTGCATTCTCTAAACCGATATGCCTTATACCAAGAGAATAAATAAACTTATCAAATGAAATACTCTTTCTCTGCTCTATAGAATATTTTAATTTGTTTGCAGATTGTTTTCCCCAACCGTCCAAATGCTCGATTTTGCTAAAGTTTAATTTAAAAATATCCTGTGGTAATTTTATCATCTTTAAATACCAAAATTTTTCAACAATTTTTTTTCCAAAACCATCAATGTTAAAAGCTTCTTTTGAGACAAAATGTTTAATTTTTTCTATTGAGACCTTCTCACAATCAAATCCTTCACTTGAACAACGTCTTACAGCATCTTCTTTTTTTGTGATTGCGTTTAATTCTTTAATTGTTTTAGATCCACATGAAGGACATTTTGTTGGAAAAATAAATTTTTTTGATTGTTTATCTCTTTTATTTAAATCTACAGAAATAATGTGAGGAATTACATCACCAGCTCTCTCGACTCTTACAGTATCTCCCTTTCTAACATCTTTTCTTTTGATCTCATCTTCATTATGCAAAGTTGCATTAGAGACAACGACACCACCTATATTAATTGGACTAATTTTCGCTACAGGTGTCAAAGCACCAGTCCTCCCAACCTGTATATCAATATCAATAATTTTTGAAATTCCACTATTAGCAGAAAATTTATGTGCTACAGCCCATCTTGGTGCATTTGAGACGTTACCTAATCTTTTTTGTACATCAAAACTATTAATTTTGTAGACAATTCCATCTATATCAAAATTTAGCTCATTTCTTTTTTTTTCAATACTATAATAGTTAGACATCAGATTTTCTACGCCAGATATTGTTTTATTTAATGGATTAATTTTAAATCCCCAAGATTTTAATTTTTTAAGAAATTCACTTTGATACCTAATATTCATACCGTCTTCGTACCCATATGTATATGCAATAAATTTTAAAGGAATTTTTTTTGTATCTTTAGGATCTTTTTGCCTCAGAGAACCAGAAGCAGCATTTCTTGGATTTGCAAATTTATTTTGAATTTTTTTAAAATCATTGTTTTGAATAAATACCTCGCCTCTAATATCAATTTCTTTTGGAAAATCATTTGATGAGACTATACTAGGTATATCATTAATTGTTTTAAGGTTTTCAGTAATATCTTCACCCTCTTTTCCATCTCCTCTAGACAATCCCCTTACAAATTTTCCATTTTTATAAATTAAAGAAGCTGAGATACCGTCAATTTTGGGTTCTGCACTATATTCAATTTCATAATTGTTATTTTGATTAAGGTAATTTTTTATTTTTTTTTCAAAATTGATAAGGTCATCTTTTGAAAATGCATTACCTAGAGATAACATTGGCACACTATGAGCGAATTTCTTGAATATTTTAGATGGTTTAAAACCTAGAGTTTTAGAGGGCGAATTTTCACTTTTTAAAAATTTATATTTTTTTTCTAAGTCTAAAATTTCTTTTTTAAGTAAATCAAACTCTGCGTCGCTTATTTTTGGATTATTTTTTTCAAAATATAGAAAATTGTGGTTATTGAATTCTTTAATTTTAAATTCATATAACTCTTTTAATTTTTCTTTTTTCATTTATTAAAATAAGGATCTAATTCTATCTAATAATTTATTCTTATTTTCTTTCTGATTTTCGCTCTTTTCTTTTTTAATTAAAGAATAATCTTTATTAAATACCTTATATGATTCCTCATACCACTCACTTGATTGGTAATTATATCCAAGAATTTTTGCAAATTTTTTAGACTCATTCTCTAAACCAATCAAGTAATATACCTCAACTAGTCTATGTAATGCTTCCTCTATATAAATAGTTGTTTCGTATTTAGTTACCACAGTATTAAGTCTATTTATTGCGGCAATCCATTTTTCTTTTTTAATATAGTGACGTGCTAAATATATTTCTTTTGCAGCTAAGATATCCTGTATTAATTCTAATTTGTATTTTCCATCTAAAGCATAATCTGAATCTGGATATTTGTTCACGATTAAGGTAAAAAATTTTTTTGCTTCTATGAGAGGTCTCAAATCTTTTTTTTCATCAATAATGCTGTCATAATAATTCATTGCTAATAAATAATATGCATAATCTAAATTTTTATATTTTGGATATAATTTGATAAATCTTTTAAGCTCATTAATTGAGTTAGAATAATAGGCTTGAGTCCAATAGGCATAAGCCGCCATAAGGGAAGATCTCGGAGCCCAATCAGATTGAGGGTATAATAGTTCAGCTTCATTAAATTTTTTTGTAGCATAAAGAACATCTCCTTTTTCCAGAGCAGCTACACCTGAATTATAAGCCTCTATCATTTGCTCCTCTAAGCTATCTCCTTGAACTTTTGTGATAATCTGCTCATTTTTTTTTGAACAAGAGTAAAATAAAAAAATAAGTGCAATTATTAAAAAAAACCTAATCATTTAATTTTTTATTTATCAGTTTTTTTATGAAAACTAAACTATTAAGCTATAGATCTTAGATGACTTCTATTTAAAATAGTATTAGGGATAACTTTTTCTCCAATTTCAATTACTGAAAAATTATTATTATCACTAAATAATTTTCTAAGTAATTGATTGGTTAAGGAATGTCCCCCTTGAGAACACTTGATATTTCCAATTATTCTATATCCTGAGAGATATAAATCACCTAAACAGTCTAAGATTTTGTGATTTACAAATTCTTTCTCATTTCTTAATTTTTCTTTATTTAAAATTTCATTATCTTTCACAACTATTGCATTATCTAAAGAACCACCTAATGCTAAGTTAGATGATCTAAGTTTTTCAATATCTTCATATAGACAGAAGGTTCTTGAATTAAATATATCTGTTAAATTTGATTTATACATGTCAACAACATTTCTTTGATTACTAATTAACTCATTTGCATATTTGATTTCAAAATCAACTTCTAAACTAATCTTACTAGGTTTTATGGATATAGTTTTATGTTTCTCTTGATGTTTAACTTCTTTTTCAATTTTAATTATCTTAATTGGTACATCGCTAGTTTGTATTCCAACTTTCAAAATTTCTTCTACAAAAATTCTTGCAGATCCGTCTAAAATTGGTACTTCTTTATTGTTAATTTCAATAAAAGCATTATCAATTCCAAGACCAAAAAGTGCACCCATCAAATGTTCAATTGTTGATACTGAAACACCATTATCATTAGTAATTGTGGTGCAAAATGATGCACTACTCACATTATATACATTTGGTATTACAATATTATTCTTATTTATATCGACTCTTTTAAAATAAATTCCTGTGTTTGGTTTAGCAGGATTTAAAGTCATTGAAACTTTTTTACCAGAATGAAGGCCTATACCATCGAACTTAATACTTTTTTTAATAGTGTTTTGACTTAATCTTGACATAGTGAAAGATGTAATAGAAATTTCAAAATATTAAAAACAACAAATGTTACGAGAAAATACAATCTCAGCTTAATAAATTAAAAAATTTTTCAAAAAAACCTTGTTTTTTCTTACTTTTAAGGGTCAAAACTACCTCATTTGGATTAAGACCATCTTTTAATTTTTGAGCCATTAAGAAAAAATCTTTCTCATTTTCATCTAAAAATTTTTTTATATAACTTACACAAAAAATTTGATTAAGAGATATTTGATACTTTTTTAAAATTTTTTCTAGTTCAATTATGAAATTATTTCCTAGGCAAATAAATTTTACATCAATTGAAAATTGATTACCATTTAAATTATGAGGTAAATTTGAAAAGTTTTGATTATCAATTTTATAATTATCAACCAACATGTGAATTATTTTTTGATTATTAAAAGTTTTTTTCGTGCAATCTTTTGCTTCATTAAGTAGAAAATTTAAATTCTCTCTGATAACCATACTTTCAAAATTGTTTTTTTTTACCGATATTCGAAATATCAAAAAAATATCTAAATCTATCAAAATAGAAATTTTCTCAACAAATTTTTTTAACAATTTTTCAATCTTAAAAATATTTTCATTAATGAAATAGTCTATCTCTTCTAACGGTAATTTACTAAATTCTTTTTTAAGTATTAGTTCCTTTAAATAAATTCTTTTTTGTGAACTTGTATAAACTGAAATAACCAATTTTTTTTTATTTATTAAAAGATATGTATTATGATCTAAATTATTTTCCATTTATAATAATTTGGTTCGATTGTCGTAAATCTATTTCTTTAATATTTTTAAATTCTTCTTTTCTTAATACAGATTTATATAATTCTAATGCTTTTTTTACCCCTTGTTTTGGCAATTTAATTATAATTCCAGAATTTGTTTCCACATCCCATCTTCCTGAATTAAAAAAAAATAAATTTTTCAATTCAAAATAATTTAACTTACTTTCATCAATTATTTTCTTAAGCTCAAAAAATTCTTTAATTTCAAATTTACCGAAAATAAATGGTATATTTTTTCCACCTATGTCAACTTTTATAACCTTTCCATTTGATCCTAAATAAAAAGTATCATCAATATTTTTAACTTGAGCTAAAATTTTTGTTTTTGTTATATTTATTTTCAATGTAGAAGGATAAATTTTGAAAATCGAGTATTTTTCAATTAAATTATTTGCACCTAAAATTTCAATTATTTCAATTTTATTAAGAAAAAGGAGATTATCAAATTTTAAAAAATCTAAGTTTTTTCTTAATTCTAAATTCTCATTATCACTTAAACCTGAAATATAGATTTGTTTTATTTTTGGATAATCAAAATCATTAAAGTTTTTGTTATTTATACTTCCTATTAAGAGAAATAAAAAAATATATAAAAAAATTTTTTTATTTATTTTTTGAGGCATCCTTAATGATTAATTCTAATAATTTAATAAAACTTATCCCGTGAAAATTAGCAATCTCTGGTACCAATGAAAGGCTTGTCATACCTGGTTGAGTATTAATTTCCAGAAGATAGAATTTTCCTTTATAGTATTTAAAATCTGACCTAGTCACACCTCTGCACCCAATTAAGTTATGTGCCTTAAATGCCAAACTCATAATTTTATCATATTTAATTTTTGGAATTTCAACTGGAATAATATGTTTTGTCTTAGCTTTTGAATTATATTTTGCTTCGTAATCATAAAACTGTCTTTGCGGTTTTAGTTCAATTGCACCAAGTTTCTTTGATCCGATAATTGCTGCTTGGATTTCTCTCCCAGGGATGAATTGTTCTATTAAAATTTTTCTATAATTTTTCAATTTTTTTAAATTATTAAAGATATTTTTTTTGGAGCAAATAAAAACATTTACACTTGATCCTTCATTAATTGGCTTGATGACCACGGGAAATTTTAATCTTTTTTCGATTGAACTAATCAAGTCAATTTTAGATTTGTTAAAAAAATATAAAATATATTTAGGGGTTAATATATTATTCTTAATGAAAATTTTTTTTGATAATTCTTTATCCATTGCTATCGCTGAAGCAATAACACCTGAGTGAGTATAGGGTACTTTTGTAGTTTCTAAAATTGATTGAATATACCCATCCTCCCCAAATTGTCCGTGTAAAGCGTTAAAAATGATATTTGGTTTAAAGACTTTTATCTTATCTAGAAATTTGGAATTTGGTTCACAAATATTAACTTTATATCCATTCTTTTTTAATTCTTTAGCTACTTGTTTACCCGTATCAAGGCTGATAGCTCGTTCTTTTGATATCCCTCCAGAAATTATTAATATTTTTTTCAATTTATTTTAAAATTTTAATTTCTTTTTCTAAATTTATTCCAGTTTTCTCTAAAACCTTTTTAGTTACAAAATCAATTAATTTTGACATATCTTCAAATGATGCATTCCCATTATTAACAAAAAAATTGCAATGCTTTTGTGAAATAGACGCATCACCAAATTTCAGGTCTAATGGCACTGATTCTTTTATTAGTTCCCAAACTTTTTTATTTGTTTGATATATTGGATTTTTAAATGTACTACCGCTAGTCTTTATCATGGTTGGTTGATTCATTTCTTTTTTTATTCTCAATTTTTTTACCTCTTGACTTATTGTTTTTGCATCTGTTTTTTTCCCTTTAAAAGAAGCGCTTAAAAATATTAAATCCTCAGACAAATTACTTGTTCTATAATCGAAATTAATTTTATCTCGTGGAATGGTAATAACGTTACCAAATTTATCTATAGCCTGGATGGATAATAAAATATCTTTAAATTCTTTCTCAAAACAACCAGCATTCATTCTTATTCCACCGCCAATTGTACCTGGTATACAAGATAAAAATTCAAATTCACTTAAATCATTTTGTAATGCAAAATCTGACAAAGATTTATCTAAAACACCACTTCCTGCTATCAAAACATCTTTACCTAAAAGGGAAATATTTTTGAAATTTTTACCAAGTTTAATTACAATTCCATCAAACATTTTATCAGTAATTAAAGTATTTGAACCTGCTCCAAGAATGAATATTTTTTCTTGGTTTTGCAATGTTTTTAAAAACCTTACCAATTCTTTTAAATCATCTGCTGTATAAAAAACCTTTGATGTTCCTCCAATATTAAACCAGTTTCTTTTTTTAAGATTGTATTCAAATTGAACTTTATCTCCAAATTCTTTTAATATTTTTTTTAATTTTTTTGTTTCCATTACATTAGCTGTGGTAGTTTTGCCATCCAATTAGAAATTGAACCTGCACCCATTCCGATGACTATTTTTTTGCCATACATATTCATTTTAAGAAATTTAGCTAATTGAATATTGTCATTCACTAAAAATAATTTTACTTTAGAATTTTTAATTATTTCTTTGGCAAAATTTGTATAATTAAATCCTAATCTTATTTTTTCTCCAGCGGTATACACTGGACATAAAACGACTATATCAGCATTTTTAAATGCAAACGAAAATTCTCTTTTTAAATCTTTTAACCTTGAAATTCTATGAGGCTGAAATATGCAAACTTTATCGTAACCCTTATAAACTTTATTTACTCCATCCAACACGACTTTTATTTCAGTAGGATGATGAGCATAATCGTCGTAAAAATCTATTTTATTATATGTAAAAATTTTATTAAATCTTCTTTGAACTCCTTTAAAATTTAATAAACCCTTTTTAATATTTTGAATTGATATACCAACTGTTAGTGCAACTGCTGCAGCTGCTACAGAGTTTCTTACGTTGTGAAGACCAAGTAGTGGAATTTTTATTTTTTTAATCAGAATTTTATTTTTATTGGGAACGCTTATCTCCAAATCAAACTGTGAAAAATTTATATTTTGTATCAAGTTTTTAATCAAAAAATTAGATTTAGAGTTAAATCCATATGTATAGATATTTCGATTTTTTAAATTTTTTAAAAGCTCCGAATTAATTTTATCATCTAAACAGACAAATGATTTTCCAAAAGAAGGGACTTTCTCAATAAATTGAATAAAATATTTTTTTAAATCTTCCATAGACTTATAAAAGTCCATATGTTCTCTATCTATATTTGTAATAATTGAATAAGTTGGCGTAATGTGAATAAAGCTTCCATCAGACTCGTCTGCTTCAAGTATAGACCAATCACTCTTACCAAGTTTGGCAGTATTTTTAATTGAATTTATTAGTCCACCGTTGATAATCGTTGGATCTAACTTAGTTTTCTGAAAAATTGAAGTTACCAAAGAAGTTGTAGTAGTCTTTCCATGTGAACCAACTATTACAATATTTTTCATTAAAGAAACAATATGAGCAAGCATCTTACCTCTTTTTATAATTGGTAAATTTTTTCTCTTTGCTTCAATTATTTCAGGATTATTTTTTTTTATTGCTGAGGAAACAACTATTATCGTTGCGTTTTTAATATTATTTTTTTTTTGCCCAATAAAAATCTTGATTTTTTCTTTTTTGAGCCTTTCAACATTTTTATTTTGGAGTAAATCACTTCCTTGAACTTTAAACCCTTTCCCTTTCATAATTAAAGCTAGTCCACTCATACCTATCCCACCGATTCCTACGAAATGAATAATTTCAGTTTTAGCTAATTCAATTTTCATTTAAGCTTTCTATTATTTTTTGATTAACATTATTCCAAGTATTTTGGTAATTTAATTTTTTTAAATTTTCTTTTTTTCTAAAAAAAGCGCTTCTATCTATAAGAATATTTTTTAGTAAATCTTCAATTTTTTCTTCAAATGACTTTTGATCAATTATCCAGCAACAATCATTCTTTTCATAAAAAGATGCATTTTCATATTGATGATTATCTTTTGAAGTTGGCAAAGGTACAGCAATAAATGGAAGGTTTAAAATAGAGAGTTCTGCAAGAGTAGAGGCACCTGCTCTCGTAATACATAAATCAGCCTCTTGAATTATAGATGTAAGATTTTTTTCGAAACTGAATATTCTGTTTTCAATTCGATTTTTTGAATAAAACTCTTTTAAATTTAAAATATTTTTTTCATTAGTCTGTTGTATTATCTGAATTGACATATTTCTTGAAATATTAGCTATCGATTTTTTTAGGTTTTTATCAAAGATATCTGCACCTTGACTTCCACCTACAATTAATATGGTAAAATTTTTTTTATTTTGATTATGTAATTTTAAATCATAAACATGCTTTTTTACCAGTGGATAAATTGTTACTATTCTATCTTTTAAATTATCTGGAAACTTTTTGACTGCCTTTGAATAACAAAAAATCTTTTTGCATGATCTTAAAAAAAATTTATTAGCACGTCCTAAAATATGATTAGGTTCTACTAAATAAATTTTTTTTTTCATTATTCGAGCTGCTAAAATCAAAGGAAGAGACATGTAACCTCCTGTAGAAAAAACTTTCTCTATTTTTTCTTTTTTTAATAAAAACAATGATTTAATTGTTAAATATAGAACAACCAAAAGATTGAATGGTAAAAAAAAAAGATTATTTAATTTGGGAGTGTTTATAATTTCAAAATCATAAATATCCTGATCTAAATATTTCAAGCCCCTTTGATCAGTTGAAAAAATTATATTAGCTTCCTTTATTAAATGATCATGCAGGATTTTAGCTGGAGTAACGTGACCTCCAGACCCACCAGTTGAGATTAAAAAATTTTTTTTCATATTAATGAATTTTTCTTTTTGTTAAATTTAAAATTATTCCTGATAATATTGAAATACTTATTATTGAAGATCCTCCATAACTTATAAAAGGAAGTGTCATTCCTGTCGTTGGAAATAACCTTATATTAACTCCAATATGTATCATTGCTTGTATTAAAATCAAACTTGTGCATCCTACCAGAATAAGTTTTGTCTTATCATCATCGTAAGAATAAACTTTTTTGAAAACTGAATAAATAAATATTGTGAATAAAAGTAATATTAAAATAATTGCAATAACACCAAACTCCTCAGAAATTACTGAAATTATATAGTCTGTATGCGCCTCTGGAACTCTACTCTTTAATGTTCCCTCTCCAATACCTTTTCCAAAAAATCCACCACTAGTTATAGAGTCAATTGCTTTTTCTGATTGTGCATTATGGGTACCTGTATCAGAATTAAAAAAAGACAAAATTCTATTTTTAATATACTCAAATTTTGTAATAAACTTAATCGATAAAAAAAGCGAAAAAAAAATAACAAAACTTGATATTGTCAAAAAAACTATATTTATACCTGAAATGAAAATTAAGACTGACCAACTAAAAAAAACTAATAATGTTTGTCCAATATCTGGCTGAACAGCAAGTAGCAAAGCGACTATCAAGGTGATCAAAAAAGAGAGAGTGTATTTAAAGTATATATTTTCAAACTTTTCATTACTCAATATTAAGCTTATTAAAACAATCAAAAAAGGTTTGACTAATTCAATTGGCTGAAATCTCGGCAAAAAATATAAATCTATCCATCTCTGTGCACTATTGACCTCAATTCCAATAAATGGCACCAAAGATAATGAAATTAATGAAAACAAAAAAATTATAGGGGAAAATTTATAAAGTTTTTCCTCATTTATCGATGATAAAACAAAAATTATTATCATACCTAATAAAACATAGGTCAAATGTTTAAAGAAAAAAGTATAATCATTTGTATCAAGCTTATCTGAAACCAATAAGGAAGTTGAGGCTAAAGAAAAGAATAGTCCGATTGCAAAAAGTAAGAAGATTAAAAAAAATATAAATTTGTCAATATTTTTCCACCAATCATAATAAAGTCTATAAATTAATTTTTTGTAATTCATTTAAATTTTTTTTTACCAATCTATTAAAATAACTACCCCTTTCTTCAAAGTTTTTAAACTCATCAAAAGAAGCAGCACAAGGGCTAAATAATATAATTTGATGTTTTTTTTTATTTATCTTAATGGTCATTAAAATTTTTTTAAAAGCTGCGTTTAAATTTTTGAAATTTTTATATTCTATTTTATTTTTTAATTTATTGTTAAAAAATTTCTTATCATTTCCAAAAACAAAGGCTTTTATGTTTTTGAAATATTTTTTTGATAAAGCAAATCTATCTTGACTCTTATGAATGCCACCAAGTAACCAATAAATGTTGAAATGTTTTTTTAAAATACTTAAGGATGAAGAAAAACTGGTGGATTTTGAATCGTTGATAATCGTTAAATACTTGTTTTTGAAAACTATTTGTTGCCGATACTTAAGTCCTCTGAATTTTTGAACTGAAGCAATCAATAAATTTTTTTTAAGAGATAGTTTTTTTGATAATTCTAGAATGAATGATAAATTTTCTTTATTTGCCTCTGTCGAAAAATAATCATTCTTAATATTTTTTAGAAAATTTTTTAACTTTTTACCATCAACTTTTATTACTTTACTATAAAATTTATTTGATTTTAATTTCTTAGACACAATTGAATTATCTTCTTTTACAAACGCAAAATGACCCCTGCTTTGACTTTTGATCAGTTTAAATTTAGCTTCAGCATATTTATTCATTGTTTTATGCCTCTCAATATGATCAGGAGAAAGATTTAGTATTACAGCATATTTTGATTTAAAAATTTTGCTATATTGTAATTGATACGATGAAGCTTCAATAACAAAAATTGTTTTTTTTTTTACATTTTTGGCAGATAAAATCGGTTTACCAATATTTCCTACTAATTTTGCATCTAATTTTTGATTTAGCAAAACTTCATACATGAGTTGACATGTAGTAGATTTTCCATTCGTGCCAGTTATAGTTATACAATCGTTTTTAAAAAAAGAGTAAAATACATCTAAATCAGAATAAATAATATTATAGTTTTTTTTTAAAAATCTTTTTAATTTACACTTATTGATATCGATACCTGGACTCAATATTATCTTATCAAATTTATGACTTGAAATTTTTTTATAACTAATTAATTTTTTTTTAATATTAAAGTCTTTTAAATTTGAGGAATAATCGTCAAATAAAAAAATCTCACTCTTATTTTTTAAAAATCTGAAAGTTGATAAACCACTTTTACCTAATCCATAAATTAAAATTTTTTTATTAGAGAAGCTATTGATATTTTTAACCATCATCTCAATTTAAGTGTAGCCAAACCAATCATAGCCAAAATAATAGAAATAATCCAAAACCTTATAACGACAGTGGATTCTTGCCACCCTTTTTTCTCGAAATGGTGGTGAATTGGGGCCATTTTAAATATTCTTTTACCAGTTAATTTAAAGGAAATTACTTGAACCACTACTGATAAGGCTTCTAAAACAAATAAACCTCCAGTAATAGCTAAAACTATTTCATGTTTTGTAATTATTCCAACAGCACCTAAAGACCCACCTAATGATAGAGATCCAGTATCTCCCATAAAAATTTTTGCAGGCGGTGCATTAAACCAAAGAAAACCTAAACAAGCACCAATAATTGATCCACAAAAAATAGATATTTCTCCAGTTCCTTTAATATATAAAATTTGAAGATATTCAGAAAAAACTATATTACCAGTGACATAACTTATAAATGCAAAACAAGCTGCAACCAAAATAACTGGAACAGTAGCCAAACCATCTAGTCCATCTGTCAAATTTACTGCGTTAGATGATCCAACGATCACAAAAATTGAAAATGGTATAAAGAACCATCCTAAATTGATCAATAAATTTTTAAAAAAAGGAAAATAAAGATTTTTAAATTCAGCATAATCTATGTAGTAAGACAAATAAATTAACCCAATTAAAGCCAAAAAAATCTGCATACCAATTTTTAATTTAAATGAAATCCCAGATGAATTTGAATTTTTTATTTTTTTATAGTCATCGTAAGCTCCTAGTAATCCGAATGAGGTAACAATATATAAACAAAATAAAATATAGATGTTCGTTAAGTCAGCCCAAAGAAGAACGGAAACGATTAAACCAATTAAAATAATAACTCCACCCATAGTTGGTGTACCTATCTTTTTGACAATGTGGTCAGTAGGTCCATCTTCTCTAATTGGGTTAAAAATTTTCCTATTTGAAAATAATTTAATAAATGATCCTCCAATTAAAAGAACAATCGTAAGTGAGGTGAAAAAGGCTAATCCTGTTCTAAAAGTTATATATTTAAAAACATTTAAAAATGTTAATGTATCTACGTAATTAAGTAAAAATTCATACAGCATGTGAACTTCTTTGTTTTAAATTTGACGTTAAGTAATTAAGTCCTGTTGAATTTGATCCCTTAATCATTAAATAATCATTATTATTTAGATTATCATTAATTAATTTCTTGATATCTAATTTTTTTAATATCTTGGCTTTTTTATTTGATTTTAAGCCTTTAAAAGTCTCTTTAATATATTTTCCTATAACATACACTTTATTGATATTAGTTTTATTTACAATCTTGCTCATAAGTTTATGTTGTTTATAAGAATGTTTACCTAACTCGAGCATATCTCCTAAAACTAAATATTTTTTAGAATTTCTCGACTCGATATTATCATAGTTCTCTATTGCAGTTTGAAGTGATAAAGGATTTGAATTATAAGTTTCATCTACTAAGAAGATATTTTTATTTTTAATTTTAATTTTCGATATGTCTCCTCTCCCACTTGGAATTTTAATATTAAGAAAAATGTTTTTTTTTAATTTTTTTAAATTTATATAAGAATAAATAGATGCTAAGGTCGCAGTTATATTATATAAATTACTTTTATTTTTATTTCTTGAATAAAAAGACACAGAGATATTATTAACATTAAAAAATAACTCATATATATTTTTTTTTTTTTTAATTTTGGTAAGTTTTACCATTGAGGACTTGTTTTTGACTCCAAAAGATATGATTTTTAATTTTTTTTTTATTGCGATTTTTTTATGATAATCATAAAAATTATCATCTTTATTTAAAACAATTATCCCACCGTATTTAATATTTTCCATTATTTCAGCTTTCGCATCTGCAATTTGCTTTATATTCTTAAAGTTTTTTGAATGAGCATAACTAACATTTGTTATTACGCCTAGATCTGGCCTAATCATTTTAGTTAAGTTACTAATTTCACCTTTTTTATCCATGCCAACCTCAAAAATACCAAAATCATCATTTTGCTTTAGATTGAATAAACTAACTGGCACACCATATTTATTATTAAAAGATTTTGGAGAGAAAGAAGCATTTGATATTTTTCCTAAAGTTTGTCCAACCATCTCTTTTAATGATGTTTTTCCACAGCTGCCTGTGATTGAGATTATTTTTGCATTAATATTTTCCCTGAAAATTGAGGCACATTTACTTAAAAATTCTAGAGAATTATCAACTTTTATTTGTTTTGATAATGAGGATTTTTTATCGAACCGATTTACAATTGTTAAGCTAGAATTTTTTTTAAGAGCTTCTTTAATAAATTTATTACCATCGTTTTTTTTTCCTTTAATTGCAAAAAAAACATCATTCTTTTTTAATGTTTTTGAATTGATTGAAATATTATTAATAACTAATTTAGTTGATATTTTAGACTTTGATTGTTCTTTAATAATATTTAACTTCAGGTCACTTGATAAATTCTTATTTTTTAACTTTATAGATTTTAAAATTACATCTTTATCAGAAAAGAATAATTTTCTTTTATCATATTCTTGAATTTTCTCATGACCTTTTCCAGCTACTAAAAGAATATCTCCTGTATTTAAATCTTTGATTGCTTCGTTGATAGCTTTTTTTCTATTTGCAAATTCAAAAGTTTTGGCTTTTTTGAAACCTCTTTTAATATCACTTCTTATTTTTTGAGGGTTTTCACTTCTTGGATTATCATCGGTCAAATAAATTTTATCAGAGTAGATTTCAGCTATTCTTCCCATAATAGATCTTTTTTTAAAATCTCTATCTCCACCACAACCAAAAACTAAACTAATTTTTTTTTGGGGAAATTGTTGTTTCAGACTCATTAAAGACAACTGTAAAGCTTTTGGTGTATGAGCATAATCTAAAACTACCATACTTTTATTTTTAATTTTTCCTATCTTTTCTAAACGTCCTTCCGTCGATTTTATTTTGTTAAGGACACCAATTATTTTATGAAATTTTATTCCACTTTTGTAAGCGGCTATCATTGCCATTAATAAATTATTTATTTGTATCTTGCCAATTAAATTTACTTCAACAAAGTATATTTTATTATTAAACTTAATTTCAAGATGTTGTTTTTCATTTACAAATTTATGAGAAATTAAATTAATATTTCTGTCATCATTTATAAGATTAAGATAAATCTTTTTTTTAGTTGCAATATTTTCTATTATTTTTTTTTGGGGTATTTTTAAATCTGTAATTATTTCTCCCCTTTTTTTTACTAAATTTTTAAATAAATATAACTTCGACTCTAAGTAATTACTCATATTTTTATGATAATCCAAATGGTCATGGGATAAGTTAGTAAAAATTCCGATATCAAAAGAAAGTCCGTCAAGTCTGTTCTGTTTTAAACCATGACTAGATGCCTCTAATATAATATTATCGATTTTTCTTTTTTTTAAATTTTTTAATATAGAACTTAATTGAATCGGATCTAAAGTTGTATTATTCAAATTTTTTTTATTATTCTTAGTTCTAATTCCAATTGTACCGATAGATGCAACTTTCTTAAAATTTAAATCTAGTATTTGATAATAAAAATCTGCTACAGACGATTTTCCATTAGTTCCTGTGACTGCAATTAATTTTTTTGGTTTTTTTTCTAAAATTTTGTAAGAAATCTCAGCTAACAATTTTCTTACGTTTTTAAAATTCAAAAAAACAACGTCTTTATATTTACTAAATGTTTTTTTTTCTGAAACTATTATTGTTGCACCATTCTTAATAGCAACATCAATATATTTATTTCCATCAAACTTATTCCCTTTGATAGCAAAAAAAATATTTCTTTTTGAAATCTTAGAACTATCAAAAGAGATACCTGAGAATGAAAGTTCTTTATATTTTTTATCTAAATTAGGAATATAATCTTTGAGTAACATAGATTATTTAACCTCACCATATTTTGTGGCTAAAATGGGCCCAATTTTTTCAATTATTTGGCCAACAACCTCCACTGAAGTCCAGCCTGCAGTATTATACGGGGTTCCCTTATATCTTATATTTGATCCATCTCTATAATGATAAATATAATCCTTACTAATTTGAGGTTCATCAAGCATTAGTGCCAAAACAAATTTTGGTTTAGAGGTCGGAAATATTGATATGAATGAATTAATCTTTTTTCTAGAATAACCTCCTTTCCCGCTTTTTTGTGCAGTCCCTGTTTTTCCTCCAACTTCATAACCATTAACATTTGCTAAAGAAGCTGTGCCCTCTTCTGTTGAAACAATTTTTCTTAATATAGGTAAAATTTTTTGTGAAACCTCTTTCTTTAGAATTTGATCATTTTTATCTATTTTTTTTTTTTTAATTAGTTTTGGTTTAATTTCATATCCTCCATTAACTATTATTGAATATGCTTTTGCTAATTGAAGTAATGTGGTTGTAATACCATGACCAAATGAAGCTGTGGCTAAAGGACATTTGCCCCAGATAAATTCTATTGGTTTTCCAACCTCATTAATATCAAAGGTTATTTTATCAAGAACACCAATCTTTGATAAAAACAATTTAAATTTATCTTCCCCTAATTTTTGGGCTACCCTAACAGAGCCAATATTACCCGATCTGATTAATATTTGTTCAGCCGTCAAAGTTGATGGCATTTCATTATCATATTCCCTGATTGGGAAACCAGCACAATTTAAAGATTTCGGTAAATTAATAAACTTGGTCTCTGGCTCTAAAATATTTTCCTCAAAAGCAGCTGCAAATGTAAAAGTTTTAAATATTGACCCAAATTCATAAATTCCTTTTGTAGCTCTATTTATATAATTAACATCTGCGATTGTTTTTCTTTCATTGGGATTAAAATCTGGAAGTGAAACTAAAGAATAAATTTCACCATTATTAACATTCATCAAGATAGCAGCACTACCTTTTGTATTAAAGATTTTATTAAATTTAATTAATTCGTTTCTAATCAAGAATTGAATGTCTTTATCAACAGTCAGTTGAACAGGTTTTTTTGATTTTTTTAAATCTTTATCTTGTGATTTTTCTAAGCCAGAAATACCATTATTGTTATCATCAATTTGACCTAAAATATGACTAAATAAGTTTTTTTGAGGATACATTCTTATTAATTTTTCCTCTGGTTGAATAGATTTATCTCCTAATTGCATCAACTTCTCATAGTTTTCCTCTGAAATTTTTTTTTCTAAATAAAAAAATTTTTTCTTTTTTAAATTTTCACTAATAGTCTCAAAATTTTTATTAGGAAAAATATATTTTAAATTTAAAATTAATTTTCTCTGATCTATTACCTTTTTAGTACTAATCCCCACATCGATTGAACTAACTGTTTTTACGAGATAATTACCATTTCTATCAGTAATATCTGCTCTATAAAGGGCATTTAATGGTTGTTTTGAATTGTCTGTTTCTAGATTTTGAATATTTCTAGATCCTAAGTGGATAAGGTGAATTGTGTAAATAATAAAAATAATAAAAAAAATAAAGAAAATAAATGAAACTCTATTGAATGAAATTTTCAATTTTGATTTACTTTTTTTATATGAAAAATTACTCTGTTGATCTTCTAAAATAATTCTTGAATTTTTATTATTCATTAATTAATTCTAAGTTTTTAATTTCTATTTCACCTAAATTTTCATATATTATTTTAATTTCCTGAATATTTTTTTTTATTAATTGATCGTCGAAATATAAATTTTGAAACTCCAATAATTTTTCTGCAGAGCTAAGAAATTCATGTTCTAATTTGATTTTACCTAGGTCCTTTTTAAGAATTCTAATATTTTCTTTTTTAACAAAAATTTCATCATCTATTCTTTTTGTAGAGTTTTTAATTATTACGGTAAATAATATCAAAAAAATAATTAAAAATGAGGTTAATAATTTTTTCATATTTTATTTCCAATATTTTCAATCTCTATTAGATTATTAAACTTTTTAAGAACATCTGTTTCAAAATCAAAAAAATCTTTCTTTTTAATTACATACCTTAATTTTGCTGATCTAGAAGACAAATTTTTGCTTAGCTCAATTGAAGTTGGTACTTTTGGTTTTTTCTCAATTAATTTAAATAATTTTTCAGGTTGAACTGTTAAGGGTTGATATCGTGATATACTTTTATTCTCTGATAAACTTGAAAAAAAATATTTAACAATCTTATCCTCCAACGAATGAAAGGTAACAACTGCTAAAACTCCGTCTTTTTTTAAAACTTTTGATGCAGAAGTTAATCCATAAATTAATTCACTAATTTCTTTATTTACAAAAATTCTTAAAGCTTGAAAAATTTTTGTTGCACTATGGGTTCTAAAATTTTTTTTTTTTTTGGTTTTTTCTATAATTCTTACTAATGATTGAGTATCAATTTCTTTTTTTTGCCTTTCTCTTACTATATTAACTGCAATTTTTTTTGAGTCTTTTTCATCACCAAAAAATTTGAATATAATTTCTAATTCTTTAGCGCTTAACTTATTAATCACATCTTTTGCTGAATAATCATTAATACCCATTCTCATATTCAGATCTCCAAAAGAATTAAATGATAAACCTTTTTTTGGATCTTTAATTTGTTTATATGAAAATCCTAAATCAAAAACAATGCCTCTTATATTTTCTTTTTTTAATTTAAGATTTTCTAGTTGGCTAAATTTAAGATTCTTAAATAAGAATCTGCTTTCGAACTTTTTTAATATCTTATCTGCCTCTTTTTTAGACTCTATGTCCCTATCTAATCCGATTACTTTTGTATTTTTGAAGTTTAATATTTCTTTTGTGTATCCGCCCTGACCAAATGTGCAGTCAATAAATGTGCCACCATGTTGAGGGGTTAATATACTAATTACTTCATTTAGTAGTACCGGATAATGTTTTGAAGTTTCCGATACCATGGTGGCTTCCATTTATTTTCTTGAAGAACATTAATTTTTTTGTCTTCTTAAAAATGCAGGTATCTCTAGATCATCCTCTTCATTATTTTCAACATTTGATGATTCTAATAAACTCTCTGAGCTAGCCTCGTGATTGTCTGCACTAAATAAGTCTGGCTCGTCAGTATCTACACCAAATTCTTTCAGATCATTGGATGGAGCTTCATCTTTATCTAAAGATTTAATAGCTTCTTGAGAAAATGATTGCTCATTCTCATTTGATGTGTCATGAACTATATTCTCTGCTTCTTGATTTCTCAAAAGCTCTTCATGATATTGATTATTTAAATCATCTACTGTCTCGTTACCGATATTTTCTGAAATAACCTCATTTTCAAGTTTTAATGCATTAGCACCATGTGAAATTGGGTTTGTACTTGCATTAGAAAAACTAAAAGAAGCAGTTCCGTTGCTTGTAGTAAAATCAGAATATCCAGGATTACGGTTTTGAATTCTATGAACCATATTAATTACTGATTTAGTCTCAGGTTGTTGACCATCTAAAGACGTTGCCACTATTGAAACTCTAATTTTACCATCGAGTGAAGTATCTGTAATTGCTCCAATTATAACTTCAGCGTCAGCCTCTACTTCAGATCTTATTTTATGTACTACTTCATCAACTTCGAATAATTTAAGATCTTTTCCCCCCGTGATATTTACTAATAATCCCTTCGCTCCTTTTAATGAATAATCATCAATTAGAGGATTGCTAATAGCCATATCTGTTGCTTTCATAGCTCTACCATCCCCTTCTGCTTCTCCAGTTCCCATCATCGCCTTACCCATTGATGCCATAACAGTCTCAACATCAGCAAAATCTAAATTAATAATTCCTGGTCTTACCATTAAATCAGTTACACTTTGAACTCCGTGCATTAAAACATTATTTGAAAGCTGAAAAGACTCTTCAAAAGTTGTTTGTTCATTTGCAATCTTAAATAGATTTTGATTAGGGATTACAATTATTGTATCAACATGTTTTCTCAACTCTTCTAATCCAATTTGTGCTCTTTTCATTCTTCCTGGACCTTCATACAGAAAAGGAAGAGTTACAACTCCTACAGTCAAAATATTTAATTCTTTTGCTGCTCTAGCAATTACATGTGCTGCACCAGTTCCTGTTCCACCTCCCATTCCAGCAGCTATAAAAACCATGTTTGCACCTTGTAAAATATTAATAATATCATTTAGAGACTCATCAGCAGCAGCTTGGCCTATATCAAGTTTTGCTCCAGCCCCTAATCCTTTTGTTAAATTTAATCCAATTTGAACTTTTGATTTTGCCTTACTATGTTTCAAATCTTGGGCGTCAGTATTAACAGCTATGAATTCTACCCCCTCCATTCCATTATCAATCATTTCATTAATAGCATTTCCTCCCGCACCACCAACTCCCATTACTAGAAGTCGTGGCTTCAATTCCTTGATCTCTGGTGCTTTAAAATTAATAGTCATTTTTTATCCCCCTCATTATTTATTTAATTGACTTTCCCATTTAAGACTTGCACGATTCAAATTGGCTTTTTTTCTTGCTATGGCCTTAAATTTTTCAAAGATAGTTGGTTCCCAGATTTGGAATGTTTTTCCTTGTCCAACAAATAAAATTTTGTTTCTTACTTTTGAATGTTTTAACAATTTAGGTGTAAGTGAAATTCTGCCTTCGCTATCAAATTGTAAGTTTATACTCTCAGATAATATTGATGTTGCGAAATAATCTCTTTTTTCCTCAAAAGGGCTTAAAGAATCTATGGTGTTTGAAATTTTTTCTATCCTATCTTGTGGCCAGGCTTCAAGAGATGGATTATTGAAAGAAGGGTAACATATAAACCCATTATATCCTAAATTTGAAAGATATGATCTAAAACTAGCTGGCACAGACACCCTCCCTTTTTTGTCTAGTTTGTTTTCGTAGGTTGATAAAAACATAAACCATAATTTCCTAAATTCCCTTATTTGGGAATTTATGGGACATTATGGGTTTTTTAGCATATTGTCAATATATACAATTTTTGATTTAATTGTAGATTATCCTTCTTTCTGCAAAGAAGATTTATGTTGGTTTATATGATTAAATTAAAAGTCTATGCCAGATAAACTATAAGCCGGGTTCTGTCATTGAAACTTATCATTTATCTAGGCTCAAGATCACTCTTAAGCTCAAGCAACTAACCCTGATGACTAGCCAAGGATGGCTTTTAGTTTTACAACAATGTCATCTCTACTTAGTCTTGCTCTCAGTGGGGTTTTCCAGCGTTCATTGTTACCAATAGAACCGGTGTGCTCTTACCACACCTTTTCACCCTTGCCATGTTATGGCGGTTTATTTTCTGTGGCACTATCCCTAGGGTCGCCCCCGCCAGGTGTTATCTGGCACTGTATCCTTGTAGAGTCCGGACTTTCCTCTTTAAAATAATTAAAGCGATAAGTCGTTTATCTGGCTCTAGTAACTTATAATTAAATTTTAATTATTCAAGTATTTATTTCTTTGCTTACAGATTTTGACTTATAAATAGACATTCTTTATCAATTATTCCATTTACTTTATTTTGCCTAAATCTTCTTTGAAATGCTAATGTCAATAATTTTGAGTTCTGCGAGTTTTTAATACCTCTTATTTTACAATATCCTAATCTATATAGATTTTTCAAAAATTCCATTTTTTCAGATGAATTAATCATAATATTTCTTTTTTGAATTAATTCTTTTTGATCAAGACTGTGCCAATGACATAGATTTTTTTTTGAAAGTCTATACCATGGAAACTTTTCGCCTGGGTCTATTTTTCTTGATGGAGCTATATCTGAATGTCCTAAAATATTAATAGGTTTTATTCTATATTTCTTAGTGAGAAATTTTAATAATTTTTCAAGTGACGTAATTTGCTTTATAGAAAAATTTTTGTATCCATTTTTATGTCCTGGATTATTTATCTCAATGCCAATAGAATTCTTATTTAACGAATTATATTCTCTCCAACTTGACTTACCTGCGTGCCATGCTTCATACAAATCAGGTACTATACTTAATACTTCGCCATTATTTTTAATGAAATAATGGGAACTTACTTGACTCTTAAAATTACATAATCTTTTAATCGCATGAATTTCTTTTTTCATTCCAGTGTAATGAATTATAATAAACTGAATTGACTTTTTAGGTCTTTTCAGCGGGTTAAAATTGATGGAGTATTTTCTGATCAAATTTATGCCTATTTTTCGATCCATTTTTGTTAAATAGTTAATTTACTTTAATGATTTATATAATATAAGAACAACTATGTTTAAAAAATTTATACTTGTATCATTTACAACCCTTGCGCTAACTATTAGCGCTAATGCTGCTTCAGATGGAGAATTGATTTTGAAGAAAAATGAGCCAACTGAAATAAAAGATTGTTCAGAAACATTTAACAGAGCTACTTTTGCATTCAATCAAGCTTTAGATGGTATTATTTTTAAGCCAATCGCAAAAATTTATAGAGTTCTGCCTTCTCCTGTTAGATCGGGTGTGAATAATTCATTAGATAACCTCTCTAACTTAGTAACAATTCCAAATAATATTTTACAAGGAGAATTTAAGCAAGCAGGAGTGAATACAGGAAGATTACTATTAAATAGTACAGTAGGAATTTTAGGAATAGTTGATGTAGCAGAGCAAATTGGTTTTCCAGAATATGAGAAAGAAGATTTTGGTCAGTCTTTTGCAAAACATGGTATGGGTCCTGGATGTTACTTGGTATTACCTGTTTTAGGTCCAAGCACTGCTAGAGATACAATTTCCTCAACTTTAAATTTCGTAGGTGGAGATGCTTGGTATAATTTAACAGTTAGAAATGATACTCAATATTTTTCAGATATAGATTATTATACTTCAAAGGTAACAGAGGGAGTTAATTTTAGAGCCAAAAATTTTGACGATATAGAAAGTTTAAAAGAAAATTCTTTGGATTTTTATGCTTCAGTAAAAAGTTTATATCTTCAGGACAGACAACAAAAAATTTTAAACACTAAAAAAATTATTGAAACCCAAAATGATAGTGATTGGGAAGAAATCGATAGTCAATAATCTCCTCTATTTTTATCATGAAAATTAGAAAAATTATTTTTACATTTTTAATATATCTTATTTGTTCAAGTAAATTATATTCAATAGAGGCTGACGTATTTGTTCAATCTACAATAAATAGAGCTTCGGAAGTATTGTCGGAAGATATATCTAAAGAAATAAAAATAAAGGAATTGAAAAAAATAGCCAAAGATACTGTAGATATAAAAAGAATTGGTTTTTATACTCTAGGACCAATTCGAAAAAATTTAACAGATGATCAAAAGATTAGATATAGCCAATTATTTGAAGAATATTTCTTAACAAGTTTTTCAAATAGATTAGTAGTATATTCGAATCCAGATATTGATGTTTATGATAAAAAAATTCTCAGTGAAAAATTCGTAATCGTCAATAGCTTATTAAAAGGGACCGAGGAAAGACCAGAAGTAAAAATCGATTGGAGAATATACACAAAAAATCCAGAAAAACCTTTGATACTTGATTTAATAATTGAGGGTTTAAGTTTAGCACGAACGCAAAAAGAGGAATTTGCATCTATCTTAAATTCAAACGATGGAAATATTAATGCTCTTTTTGAAACATTGGAAAGTTTCTCAAATAGTAATTAATTCAAATTTTGGTGGGCCCGCCAGGACTCGAACCTGGGACCAATACATTATGAGTGTACTGCTCTAACCAACTGAGCTACAGGCCCTTGCGTAATATTAGTTACATCATTTTTTAATAGTTATCAATTAAAGATAATTTGGTGGGCCGTGTTGGTTACGCTCCAACTACCCCTGCAATGTCAATGCAGTACTCTACTATTGAGCTAACGGCCCTAATTTAACTTTCAAGGAAACTTTTTAACTGTTTTGACCTACTTGGATGTTTTAACTTTCTTAATGCTTTAGCTTCAATCTGTCTAATTCTTTCCCTTGTAACTGAAAATTGAAGTCCAACCTCTTCTAAAGTATGATCAGTGTTCATACCCACTCCAAATCTCATTCTTAAAACTCTTTCCTCTCTTGGAGTCAACGTTGATAGAATTTTTGTTGTAGCCTCTCCTAAATTTGATTTAATAGCTTGTTCTAAAGGTGCTAAAGCTTTTGTATCCTCAATAAAATCTCCTAAACTACTATCTTCTTCATCACCAACGGGTTTTTCAAGTGAGACGGGTTCTTTAGAAATTTTCAATACCTTTCGAACTTTGTCTAATGGCATTCTAAGTTTTTTAGCTAATTCTTCTGGGGTAGCCTCTCTACCAAATTCACTCAATATCAATCTTTGAGTTCTGACTATTTTGTTAATCGTTTCTATCATGTGTACTGGTATTCTAATTGTTCTTGCTTGGTCGGCAATTGATCTAGTTATAGCTTGTCTTATCCACCATGTAGCATAAGTCGAAAATTTATAACCTCTACGATATTCAAATTTATCAACGGCCTTCATCAAACCAATATTACCTTCTTGAATTAAATCTAAAAATTGAAGACCTCTATTTGTATATTTTTTGGCAATAGATATTACTAATCTTAGATTAGCCTCAACCATTTCCTTTTTCGCAATTCTGGACTCTTTTTCTCCTTTTTGGATTCTACTTACTAATTTTTTAAAATCAGTCACAGAAATTCCAAGTGTATTACTTATTTCGATTAGTCTCTCCCTGATATTTCTAAATTGTTCCTTATTTTTTGAGAAAAACTGCCTCCAAACTGTATTAGTATCTAGAAACTTTTTCAAATTCGGATTAATTTCGTTACCGATATAGAATTTTATAAATTCTGTTCTTGGAATTTTTTGATCCATTGCTAACCTTAAAAGATTTCCCTCTAAGGAAATTATCTTTTTATTTTCTATATAATGTTTTTGAACTAGATCCTCTAAAACTGAGGGAGATAATTGTAAAGACTTTATATTCTCTAAAATATCTTTTACAGTCTTGTCATAACTTTTTTCTTTAGCTGTAGAAAAGGACTCAGATTTTAAAATACAATTTAATTTTTCTTTTTGGTATTTAATAAGCTTATTGTATTCTTTTGTTAAATGGGTAACTGTTTTTAGAACTTTCGGTTTAATTTCAGTTTCCATTGCAGCAAGCGTGGGATTAAATTCTTCATCCTCATCATTAGCTCCATCTTCAGTTTTTTCAGTTTCGCCTGCATTTTTTTGTTTTGCACTAGGTCCTGTGGATTCATCTTCCATGTAATTTGTATCTATATCGATAATTTCTCTAACTAAGATTTCATCTTTTTGTAGTTTTTGATTCCAGTCAAAAAATTGTTGAGCAGTGATCGGGCTTTGAGACAAAGCTATCAACATTACATCTTTTCCTGCTTCTATTCTTTTTGCAATCGCAATTTCACCTTCTCTAGATAAAAGTTCTACTCCACCCATTTCTCTTAGATACATTCTTATTGGATCATCACTTTTTTCAATTGTTTTACCTTCCTCCTTTGAGGAACTTTCTTTTTTTCTTAAAACTTTAAAATCAGATTTTTTTTCAACTAAAGTTATTTTTTCATCAAGTATGTGAATAAAAGCTTGAGCTAAGTTTTCGTCTGAGAGATTTCTCTTTCCAAGTGATTTGCTTAATTCTTCGTAAGTTATAAATCCTCTGTGGGTTCCTCGACCCATTAATCTTGCGAATGATTTAGTAATTATTCTTTCCACAACAATAAAATTAGAGAAGACTTATATAATGTCAATTTCATAAAAATCCATTATTAATTTTCGAATTTTAGTTGATATTTTGCTTTTTTTTCAGCTCTTTAAGCTCATTAAATGTCTCTTCACTCAAATCTTTTGAAAACTTCGATTCTAATTCTTGAATTCTAAATTCTAAATCATAACTATTTAAATCTCGGCTTATATCATCTAGTAATTCAATTATTTCATACTCATTATCTTGCTTGTTTTTAAGAATATGTTTGATTGGTGCAAACTTAGTTATCTTTTCAATTAATTGATTATCTATATCAAGCATTTCTATTGTTACATTTTCTCCAGATCTTAATTTTGAAACAATCTTATTTAAAATTTGAATATTAATTTTAGAGAATAATTTTATATTTTCGATTAGGTGAATATTTTCCTGCATTAAATTAAGGTTATGAATAACCAAGTATATTAATGAAAACTCTTTTAATTCTACTGCACTTAAATTTTGGCTGTCACTGAAATGTTTCTTTGTTGTGTCCAATGATTTGATTTTTTTTATAAAAGAATTTTTTTTATTCTGGCTAGTATATGGAGTTAAATCTGAAATTCTTTCTAAAAAATACTCCAAAACATATTTTTTTATAAAATTGTCTTTAATTGTATTTGCAATATTTCTTAATTTTTTTTCAAAAATAGCCATTGAAGATGGATCATTGTTTGTTTGTTTCTTAAAATGATTGAAAATAAATTGATGTATAGAAATCTTTGAATTTTTTGAAAAATCTATAAAATAATTTTTGCCATTTTTATTAACAAAACTATCTGGATCTTCCTTATCTGGCAAAAATAAAAAAGAAATTTGTTTTTCAGGTTTTAATTCTTTAATAGAATTTTCTGCTGCTCTGACTGCTGCTTTATAACCACTATCATCTCCATCAAAACAAATAATAATGTCACTAAAAAATTGATTTAAAATAAGTATTTGTCTATCAGTTAATGATGTACCTAAATTAGCAACAACATTTTCAATTCCATTTTTAGTAAGACCTACAACATCCATGTATCCCTCTACTAAATAAACATGATCTAATTTGTTTGATATTTTTCTAGCTAAATCCAAATTGTATAAATTTGAACCCTTTTTAAAAAAGGGTGTCTCTGGTGAATTTATATATTTAGCTAAGTAATCTAAGTTTTCAATAATTCTTCCTCCAAGTGCTATCGGTTGTCCTGAAATATTATTGATTGGAAAAATTAATCTCCCCCTAAATCTTTCAACATAAACTTTCTTTTTTTCATCTAAATAAAATAAACCACTTTCAATCAACGATTTTTCATTAAATTCTTTTTTAAGTTTATCGAAGAAATTAGATTTTTTTTCTATGTATCCAATTTTAAATTTTTTAACTTCAAGTTTGCTCAAAGATCTATTTTTTAAATAATCTCTCGCATTAGAATGGTTATCGTTTTTTAATAGCTCATTATGATAAAAATCAACATACTTAGTATAAATAGCAATATATTCCTTCCATTTTTTTTCTCTTTCTTCATCTTGCTTAGAAAACATGTAGGGCTGCATCCCTGCCAATTGAGCTAAATGTTTTACCGCCTCACCAAATTTAAAGTTTTGAGTTTTCATAACAAAATCAAAAATATTTCCATGCTCTGATGTTGCAAAACAATGATAAAATTCCTTTTCATCGTTTACAGTAAAAGACGGTGTTTTTTCATTTTTAAAAGGCGACAAGCCAACATACTCCTTACCCCTTTTTTTTAAAGAAACGTATTTTGCTACTACTGTTGAAACTTTTAATCTAGTTTTAATTTCATCAAGATACTCTTTAGGATATTTCATTTATTATTTAATAACTCTTTTATAACTGACCCAGCTTTTGCAAAATCAATTTCATCAGCATGAAGCTTTTTTAACTCACCCATAACTTTACCCATGTCTTTAATTGAACTTGCTCCAATTTTAGATATCAAATCTGCACATATTTTTTTTGTTTCCTCGCTGCTTAATTGTTTGGGTAAAAATCCTGTTAAAATATTATATTCATTTTGTTCAATTTCTAGAAGATCTGTTCTATTGTTCTTTTTATAAATATCTATTGATTCGGCTCTTTGCTTTACCATTTTCTTCAAAAGCTTTTTTATATCCTCGTCGTCTGTCTCTTTTTTGTTTTGACCAGATCTGTTTAATATATCCAGGTCCTTAATTGAGGATAAAATTAACCTGTAAGTTGAGATTTTTGTTTTATCTTTAGCCTTTAGAGCGTTTTTATATTCGGTTTCGATTGTTTCTTTTAATGACATGACAAATTTAATCTACTGCAAAGATAAAAATCTTCAAAAGAAAAATTGTTTTTTTACAATTTTATAATACATCTCTGTTGCGATAATAAATCAATTATTGTATTAACCTTTAACTTATGAGTTGTAATTGATCAAAAAAGTAAAAAAAACTCACTCAAAAAATTCACAAAATAACACAGGTATTTTAGTTCTTGAAAATAGGAAGGTTTTTAGAGGTATTGGCATTGGCTACCAAGGAGAAGCAACAGGGGAAGTTTGCTTTAATACTTCTTTAACCGGATATCAAGAAATAATATCTGATCCATCTTATGCAGGTCAAATAATAAATTTTACTTTCCCACACATTGGAAATGTTGGAACCAACAAAGAAGATTTTGAGTCTGATAAAATTTGGACTAAAGGAGTAATCTTTAATTCGGAGATTACATCACCATCAAATTATAGATCTTTTCAACATTTAAACTCTTGGCTAAAAAAAAATAAAATAGTAGGAATTACAGGTCTAGATACAAGAAGTTTAACTAGTTTTATAAGAGACAAAGGTGCTCCAAAGGGAACAATTGCTTACTCAAAAAAAGGCAAATTTAACATCAGTAAACTTACAAACTCAACAATTAAATGGAGTGGATTAAATAATTTGGATCTTGCAGAAAAAGTGACTACTCCGAGAAATTATGTTTGGAAAGGACTTAAGACTTGGAAAAAAGAAATAGGTTTTAAAAAAAACACCAAAAGTTCTTTGCACGTAGTTGCTATAGACTATGGTATAAAAAAAAACATATTAAGATATTTTTCTGACTTTAATTGTAAAGTAACAGTAGTTTCTTGTAAAACCGATGCTGAAAAAATTCTTAAGTTAAAACCAGATGGTATTTTTTTATCTAACGGTCCAGGAGATCCAGCTGCGACTGGAAAATATGCTATAAAAGTAATAAAAAAATTAATTAGTAAAGATTTACCGTTATTTGGTATTTGTCTTGGTCATCAGATTCTGGCTTTATCTTTAGGTGGTAAAACGAAAAAGATGAAACTTGGGCATAGAGGAGCTAATCATCCTGTTAAAAATTTAATAAATGACAATGTGGAAATAACCAGTCAAAATCATGGCTTTGAAGTTGTAAAAGAAAATTTACCTAAAACTGTTGAAATCACCCATAAATCTTTATTTGATCATAGTATCGAGGGTATAAAATTAAAAAATAAACCTGTATTCTCTGTTCAGTACCATCCAGAATCAAACCCTGGTCCACAAGACAGCGTTTATTTATTCCAAGAATTCATTAAAAACATGAAAAAAAATGCCAAAAAGAAAAGACTTTAAAAAAATTTTAGTTGTTGGTGCTGGGCCAATAATTATAGGCCAAGCCTGCGAATTTGATTATTCGGGAACACAAGCATGTAAAGCATTAAAAGACGAAGGTTACAAAGTTGTTTTGATAAATTCAAATCCAGCAACAATTATGACTGATCCTGATGTTGCTGATAAAACTTATATTGAACCGATTACTTTAAAAGTTTTAGAAAAAATTTTAAAAAAAGAAAAACCTGACGCAATTCTTCCTACAATGGGAGGTCAAACAGCTCTTAATCTTGCAATGGAAGCAGAAAAAAAAGGAATTTTAAAGAAATACAAAATTGAATTAATAGGAGCAAACTCTAAAGCAATCGCTAATGCAGAGGATAGAAAGAAATTTAGAAAAAACATGATTGATATTGGTTTAGATCTACCTAAATCAGAAATTGTTAACAACATTAATCAAGCATCAAAAGTTTTAAGAAAAATTGGTTTGCCCGCTATTATTAGACCAGCATTTACGCTTGGAGGTCTTGGAGGAGGAATAGCTAAAAATAAAAAAGATTACTTAAAAATTATTAGAAATGGTTTACATGAATCGCCAGTCAGCCAAGTGTTAGTTGAAGAGTGTCTCGAAGGATGGAAAGAATTTGAAATGGAAGTTGTGAGAGATAAAAAAGACAATTGTATAATAATATGTTCAATTGAAAATGTTGATCCAATGGGAGTACATACCGGAGACTCTGTTACAGTCGCCCCTGCACTTACATTAACAGATAAGGAATATCAAGTTATGAGAAATGCTTCTATTGCATGTTTAAGAAAAATTGGTGTTGAGACTGGTGGTTCAAATGTTCAGTTCGCTATTAATCCCAAAAACGGTCGAATGGTAATAATTGAAATGAATCCTCGTGTATCAAGGTCATCAGCACTAGCATCAAAAGCAACAGGTTTTCCAATTGCTAAAGTTGCCGCAAAACTGGCGATTGGTTACACGTTAGATGAATTAAAAAATGAAATTACTAAAGTTACTCCAGCATCATTTGAACCAAGTATTGATTATGTGGTAACAAAAATTCCAAGATTTACTTTTGAAAAATTTTCAACTTCTCCTGCTACTTTAGGTACATCAATGAAATCAGTTGGAGAGGCAATGGCGATCGGTAGAAATTTTAAAGAGTCACTTCAAAAAGCTCTAGTTTCACTTGAAACTGGTTTCTCAGGATTAGATAGAATATTTGATTTAAATAAAAAACAAATTGAGAAAAAACTTAAAGAAAATATTCCAAATAAATTACTTCTGGTCGCCGAAGCTATTAGAAAAAAAATTAGTTTAAAAAAAATATTTAAATTATCTAAAATTGACCCATGGTTTTTAGAACAAATAAATGAGTTAGTTGTTAGTGAAATAAGAATTAAAAACAAAGGATTGCCAAAAAATTTTAATGAGTTGAATAGAATAAAATCTATTGGTTTTTCTGATAAGAAATTAGCAGAATTAACTAATACCTCTGAAAATGTAGTTAGACGAAAAAGAACTGCTCTCAATATTTTGCCAGTATTTAAAAAGGTTGATACTTGTGCTGCTGAGTTTAAATCTTTTACACCTTATATGTACTCAACTTATCAAAGAAACTTCTCAGTAAATTCTGAGTGTGAGTCTGATCCAACCATAAGAAAAAAGATTATAATACTAGGTGGAGGACCAAATAGAATAGGACAGGGTATCGAATTTGATTATTGCTGTTGTCAGGCAAGTTTTTCCTTAAAAAATCAAGGCTTTGAAACCATTATGGTTAACTGTAATCCAGAAACAGTTTCAACTGATTACGATACAAGTGATAGATTGTATTTTGAACCTTTAAAAGAAGAGTATGTTTTTAATATAATCAATAAAGAAAAAGAAAAAGGTAACTTAATTGGTATTATTGCACAATTTGGTGGTCAAACTCCAATTAAACTGGCCAAATTTTTACACGATAACAAACTCCCAATTTTAGGAACACAATATACTTCGATAGATTTAGCAGAGGATCGGAACCGATTTAGAAACCTGCTTAATAAATTAAAACTAAAGCAAGCAGAAAGCGGAATAGCAAAAACTTACAAACAAGCGATCCGGATAGCAGAAAAAATTGGTTTGCCGTTGATGGTAAGACCATCATATGTATTAGGTGGAAGAGCAATGGAAATTGTTCATGAAAAAAGTCAGCTTAAAAACTTTGTTCAAGAGGCGTTCAAAGCTGCAGAGGATAACCCAATTTTAATAGATAAGTTTATCGATCATGCAATGGAAGTTGATGTAGATGCAATATCAGATGGAAAACAAGTTCATGTTGCAGGTATAATGCAACATATTGAGGAAGCGGGAATTCACTCAGGGGACTCTGCTTGCAGTTTACCTCCAATATCTATTAAACCATTTTTGATAAAGGAAATTGAAAATCAAACTAAAAAGTTAGCTTTAGCTTTGAAAGTTAAAGGTTTTATGAACATTCAATTTGCCATAAAGAAAGATGTAATTTATGTGATCGAAGTAAACCCTAGGGCTAGCAGAACAGTACCATTTGTTTCAAAAGCGAAAGGTTTGCCACTTGCTAAAATTGCATCGCGAGTAATGTCTGGAGAAAAATTATCTAAGTTTAATCTAAAAGATAAATCAAAAGGAATGTACGCAGTTAAAGAGGCTGTATTTCCTTTTAATAAATTTCCTAATAGTGATTTATTATTGGGGCCAGAGATGAAATCAACAGGAGAAGTGATGGGATTTGATAAAAATTTTGGAATGGCTTTCGCAAAAAGTCAGATTGCATCTGCAAATTCCTTACCAACAAAAGGACTCGCTTTTATTTCACTTAAAGACTCTCATAAAAAGGAAGGTATTAATCTTGCAAGGGAATTATTAAAATTAAAGTTTAGTCTTTGTGCTACTAAAGGGACTGCAGAACACATAAAAAAACATGGAATGAAATGCAAAAAAATCAATAAAGTAAGTAGTGGATCACCTCATATAGTTGATGTTCTAAATTCAAAAAAAATAGCATTAGTAATAAATACTGGCGGCGGGAAAAGCGAACACAGAATAAATGATGCTATTGCTTTAAGAAGGGCAACACTAAAAAATAAAGTCCCATATTGCACCAATATGTCAACAGCCTTAGCATGTATTGAGGGAATAAAATCTCTTAAGACAAAAAAACTTGAAGTTTGTTCTCTTCAAGATCTTAATTTTTAAAAATTCAATTTTTAGTTGTTCCAAAAATTTCAATTAAAAGTTGAAGAAATAATACTGTTTAGGATAAATTTAAATTTATTTTAAAGAAATTGATTAGTAGGCTACTGGCAATTAAATTTTTTTTATGAGTATAAAATTTCAAGAAAATATAAAAAAATTTCCTGATGAAACTTTTTATGATGCTGAAATTATCAATTTTCCAAAAGATAAGACTCCAGAAAATGGAAATTTATTTGAAACTAAAAAAAATTATATTTGGAAACTTTATGATAAAAATAATGTAAACGAAGATGATGATCAATTAAGAGCTGTTACTGGTATCTGTTTTATGTTTGCTATTTTGGTTATATTAGGTTTGTACTCTAATCTCTTTTAAACGCTATTGATCGACTTTCCAATCGGTATGAAAAGTAACGTAATTTACTTGAATACATCTTCTCTCTTTAATTATTTTTTTCTTTTCCATACCATGCCATGTATTAGGACCACTTGTAAAAAGATAGCCGTAATTATGCTTATACGGCACCGTCTTAACTTTCTCCAACTTTTCATTATAAAAATCAGTACCCAAATCTTCGGACTCTTTTGAATTATTCACAAAAATTAAACCTGACATTAATTTTTCTTTTATATCACAATGAGGTTTAAGCCAAAAACCTTCTCGATCACAAATAATTTCTACTCTAACATAAGAATTAGATAAATCTTTTTTTATCATTTTAGAAATTGCTTGATGAGTCTCTTTAGATTGTAATTCTCTAATAAACTTTACTAAATTTGGAAATTGAGACTCATTCTCTTTTGTTACAAAACATCTAAATTTTATTGCCTTACCTCCTGATGCAATACCCTTCCTAAATTCTGCAGATCCACCATCTATAGCTCTAGTGCCATCGTATGACAAATTATGTTTGCTTACGTCCGGAATATCTGCATTTATAATTTCATTTATTGACTCTTCACTTAGAGCATCACTATACTCCCAATGGGCAAAAGGATAGTCATGTTTTTTCGAATTTTTTAAAATTGAATTAAGAAAAATCATAATCTTTAAATTTTTTTTTTATGTGATTTGATACTTTATCAGTTTCGTTAAGTTTTTCATAATTCCATTTTTCAACTGAACCTTCTAAATTTCTAATAATGTTCAATGATCTAAATAAATTAAAAAACTTCTCAAATCTATAGTTTTTTTTAATTGGCGTCATTTGTGCAACATATATTGGTTTCCCTGTTATAGCGGCCTCAGAGATCATGGAGGTTGAGTCACACGTTACAACAATATAGTCAGCTAATTTAAGTGAGGAGAGATAAGCCTTTTTATCAACATTATTTATAATTACTTGATTTTTATCAAAATAATTAGTTGCTTTATTAATAATTTTTTGAGGTGTTCTCATTGAGGGAATTACTATTAATTGATAACCATTATCTATAAAATTTTTTTGTATTTTAGCGAATATTTCACCAATCGATTTATCATTATAGTTGTAATACTTGTTTGGCCCACCAATAATTAATGAAATTATTTTTTCCTTATTAATTTTGTTTTTTAGATAATTCTCATTTTGATCGAGTTCATCTTGTTTCAAATAATGAATAGCTCCTATACTAGTTATAACATTGTTTCCATTTAAACTATCGTGCTGAGGAACTACAACATAATCAAAATTATTCAAAGAAACCTTTGGATCTTGAATATGAATATTCATTATTTTATCTTTGTACTTTTTTTTCAAATAAATTGATGGAATAACGCTTTTTCTTCCACAGGAAATAACGATATCAAAATTTTTTTTAATATCATTTTTAAAAGTAAAACTTTGAGATGGTGTAAATTTTGGAGGAATAAGCTTCCAAAAAGAATTTAGTTCAATTTTTTCGTGTATAAATTCTATATTTAGTGACTTAGCCAACCCTTCAACTTGACTAATCATACCGTGCATTCCCTCAGTCAATAATAAACCTTTTAATTTATTCATTAATCACTATATAGCTCTCATATGAATCAAAATCCAACTAAACACACAAAAGTGTTAATAATTGGGTCGGGTCCTGCTGGATATACGGCAGCAGTTTATGCTGCAAGAGCTATGTTAAAACCAATACTAGTTTACGGATCAGAACCTGGAGGACAATTAACGACAACAACTGATGTAGAGAACTATCCAGGCTTTGCTGATGTTATACAGGGCCCTTGGCTAATGGATCAAATGAAAGAGCAAGCAAAAGCTGTTGGGACAGAGATGATAGAAGATCATATTGGGTCTGTGGATCTGAAAAGTTCACCTTTTAAAGCTATTGGAGATAGTGGGCAAAAATATACTGCTGATAGTATAATTATATCTACTGGTGCGCAGGCAAGGTGGTTAAACTTAAAATCTGAACAAGAGTTTAGAGGATTTGGAGTATCAGCTTGTGCTACTTGTGATGGTTTTTTCTTTAAGAACAAAGAAGTAGCTGTAATTGGTGGTGGTAATGCTGCAGTAGAGGAAGCAATGTTTCTTACAAAATTTGCATCAAAAGTAAAATTAATTCATAGAAGAGACAGTTTACGAGCTGAAAAAATGCTCCAAAAAAAATTAATGGATAACAAAAAAATTGAAATTATATGGGATACAATTGTTGAAGACGTGATAGGTGATAGAGAACCTAAAAATGTAAAAGGTCTTAAAGTAAAAAATTTGAAAACCAATAAAATATCTGAAATTAAATTAGATGGTGTTTTTATCGCTATTGGTCATGATCCTGCCACTTCATTATTTAAAAACCAATTGAAAATGGATAACGAGGGTTACTTAATCACAAAACCAGATTCTACTGAAACTAATATTCCAGGAGTTTACGCAGCAGGCGACGTAAAAGACAAAACTTTCAGACAAGCAGTAACAGCGGCAGGAATGGGTTGTATGGCTGCACTAGAAGCAGAAAAATTTTTATCACATTAAAGTGAAAAATAATCTTCATGTTTTTTTAGGTTCTACAGTTGCTGACGCTGCTGCAAGACCTTTGCACTGGGTTTATGATCAAAAAAAATTATATAATTATGTTCGAAGAAAAAAAGACTTTACTTTTTTGAAAAAAAATAAAAGTCCTTTTTATAATATTCAAACAGGTAAAGTTTCTGGATATAATGATATTGGTCAAGTAATGTTTAAGACATTGCTTGAAAATCATAATGACATTGAAACTAGATTTAAGAAAAATATTTTAAAAAATTTTGGTCCTGGAAGTGCATATTGGAAAAATTTAAAATTAAGAAATAAATATAAAAAAGTTAAAGATTGGCGTAGTTTAATTAAAGGCCCATGGATACATCAAAATGTCATTGAAACTATTAAAAATATTAAGTCGAAAAAAAGACTAACTGGGGGTAAAAAAGTAAATGAATCTGACGGTTATTGTGCAGCTCTTCCTTATTTCTTATACGGTCATGACTTTAAATCTCTCAAAAAAATAATCTCTATTGTAACTGTATCAAAAATAAGCCTTAGATATGCTTTATCGAAATTTCACTTGATAAATCTAGCGCTGAAGGGATCTAAAGATCCAATTAATGAATTTATAAAAAAATTTGAAAAAAATTCATATTTTAGACCTGTAATTAAAAATCTTAAAATGGTAATAAAATTAAAAAATACTCCTCACTCTATTGTAGTTAAAAAACTAGGGATAGCTTGCAGTTACCCAGGAACATTTAACAGTTCTATTCACTCAATTATAAGTTCAGCGAACTATAAAGTAGCTATTTTAAAGACAATAAAGGCTGGTGGCTGTAATTGCTCGAGAGCAAATTTTATTGGTGCTTATTTTGCTGCTTTAAAAGGTGTAAATACTATTCCTAAATCTTGGATAAAAAAAACAAAAGCAGCAAAAAAAATATTAGATCAAAAATAGAATTATCTAGTATAAACTTTCACAAAAATCTTTAATTCTATCCATGGCTTTTTTTAAATTTTCCATCGAAGTTGCGTATGAAATTCTAAAATAACCATCTAATCCAAAAGCTGAACCCTGTACTACCGCAACATTAGATTTCTCTAATAACTTTTGAACAAAATCTGTATCTGTCTTTAATTTTGTTTTCTTATTCAATAAGCCTTTACAGCTTGGAAAAACATAAAATGCACCATTAGGTGTTAAACAGGTTATTCCCTTAATATTATTTAAACTTTTAACAACAAAATCTCTTCTTTCTTTGAATGCATTAGACCTTTCTTGAATAAAATCTTGCGCTCCATTTAATGCCTCAACTGCAGCAGCTTGACTTACAGATGAAGGGTTTGATGTCGATTGAGATTGAATTTTTCCAATAGCTTTAATGATGTCTTTAGGACCAGCTGCATAACCAATTCTCCAACCAGTCATAGCGTAAGACTTACTTACCCCGTTCATTGTGAGTGTCCTGTCTTTTAGTTTTGAAATTTGCGCAATAGTAAAAAAATTAAAGTTATCATATTTGATATGCTCGTAAATATCATCACTTAGTATATAAACCTTTTTATTTTTAACCAAAATTTTTGCTAAATTTTCTATTTCATCTTTAGAGTAACCTGCGCCAGTTGGATTTGATGGCGAATTTAAAATTAACCATTTTGTTTTTTTTGAGATTACTTTTTTAAGTTTACTAGCAGTTAGTTTAAACCCATCTTTTTCTTCACACTTTACTATTTTCGGTTTTCCCCCCGCTAATAAAACCATATCCGGATAGGATACCCAATAAGGTGCCGGAATAATTACCTCGTCACCTTTATTTAGTGTTGCCATGAAAGTATTATATAAAACTTGTTTTCCTCCAGTTCCTACAGTTACTTGATCTTGAGTATAATCCAAATTGTTTTCTCTTTTAAATTTTTCAATAATTGCTTTTTTTAAAGCTGGTGTTCCATCGACTGCTGTGTATTTGGTATCTCCATCTTTTATAGCTTGTATAGCTGCATCTTTTATATTGTCTGGTGTATCAAAATCAGGCTCTCCGGCACCAAGACCTATAACATCTTTTCCAGCCGCTCTTAATTCTCGGGCTTTTTGCGTCACAGCAATTGTTGGGGATGGCTTAATTCTTTTTAAACTGTCTGATATTATGCTCATTGAAATATAAATTAATTCTACTACGTTCTTTAATATATGGAAAATACATATCAAGATTTAATTACAGATATTCAGAGTAAAAATCCAAAAATCAGTGGAAAACTTGAAGGTGGCAAAAAATTCAAAATTAAATCTGACTTTAAACCGGCTGGTGATCAACCAGAGGCTATTAAAAAATTGGTCAAAGGAGCTAATAAAGAAGAATTTAACCAAGTATTACTTGGCGTCACCGGATCTGGAAAAACTTTTACAATGGCAAAAGTTATAGAGGCCACAAATAGACCTGCTTTAGTTTTAGCTCCTAACAAAACTCTAGCCGCTCAACTTTATGGTGAAATGAAAACTTTCTTTCCTGACAATGCTGTTGAATACTTTGTATCATATTATGATTATTACACTCCTGAGGCTTATGTTCCTAGATCAGATACTTATATTGAAAAAGAAGCATCCATTAACGAACAAATAGACAGAATGAGACACTCAGCAACAAGGTCTCTTCTTGAAAGAGATGATGTTATAATAGTTGCAAGTGTATCATGCATTTACGGTTTGGGATCAGTTGAAGCTTACAGTAAAATGACTTTAACTCTTCAAAAAAATTATGATTACAATAGAGAACAAATAATAAGGTCTTTAGTTGCCTTGCAATACAAACGTAATGATCAAAATTTTTATAGAGGAACATTTAGGGCTAGAGGAGAATATTTGGAGATATTCCCCTCTCATTTAGAAGATAGAGCTTGGCGACTTAGTTTATTTGGTGAAAAGCTTGAGCAAATTGAAGAATTTGATCCCTTAACTGGAGATAAAGTTAGAGATTTAAATCTAGTAAAAGTTTATGCAAATAGCCATTATATAACTCCAAAACCCACTATTGAACAAGCAGTTATCAATATTAGAAAAGAATTAGAAATAACTCTTAAAAAACATAAAGAAGAAAATAAGTTATTAGAGGCGCAAAGGTTGGAGGAAAGAACAAAATTTGACCTAGAAATGATTGAGGCGACTGGATCTTGTGCAGGTATTGAAAATTATTCAAGATTTTTATCTGGAAGAAAACCTGGTGAACCCCCTCCTACTTTGTTTGAATATTTTCCTGATAACACTCTAATTTTTGTTGATGAGTGTCACGTTACAGTTCCTCAGCTTAATGGAATGTATAAAGGTGATAGGTCAAGAAAGAGTACGCTAGCTGAATATGGTTTTAGACTTCCTTCTTGCATGGATAACAGACCGCTAAAGTTTGAAGAATGGGATTTGATGAGGACGCAAACTATATTTGTTTCTGCAACACCTGGGCCATGGGAATTAAATCAAACAAAAGGAAAGTTCATTGATCAAGTTATAAGACCAACAGGATTGATTGATCCACCAGTTGAAGTAAGACCTGCAAAAAATCAAGTGGATGACTTAATGCATGAATGTAAAAAAGTAATAGAAAAAAATCATAGAGTACTAGTGACCACACTCACAAAAAAAATGGCTGAAGATTTAACTGAATATCTTCATGAAAATGGTGTGAAGGTAAGATATTTGCATTCAGACATAGATACTTTGGAGAGAATAGAAATAATGAGAGATTTAAGAATGGGTGTTTTCGATGTACTTGTTGGCATAAATTTATTAAGAGAAGGATTAGATATACCTGAATGTGCCTTAGTTGGTATTTTAGATGCTGATAAAGAAGGTTTTCTCAGATCTGAAACTTCCTTAATTCAAACTATAGGCCGTGCAGCAAGAAATGTTGATGGAAAAGTAATTTTGTATGCAGACAAAGAGACAAAAAGCATAAAAAAAGCTATCCAAGAAACAGATAGAAGAAGATCAATTCAATTAGCATACAATAAAAAACACAAAATAGATGCTAAGACAGTAAAAAAAGATATTAGTGATATTTTAGAGAGTGTGTATGAGAAGGATTACGTAAAAATAAGCGAAGGTTCAAATGTAGGTGGTAACCTAAAAAAACATCTCAAAGCACTTGATAAAAAAATGAAAGAGTCAGCTTCAAATCTTGAATTTGAAGAAGCTGCAAAAATAAGAGATGAAATAAGGAAATTACAAAGTACAGAACTTGAAATAACTTTAAACCCCAAAATAAGACAGTATGATGTAAAAAATAAGATATATCCAAAAGGTAGATCAACTCTAGGAATGCCTGGTACTAAAATTACAAAAAAAAAGGATAAAAAGTGGAAGCACGGAAGATAATTGTTACTGGAGGAGCTACTAGAATAGGTGCTGCAATTGCTGAGAAATTATCTGGTCCAAACATAGAGATTATAATTCATTTCAATAAATCAAAATCTAATGCGGAAAAATTAAAAAAAAAATTAGAGAAATTTGGCACGAAAGTTTATTTAGCCAGAGGTGATTTGAGTAAAGAAAGTGATATTTTAAAGATAATTAAATTTTCTAAATTAAAAATGAAATTTTTTGATTGCTTGATAAATAATGCCTCTTTGTTTGAAAATGATAAGTTAATTAATTTTACCTCCAAAAGTTGGGAAAATCATATTAATACAAATCTTAGAGCTCCTGCTCTTTTATCAAAAGAATTTTCAAAAAATGTCAGAGGTAAAAATAATAATATTATTAATATAATCGATCAGAGAATATTCAAATTAACTCCTTATTTCTTCTCTTATACGCTAAGTAAAACTGGTCTATATACTTTAACTAAAACTAGTGCGATGAGTCTATCGCCCAATATAAGAGTTAATGGAATAGCTCCTGGACCAACAATTAGGAATAAAAGGCAATCAGAGAAACACTTTAAGAATCAATATTTGGCTACACCACTAAAAAAACAAGTTAATGTAAAAGAAGTATGTAATGCTGTTGACTTTTTTATAAAAAATAGCTCTATTACTGGTCAAGTTTTAGCTATTGATAGTGGTCAAAGCTTAAATTGGCAAACACCAGATATAATAAGAGCTAAAGAATGAAAAAAAATTATTTCAAAATTATTAAAATAGATAAATCTAAAAATTTATTTAATTATGAAAAAAAAATTATTATCAATGAATTAATTTTGGACTTAAAACTTGGTTACTATGATTTTGAAAAAGAAAAATATCAAAAAGTAAAGTTCAGCCTTGAAATTGATTATGAAGATAAAAAACCAACTAATGACAAAGATATAAAATCTATTGTAAACTATAGCCAAATAGTAAAATTAATTAGAAAATTAACAAAAAATAAACACTATAATTTTTTAGAAACTCTGGCGGAGGATGTTTTTGACGTTCTATTTAAAGATAAACGTATCGGTAAAATCATGCTTAAAATCGAAAAGCTTGAAATTTTAAAAGACTGTTCATCAGTTGGTATTCAAATTACTAAGAAAAGAAGCCATGATAAGTTCTGAAATTGGAAAAGAAGTAATTAAAAAAGAACTTAGTTTGATTCCTAAAATGCCAGGTGTTTATCGTATGCTTAACGATAAAGGAGATATTCTTTACGTTGGAAAAGCAAAGAATTTACCTAATAGACTTAAAAGTTATGTAGCAGAAAAAAATCATATTATAAGAACAGAAAGAATGCTTTCTCAAACTAGAAAGTTAGAGATAACGACGACTTCAAATGAAAGTGAGGCTCTTCTTCTTGAAGCTAATCTAATCAAAAAACATAAACCCAAATTTAATATTCTTTTAAGAGACGATAAATCTTTTCCATTTATCTTTATTGGTAATAAAGATATTTGGCCGCAAATAAAAAGACACAGAGGAAAAAAAAATAAAGAAGGATTTTATTTTGGTCCCTTTGCATCGGCAGGCTCAGCAAATTGGACAATAAAGATGATACAAAAAATATTTCACCTTAGAGTTTGTGATGATACCGTTTTTAAAAATAGAGAACGTCCATGTATACTATACCAGATAAAAAGGTGTTCAGGACCGTGCGTTGGATATATTGGTAAAGATGAATATAAAAAAACTGTCGACGATGCAATTGAGTTTGTATCTGGTAAATCCAGAAAAATTCAGAAAAGTCTCTCCGATCAAATGGAAAAGGCCAGTGAAGATTTAGATTTTGAGAAAGCAGTAATTTTAAGAGACAGAATTAAATCTCTTAATATAATTCAATCATCTCAAAGGATTAACGAAGCAAATTTAATTGAAGCCGATGTAATAGCTGGATACAAAGAGTCAGGTAAAACTTGTATTCAAGTTTTCTTTTATCGATCGAAACAAAATTGGGGTAATCAGGCTTTTTTTCCAAAACATGATCCTGATGAAAAGTTAGGAGATGTATTAAATTCATTTGTTGCTCAATTTTATGAAAATAAGAGTGTTCCATCGTCAATTATACTGTCTGAAGAAATTAGAGAAAAAACTTTAATTGAAAAAACTCTTTCTAAAAAAGAAGACAAGCAAGTTAATATTTCTGTTGCAAAAAAAGGGTCTAAACTGAAAGTAGTTAATCAAGCAATAAAAAATGCGAAAGATAGCTTAAACAGAAAACTTTATGAAAGTCAAAATAATAGAGAGCTTTTTGACTCAGTTGCCAGCAAGTTTAATCTTGAGACAAATATTAATTTAATAGAAGTTTACGATAATAGTCATATTCAAGGAACAAATAGTGTAGGAGCTTTAATTGCTTATGGTGAAGAAGGTTTTGTAAAAAAAAGGTATAGAAAATTTAATATTAAAATTAAAAATAATGAGCAAGATGACTATGGAATGATGCGTGAAGTATTAAATAGAAGGTTTAAAAGAGCCATCCAAGAAAAAGAGAATTATTTATCTTTTCCTGACTTAGTTATGGTAGATGGTGGAAAAGGTCAATATTCAGTTGCAAGAGAAATATTGAATGAATTAGGACTTCACGATCTGCCGATTATTGCAATAGCAAAAGGAAAGTTTAGAAACCTTGGAAATGAGACTTTTTTTCATAATGGTAAAGAGTTTAAATTTACTAAAAATGACCCTACTCTTTTCTTCCTTCAAAGAATAAGAGATGAATCTCACCGATTTGCAATTAGCGCTCACAGGGCTAAAAGAAAGAAAGGTATAAGTAAATCTTTACTAGATCAGATTGAAGGTATTGGCTCTATAAGAAAAAGAGCTTTATTAAATCATTTTGGTTCTGCTAGAGCAGTGGAGTCTGCAAGTTTAGATGAAATTAAATCAGTTGAGGGGGTTGAAGTGAAAGTTGCAAAAAAGATATATAATTTTTTTCATGAATAAAAAGAATGCTTAAAAAAATACCAAATATATTAACAATCGGTCGAATATTAATTGTACCTTTTTTTGTGGTTGCTTTTTATCTTCCAGGTTTTTATGGCGACTTAACAGCTTTAATACTCTTTATTGTTGCATCTTTCACAGACTTTTTAGATGGAATGCTAGCAAGATTTCTTGGAGAAGAGTCAAAACTTGGAGAATTACTTGATCCAATTGCTGATAAAATAATTGTAGCTACTGCTTTAATTTTGTTGGTAATGGATGGAACCATTAAAAGTTATGAAGTAATTGCTGCAATTATAATATTAACAAGAGAAATTTTAATTTCTGGTTTAAGAGAATTTTTAGCTAAAGGAAAAATAAAGTTACCTGTTTCAAATCTTGCAAAATTAAAAACAGTTTTACAAATGGTTTCTATAGCTCTCTTACTCTCTGGAGATACAGGAAACAAAATTATTAATTTTCAAGATTATAACGCTCAAACAATAGGTATAGTTCTTTTATGGCTTTCAGCAGTATTAACTCTATTTACAGGATATGAGTATATGCGTAAAGGAATAGACCATGCTATATCAGAAGACAATAAAGATTAAGCGGCTTTTTTCTTTTTAACTAAAGCTAAATAACTTTCATTTAAGTCAATTATCATTTCACAAACTTTAAATTTATTTTCAGCAATACAAGAGACAGGAGTAACTTCAGCCGCTGTGCCAGTCAAAAAACATCCAACAAAACTCTTTAGCTCTTCTGGTTTAATTTTTCTCTCATTTACTTTAATGTTTTTAGATTTTGCAATCTCTATAACTGCTCTTCGAGTAATTCCATCTAAAAAAGAATCTGGTATCGGCGTATGAAGTTCTCCATTTTTATCTTTAAAAAAAATGTTAGCCCCTGTAGCTTCAGCAATATTTCCTTGATGATCAAGCATCAAAGAATCTGTATAGCCATCTTTTTCAGCTTCATGTTTTGATAAAGTACAAATCATATAAAGACCAGAAGCTTTTGTATCCCAGGGTATAGTATTAGGTGCAGGTCTTCTCCAATTTGAAATATTTAATTTTATACCTTCAACTTTAAGCTTGGGATCAAAATATGATCCCCACTCCCAAGTTGCAATTGCTACATGAATTTTTGTTTGTTGAGCCGAAATTGCCATCATTTCACTTCCTCTCCAAGCAACTGGTCTCACATATCCATTTTTAACATTTTGGGTTGAGATTATTTTATTAGTTGCAATATTAATTTCATTTTCCGTGTATGGAATCTCAAACCCCATTCGTCTCGCAGAGTGAAATAATCTTGATGTATGCTCTTCCAATTTAAATATGGATCCATCGTAAACTCTTTCACCCTCAAAAACACAACTTGCATAATGTAATCCGTGGCTCAAAACATGAACTTTGACATCTGACCAATCTACTAATTCGCCATTGTACCATATTTTACCAGATCTTTTGTCGTAAGGTATCATTTTATGAAATAAAAAATTATTACTGAAAAATATCTTTGTATCTATAATATGTCAATATAACTTACCAAAATGAAAGAACTTTTATATCTAAAAGATGATCAATTAAAAGATTTAATAGAAAAATTGTTTGTAAGTTATAGAGAAACTTTTTCAGACTCAAAAAAAGTTCTTCAAAAATATTCAATCGGCTTAGCCCACCAAAAAGTAATTCATCTTTTATCGATGTATAAAGGAATATCTATTTCGGAATTATTAAAAAAACTTAAGATCACAAAGCAAAGTTTGAACAGAGTTTTAAAAGATTTAATAAAATTAGAAGTAATAATATTCAAAAAAGATGAGCAAGATACTAGGGTCAAGCATATTTTTTTAAATTCGAAAGGTGAAAAAATATTTAATGAAATTTTTGAGATACAAAAAAAGAGAATTTATAATGCTTTGTTAAGTTCAAATTCAGAGGAAGTAATTAATTTTGATAACGTACTTAAAAAAATAATTAATGGATAATTTTATCGCTCATATATTGGTTGTGGATGATGATGATGGAATAAGATCATTAGTAAAAAAATACCTCAATGAAAATAATTATTTAGCTTCAACAGCGATGAGTGCTGAAGATGCGACCGAGAAAATAAAATTGATAAAATTTGATCTAATTATTTTAGATATAATGATGCCAGGAGAAAGTGGTTTGGATTTTATAAAAAATAATAAAAAAAAAATAAATACTCCTATTATTTTACTTACTGCGAAAGGCGAAACGAATGAAAGAATAGAAGGTTTAGAAATTGGAGCAGATGATTATCTGCCAAAACCTTTTGAACCTAAGGAATTAATTTTAAGAATTCAAAATATAATTAATAAGACAAAAGAAAAAAATCAAAAAAGGGTTATTACTTTTGAAAATATAAAGATCGATTTAAACAAACAAATTATATTCAAAAATAATACTGAATATAAAATAAATAATACCGAAAAGCTTATTTTAGAAAAAATGATAAATAGTCCAGGTGAAACTTTTTCCAGAGAAGACATTGGTCTTTTAATTGATTTAGATAAAGAGAGATCTATTGATGTAATAATTACAAGATTAAGAAAAAAAATTGAGATAGATCCGAAAAAACCAAAATTTCTACAGACTATAAGGGGGTCAGGATATGTTTTATGGATTGAATAGGATCTTAAAAAATATTCTACCTAAAAGATTATTTTATCGTGCTTTATTAATTGTTGCAGTACCAGTAATAATTTTACAATTAATTATTACTGTTGTTTTTTTTGATAGTCTTTGGATTAAAACTAATAAAGGTATGACAAAAGCTCTTGTAAATGAGATTAATACTTTTGTTGAGGTTTATGATGATTCAATTTACGAAAAAGATGAGATCACAAATCTTTTTTCTGTATATCAAGATTTAAATATTGAATTTGTAGATGATAAGAATTTTACCTATGATTATGATGAAAGATGGTTTAGTCCAATTGATAGGACTTTAAGAAGAGAATTAAAATCCAGATTTGGATCAAATAAATTTTGGTTCAATACAACAAACTACAAAGAATTAATTGATTTAAGAATAAAATACGAGAATGGTTATTTTAAGTTTTTAGTTCCCAAAGATAGAGTAACAAGTTCTTCTGCTCGTATATTTGCTCTTTGGATAACCGTTCCTGCAATAATTGTAATTTTTATATCGTTAATATTTTTAAAAAATCAAACACGTCCAATAACAAATCTTGCAAAGGCGGCAGAAAGATTTGGTCGTGGTGAGGAAATTGAGGAATTTAAACCCTCTGGTGCTGCTGAAATTCGTCAAGCTGGTTATGAATTTGATAGAATGAGAAAGAGAATTGTTAGACATTTAAATCAAAGATCAGAGATGTTATCAGGTATAAGTCACGATTTGAGAACTCCACTGACAAGAATGAAGCTTCAAATCGCTTTTATAAAAGATAAAGACTTATCTAAAAAATTGGCAGACGATATAAATGAAATGGAAAAAATGCTTAACGAATATCTTCAATTTACAAGCTCATCTTTTTTAGAGAAAGATGCATTGTTTGATTTAAGTCATCTAATAAAGGAAGTTATTGAAAAATATGAAAATAGTAACATTTCCTCAAATATTATGCCTAATATTAGCATTAAAGGCCGAAAAAATTTGATAAGAAGATCTGTCAATAACCTAATTGATAACGCAATCAAGTATGGTGAAAAAGTAAATGTTGAAATAATCAAAAATAACAACAATTTGTTTATAAAAATTGAGGATGATGGTCCTGGAATACCAGAAAACGAATATGAGAATGTTTTTAAACCCTTTTATAAAATCAGTAAAGGTAGAGCTGATTCAAAATCAAGCGTGGGTTTGGGATTATCTATTGCATCAGACATCATTAGATCCCATGGGGGAAATATTAAACTTGAAAGATCTTCGATGAATGGGCTTGGGGTTAAGATTTTCTTACCCGTTTAGTCATTTTCTTTTTTTTACTATTTAGCTCAGCTATTTTTTTTTCCAAGTTATCAACTCTTTTTGATAGAATTTGAAACTCATCCTTACTAGTGAGTTTCATTTTAAAAACTATTTCATCTCTCTTCGATCTCAAAATTGATATTAACTCAGCTGCGATATCTTTTGAGGAGATTAGGCTTTGCTCAAATAATTTAGCAAACTTATCAATAACAAACTTTGAATTTTTCATTTATTTATATTAACCTATTATAATTATAGCTTATAATTTTTATTTACTATGTTCATTAATAATTTTGACCCAGTTGCTTTTCAAGTTTTTTCCTTTGAAATAAGGTGGTATTCCTTAGCATATATATTTGGATTATTATTGGGTTGGTACCTTTGTAAAAAAATTTTTATTTCTGATGACGAAATTAAGCAAAAATTCGATGATTATATTACTTATTTAATTTTAGGTATAATTATTGGAGGAAGATTGGGCTATGTAATTTTTTACAACTTTGACTATTATCTAAAAAATCTTATTGATGTTTTGAAAATTTGGGAAGGTGGTATGTCATTTCATGGAGCATTAGTAGGAATTATAGTATTTACTTTTTTCTTTGCAAAAAAGAATGGTCATAACCTTTTCAAATATTTGGATGTTATTTCTATCACTGCGCCTATAGGAATTTTTTTTGGGAGAGTAGCAAATTTCATTAATTCGGAGTTGTACGGTATTGAAACGAATTTGCCTTGGGCAGTTAAATTTATTCAGATTGATGATTTATACAGACATCCGTCACAACTGTATGAGGCTTTTTTTGAGGGAATAATATTGTTCTTAGTTCTTATATATTTTAGATACAGAGGATTAATGAAAATCCCTGGATACATTTCTGGATTATTTTTGATTTTTTATTCTATTTTCAGATTTATTATTGAATTTTTAAGAATGCCAGATGAACAAATAGGTTATCTATTTATGAATCTAACAATGGGACAAATAATAAGCTTTATATTCATATTAATTGGTATTTATTTAGTGATAATAAAGAATGAAATTAAAAAGAAAACTTAATCTATCTTTAGATAAATTTATAAATTTAAGTCTTTATAATAAAAAATTTGGTTACTACATGAAAAAAAATCCTTTTGGAGAAAAAGGAGATTTTATAACTTCACCAAATATTTCAAGACTTTTTTCAGAGATGATAGCTATTTGGGTGATTAGCTTTTGGCAAAGTATTGGTTTTCCAAAAAGATTTAATTTAATTGAACTTGGTGGAGGAAATGGAGAAATGATGAAAATTATTATAGAAAGTCTTAAAAATTTTCCTAATTTCTCAAAAGCTTGTAATTTTATAATTTTTGAAAAAAGTCCTTCATTAGTTAAAATACAAAAGAAAAAATTAATTGATGCTGAAATTTCTTGGATCACTCAGATCAAAAAAATAAATAAGAATCCAAGTATCTTTATAGCAAATGAATTTTTTGACTCTATTCCTATAAAACAATTTGTTAAAAGAGAGAAATTGTGGTTTGAAAAATTCGTAAATTTAAAAAGTAAAAAAAAAGCTTATTTTTATGAAAAAAAAATTGATATTCAAAAATTTGAAAAAAAAATAAATTTTAAAATATCTAAAAATCAAAACTTTATTGAATATTCAGAGATTGGATTTAATTATTTAAATGAAATATCAAATCTAATTAAAGAAAACTCAGGAGGATTATTATTAATAGACTATGGTTATACTGATAAAAAAATGAAAAACACATTACAGGGAGTATCAAATCATAAATTTGCCAATATTTTAAACAATATTGGGGATGTAGATATTACACATAATATTAGTTTTGAATTATTCAAAAAATTTATCAAAAGAAAAGGTGGATTACAAAATAATTTGACTTCACAAAAAAATTTTCTCACAAAAATGGGCATAAAAAAAAGGGCAGAGATAATTTCTAAAAATGTGTCTTTTCTTAGAAAAGCAGATATCTACCATAGACTAAAAAGGCTTATAGATGAAAACCAAATGGGCTCTTTATTTAAAGTGATGTTGATAAAAAATAAAAGAAATAAGTTCAAATTAGGATTTTAATTTTGATTACTTCAAAAAAATTATTGAAATACAAAAACATTAGTCATGGTTTTTTTAATAAAAATGGTGGTAGATCAAATGGTATATACAAAAGCTTAAATTGTGGGATTGGCTCTAATGATAATAAAAAAAAGGTTTTAGCAAACTTAAAAATTGTTAAAAATAGAATAGATAAAAAAGCAAAAAATATTTTTTTAATTCATCAAATTCATAGTGATAAATATATTTTTATAAACAAAAAATATAAAAATAATAAAAAAAAGATTAAAGCAGACGCAATCATAACAGACCAAAAAAAACTTCCTATTGCTGTTCTAACTGCAGATTGTGTTCCTATTCTTTTATATGATTATAAAAAGAATATAATTGCTGCAATCCATGCAGGTTGGAAAGGAGCCTTCAAAGGTATTGTCAAAAAAGTTTTAAATTTTATGTTAAAAAATGGTTGTGAAAAAAATAATATTATCGCTGCTTTAGGACCATGTATTAAACAAAAAAGCTATAATGTAAAAGAGGATTTTTATAAAAAATTTATAAAAAAAGATAAAAAAAATAAATATTTTTTTAAAAAGAAAAAAAACACAATTTTATTTGATTTACCAGATTTTATTAAATCTCAACTTAAAACATGTAAAATAACAAATATTGATACAATAAATATTGATACTTTTAACAATAAAAATAATTTTTTCAGTGCAAGGCGATCTTTAAGATTAAAACACGATGATTATGGTAGAAATATTTCAATAATTATGATTAATTAAACTTTTCAATGAAATTATTAACTGGAAATAGCAACAAAGTTCTTAGCAAAAATATTGCTAAATATTTAAAAACTAAGCTTGTAAACTCTAGTATTCGAAAGTTCTCTGATGGAGAACTATACGTAGAGATAAATGAAAATATAAGAGGTAATAGTATATTTATCATTCAATCAATATCATCTCCTGCGAATGATAATTTGATGGAATTATTGTTATGTATAGATGCTCTTAAAAGATCTTCTGCAAAAAATATTACTGCTGTTATTCCTTACTTTGGATATGCAAGACAGGATAGAAAAGTTGTTCCAAGAACATCGATTTCAGCAAAACTAGTTTCGAACTTGATAACAAAAGCTGGCGCTGACAGAGTTGTTACCGTTGATTTGCATGCAGGTCAAATTCAAGGCTTCTTTGACATTCCTGTAGACAATTTATTTGCAACACCAATATTTGCAAGACACATAAGAAAAAAAATTAAAACAAAAAAAATTATCTGTGTAGCTCCAGATGTTGGTGGTACTGAAAGGGCTAGAGCTCTTGGAAAATTGCTTAACGTAGGGCTTGCGATCGTTGACAAAAGAAGACCTAAACCTGGTCAATCAGAGGTTATGAATGTTATCGGAGATGTAAAAGATCAAACATGTATAATTGTTGATGATATAATTGACTCAGGTGGGACTATTATCAATGCCGCAAAAGCTCTTAAAGGCAGAGGAGCAAAAGAAGTATATGTTTATATTACTCATGGAGTTCTTAGTGGTGATGCAGTGAGAAAAATTAAAAAATCTGTAATTAAAAATTTAGTAATTACCGACACAATTGAAAATATACAAAAATTAAATAACATTAAGAATATTGAAGTTTTGCCAATTTCTAGCTTAATGGGTGAAGCAATTAAAAGAATATCTAATTCAACTTCTGTATCAGATTTATTTAAATAAATTCCTTGATTATTTATTAACATAAGTTAAAAAGCTTATCTTTATGAATTCTTTAGAAGCAAACATTCGAAACAACTCTACCAAAGGTCAGCTCAATGCTATTAGAAAAAATGGCAATGTTCCTGCAATAATTTATGGAGGAAAGGATGAGAACCAAAAAATATTTATATCTAAAAAGATACTAAAAACATTTATTGAAAAAGAGAACTTTCTTTCAAGCATCATCACTTTAAATATTGACGGAAAAACACAAAATGTTCTTCCAAGAGAAGTAAAATTTCATATTTTAAGTGACGAGCCTACTCATGTAGATTTTTTAAGAATATCGCCAGGTGTAAAAATTAAAATTGAAGTTCCAGTAAATTTTATAAACCATGATAAATCCCCAGGATTAAAAAGAGGGGGTGTTTTAAATATTGTTAGAAGAAAAGTAGAACTTAAATGTCCAAGTGAAAAAATTCCAAAAAATCTTACGTTAGACCTGGATGGAGTTGATATTGGAGCAAGTTTCAAAATTTCATCAGTAAAATTAGATACTGATGTTATACCAACGATCCAAGGCAGAGATTTCGTGATAGCTACTTTAGCAGCACCTACTGTAATGAAAGAACCTGAAAAGCCAGCAGAGACTGAAGGAGAAGCTGCTGAAGGTGCTGAAGGTGCGGAGGCAGCAGCATCACCAGATGGAGATAAATCAGCTACTGAAGGTGATAAAAAAGAGGGTGAAGAAAGTAAATCTTCTGATAAAAAACCTGCAGAAAAAAAACCTGCTGAAGAAAAAAAATAATCATTTCAAATTGAAAATTTAATATCATTTAATTATGCTTTTATTTGTAGGATTAGGTAATCCAACGCCAAATAGTGAAAATAATCGACATAATGTTGGTTTTAAAATTATAGACTCTATTAATAAGAAATTTAATCTCTCAAAACAAAAACCGAAGTTCAAAGGACTTTTAACAACAGGAAATATCGGTAATAAAAAAGTTTATGCAATTAAACCCTTGACCTTTATGAACAATTCTGGAATTTGTATAAGAGAACTGATTGAGTATTTTAAAATTGAACCAGAGAATATTATAGTTTTTCACGATGATCTCGATATAGAATTCGGAAAAATTAAAGCTAAATTTGGTGGATCTAGTGCTGGACATAACGGTATAGCATCTATTGATAAATTTATTGGAAAAGATTATTCGAGAGTAAGAGTGGGAATAGGTAAACCAAAAAATGGAATTGAGGTTGCAGACTTTGTTCTACAAAATTTCGATGAAGATGAGTCTTTAAAAATTGAAAAAATTTTAGAAAATATCAATGAATCTTTATCCATTCTTGTTGAGAAAAAATTAGACCTTTTTTCAAGCACGGTAAATAACAAATAATGAGTTTTAAGTGTGGAATAGTGGGTTTACCTAATGTTGGTAAATCTACTTTATTTAATGCTTTAACAAACTCAAATAAAGCTCAAGCTGCGAATTTCCCATTCTGCACAATTGATCCTAATGTTGGCATTGTTTTGGTTCCTGATGATAGATTAGAAAAATTAGCAAAAATATCTAGATCGAAAAAAGTTATTAATACAACTATCTCTTTTGTAGATATTGCTGGTTTAGTTAAAGGTGCATCTAAAGGCGAGGGTTTAGGAAACAAATTTTTATCTCATATCAGAGAAGTTGATGCAATTATACACATGATAAGATGTTTTGACTCTGATGATATTCAGAATGTAAACCCAAATGTTGACCCCGTAAGAGATCTTGAAATTATTGAAACAGAAATGATGTTAGCTGATTTAGAGTCAATACAAAAAAGATTAGAGAAACAAAATAAAAAGAACATTAGTGATGATCAATTAGAAATTTTAAATACTGCTCTAGAGTGTATAAATGATAACAAAGATATGTCAGTATTGAACTCAAAATTTGACTTAAAAAAACTCAATCAAACTGGCCTTTTATCCATCAAACCCAAAATATTTGTTTGTAATGTCGATGAAAACAGTGTTCAAAAAGGTAATGAATATACCAGGAATTTTACGAAAAAATTTGGACTAGAAAATACATTGATAATCTCAGCAGATATTGAAAATCAAATAAATGCTTTAGATTTGAATGAAAAAAAAAATTATATGAAAATGATCGGTATTGAAGAAACTGGATTGAATAAGTTGATTAGCAAAGGATACAAAATTCTTAAATTAGATACTTACTTTACATCAGGACCAGAGGAGACTCGGGCATGGACTATTAAAAAAAATTGTACCGCACCCAAGGCAGCCGGTGAAATTCATACTGATTTTGAGAAAGGTTTTATAAGAGCAGAAACAATTTCATACAAAGATTTCATAGAAAATGAAGGTTGGGTGAATGCAAAAACAAACGGTAAAATGAGATTAGAGGGAAAAGACTATATTGTTAAAGATGGCGATGTATTAAACTTCCGTTTCAATACGTGACCAGATCCTTTTCATACTAAAGTAAACTAAAACAGTAAGGATAATTAGGTAAACAATTGCCTTAAATCCCATTTGATGACGAGCTTCAAGGTGAGGTTCCGCTGACCACATTAGAAAGGTAGTCACGTCTTTTGACATTTGTTCTACGCTTGCAACGGTGCCATCTGAATATTCTACCAATCCATCTGAGAGCTGATTTGCCATTTTTATTTTATTTCCATACATAAACTTATTATAGTAAACACCATCATCTAAATTTACACCTACAGGAGGATCTTCGTATCCTTGTAATAGTGAATAGATATAGTCAACTCCACCTCCTCTTGCTTTTGCCAAAACAGACATATCTGGTGGATATGCTCCTCCATTAGCTGCCTGAGCAGCTTTTACGTTTTCATAAGGCATTACAAACTTATCAGACAATTTTCCTGGTCGAGTAAACATCTCTCCATCAGAATTTGGTCCATCCACAACTTCAAAAGAAGCTGCAATAGCCTTGGCTTGTTCTTCAGTAAATTCAGGACCTCCTTTCTCAGCTAAATTTCTATAACTTAAGTATTTCATTGAGTGACATGAAGAACATACTTCTGTGTAAACTTGATAACCTCTTTGTAATGCAGCTCTATCAAATTTCCCAAATAAACCTTTAAAACTCCAATCGGTTTTTAAGTACTCAATTTTTTCAGCTGAAATTGCCTGGAATGAAAAACAAAAAAAAATTCCTATGAATGATAATATTTTGGAAAATTTTTTCACTTGAGCTTATCTAATCTTTTATTTTCTCTTGCGGTCGCTAAATTTGGACTACCAGCTAGGATAGGTTCTGTAATACTAAGCGGGACTGGTAAGGTTCTTTCTTTAAAACCTAGAATAGGTAATACGACTAAAAAATGAAGAAAGTAATATGCTGTAGCTACTCTAGCTATTAATAAATATAAACCTTCAGCAGGCATAGCACCTACGTATCCTAATATCAAAACATCAGCTACTAAGATCCAATAAAATTGTTTGTACAAAGGTCTAAATACAGCTGATCTTATTTTTGAAGTGTCTAACCAAGGGAGAGCAGCTAAAATAAAAATAGCTGAAAGCATAGCTACAACACCTAAAAGTTTATCAGGAACAGATCTAAGAATAGCATAAAATGGTAATAAGTACCATTCAGGAACAATGTGTGCAGGTGTCACTAATGGATCTGCCTCTATATAATTATCTGCGTGACCTAAAATATTTGGCGTATAAAAAACAAAAAAAGCAAAAACAATCATAAACATTAGTAAAGCAAATCCATCTTTAATAACGATGTATGGATGAAACGGTACAGTATCTTTTGAAGGTTTTTTAATATCAATACCAACTGGATTGTTATTTCCTGGGACATGTAATGCCCAAATATGTAAAACTACTAATCCTAAAATTAAAAAAGGAATTAAATAATGTAATGTAAAGAATCTTGTTAACGTTGGATTATCAACTGAGTAACCACCCCATAACCAAGTCACTATTCCCTCTCCGACTAAAGGAATTGCACTAAATAAATTCGTTATTACAGTAGCTCCCCAGAAACTCATTTGTCCCCATGGAAGCACATATCCCATAAATGCTGCAGCCATCATCAGTAAATAAATTATAATACCAATGATCCAAATTATCTCTCTTGGGGATTTGTAAGACCCATAAAATAAAGATCTAAAAATATGAATATAAACCGCTAAAAAAAACATTGATGCACCGTTTGCATGTATATATCTTATCAGCCAACCATAATTTACATCTCTCATAATATGCTCAACACTCTCAAAAGCCATATCAGCATGCGCAATATAATGCATCGCTAATACTAAGCCTGTCACAATTTGGGTTATTAAACAAAAAGTAAGTATTCCACCAAAAGTCCACCAATAATTTAAATTTTTTGGAGTTGGATAATCTGTTAAATGATTAGCTAGAGTTAATAATGGCAGTCTATCATTAAACCATTTTCCAAATTTAGATTGCGGTGTATATTGATGGTCGCTCATTGATTATTTTTATCCTATTTTAATTGTGTTAGCATTTACAAATTCATATTTTGGTATTTCCATATTTGTTGGTGCAGGACCTTTTCTTATTCTTCCAGATGTATCATAATGTGAACCATGGCATGGACAGAACCATCCATTGTAATCACCCTTCTGATCTAATGGCACACAGCCTAAGTGAGTACATACACCTAACATCACGAGCCACTCAGGGTTTTTAGCACGGTCTTCATCTTTCTCAGGATGTTTTAAATCCTTCAAGCTTACTGATTTAGCTTCAGCAATTTCATCCTGTGTCCTTCTTCTAATGAAAACTGGCTTACCTCTCCAAAGTACAGTAATTGTTTTACCCGGATTCATTGAACTAATATCAACCTCAGTGCTAGCTAACGCTTTAACAGAAGCATCTGGGTTCATCTGGTCTATCATTGGCCAAACAACTGCCCCTACTCCTACAGCGCCAACAGCATATGTCGCTGTGAATAGAAAATCTCTTCTATGTGTTTTTTTCTCTGACATTAAAAAATACTATATTTGGTACCTAATATACGAATTCATATAATATAAAAATGAATAATTTCTACTGTAAGAATGACACATTATAGAGTTATTTAACATGCATAATAGCGTTTTAAGCGACTTCGGCCCACTAAAATGAGTTATCTTTAATAGTTAATGTAACATGCGAATCTTAATATTATTTGGCTTGAGTACAATAATTGATAACACTAAATCAGCATGAAGTAATAACCACTAATAAATAAGACAACATAAGCCAAAGGCATTACTACTTTGTAATAAAACCTAATTCTATCTAAATAGACTCTGTCAACTTCCTCAAGATCGGACGCTTTTGCAACTGTTCTTTGACGTAAAAAATAGGACTCTGATATTGAAAATAATATTGCAATTATATTAAAAATATAACCTAAAAATATCAGCCAATCTAACAAAGTAATATATTGAAGTTCAGGAGTTTGACCCAAAGATACAAAGTCAAATGCAACAAAAGTAAATAATAGAGTACACAATGTAGTAATTCTACCATCCACTATTCTCATAAATACAGCTGCATATATTAAAAAGGTAATACCGATAACTGGCACAATTAATTTGAATAAAGATGAAGCCCAATTTCGTTGGAAGGAAAATTCTGAAACTATTGAGTGTTTAGAATAATCTGAATAAACATCGACTAAAGGTTCTGACATTGGAAATGATATGTATCTTGCAATTTTCCAACCTGGAAAAGAAATATTATTATAATCATTACTTTTAGTTTCATCTAAAAGGATTTTAAACTGATCAGATCTTTCCATAAATAGTTTATCATAAATTTCTGATGAAATATTAAATCTCAGCTCATGACTATCAAAAGGATACAATCTATAATTAAACTCTGGAATAGCATATTCTACTTGTTCATCGTAATATGCATATTCTACCGTGCCATCGTAATAAATAAGTACTTGTGGTTCTGCATTACTATTAACTTTTAAATGATTATCGTAATTCATGAAAAAATTAAAAAATTTTCCATCTTCTAATCCAGAATTTAAATTATATTCACAGACTACAATTTTTTTAGTATTTGATATTGCAACTGTCTCATTGATGACCGCCAGCTCCTCAGAAAAATCTTGCTCAGCTAAAACTTTAAATATTACTCTTTCCAGACCAGGTTCCTTGTAAGAAAAAGTTCTTTGATCAATTGCTATTGATAATATTGCTTTTTCCTCATCAATATTTATTCTTTTTATATTATGATAAGCTTTAAGAAGAACTTCTTCTTTTAATTTTTTTCTGGCTCCAAATTCAATTTGTTCATAAATTTTACCACAGGTTTCTTTTGAAAATAATTGATGGAAGATAATTCTTTTTTCAGCCTCTAACATTGAAACTTCTATCGCAAAAGATTTTGAAAATATAAAAGTCGATAAAAAAACTAAAAAAAATAAAATTTTTCTCATGAGTTTAAAATGGATTTGAGTTAGTTAACTTTTTTAAAATCAACATCAAGTTTACTGTAATCAACCATTAGATAGCCACTTGAATGGATTTCTGTAGCCCAAAGTACCTCTTGAGCCATTACACCCACATAATCAATTGAGCTTCCAACATAATTAAATTTATAAATATTTATACCTGAAGCTGATGTTCCAACTCTCTCTATATTTGTTTTTAATCTTATATCAGAAAAGAATTTTTTGGCTTTTTTCTTAGCTTTTTTAGCAACATTTCTTGTTTGCTTAGCTGCATTATTTGCCGCCTGTTGTGCTTTACGTCTTGCTTCCGCTGCTTGTTGTTCTGCTCTACGTCTTGCTTCTGCTGCTGCTTGTTCTGCTCTACGTCTTGCTTCC
>CACMTO010000006.1 GCA_902616645.1 uncultured Pelagibacteraceae bacterium
TGAAAACTTATTTAAAAATGGTGTTGACGTTATTACGACTGGCAACCATGTCTGGGATCAAAAAAATATAATGGATTTTATAAATAAGGAGAATAGATTATTAAGGCCAAAGAATTTATTTGAGCCTGCTCCAGGAAAAGGTTTTGAAATATTTAAAACAAAAAAAAACATTAAGGTTGGAGTTCTTAATTTGATGGGAAATGTTTTTATGAAAAAATGTGATGATGTTTTCGAGACCTCTAAAAAATTTATTGAATTATACAAATTAAAAAAGGATTATGATTTTCTAGTGGTTGATTTTCATGGAGAAATAACAAGTGAAAAGAATGCGATAGGTCATTTCTTTGATGGAAAAGCTACACTAGTAGTTGGAACTCACACGCACATTCCTACAAATGATGCTAGACTTTTAGAAAATGGCACTGCTTATCAAACAGACGCAGGAATGTGTGGTGATTATGATTCTGTAATAGGAATGAATAAAGAAAACTCTATAAATAGATTTATGAAAAAAGACTCGGTAAAGCATTTTCCTTCTTCGGGGGAAGCAACTTTAAGTGGTGTAATCGTAGACGGTGATATAAAAACAGGTTTAGCTAACAATGTTGAAAGTTATATTTTTGGAGGTCAGTTAAGTAAAAATAACTAGGTTATGGCAGGTCATTCGCACTGGGCAGGGATTAAGCATAAAAAAAGCAAAGCAGATAAACATAGGTCAAAAATTTTTTCTAAACTATCTAAAGAAATAACAGTAGCCGCAAAATTAGGAGATAAAGATCCTTCTATAAATGCCAGATTAAGATCCGCAATACAATCTGCGAGATCTGCGAATATGCCAAAAGAAAACATTAAGAGGGCTATTGATAAATCTTCAGCTTATAATGATCTCAATTATGAAAATTTAAGGTATGAGGGTTTTGGCCCTGAAAAAGTAGCTGTAATAGTTGAAACACTAACAAACAACAAAAACCGAACTGCTGCTAACGTAAGGGCTATCTTTCAAAAAGCTGGTGGAAGTCTTGGAACACAAGGTTCTGCCTCTCATAATTTTAATCAAATAGGTATAATTAAAATATCTAAAAAAGAAATTTCAGAAGCCGATATATTTGATTTAGCAATTGATTCAGGAGCTGATGAATGTAAATTTATAGATGAATTTCATGAAATCCAATGTAAAAAAGAGGACATTTATAAAGTAAAGAAAAAATTAGAAAATAAAATTGATAATTTCATTTCAACAGAAATTGAATGGGTTCCAATTAATGATATTAAAATCTCAAAAGAAAAAAGTCAGGATTTAATTAATTTTTTTGAATCATTAGAGGAAGATGAAGATGTGCAAAATATATATTCAAATGCTAAGCTGGTAATTTAGAATATGCTAATTATAGGAATAGACCCTGGTATTTCTGGATCTGTCTGTTTTTTTCAAGATGGCAAAATCCTTCAAGTCATTGAAATGCCGACAATGATAGATGGTAAAAAAAAAAAGAGACAGGTAAATGGATCTCAAATTTATAATGAAATTTTAAAAAGAATTAATGAATTTGAAAAACAAAATGTAAGAGTCGTAATAGAGCAAGTATCTGCTATGCCTGGTCAAGGTGTTACTAGTATGTTTAATTTTGGACAATCTTTTGGTATTTTAAAGGGTATTTGTTCAGCTATGCAATTACCAATGTATTTTGTTAGACCCGCTAAATGGAAGAAGCACTACAACCTTATAAATTCTGATAAAGATGCGAGTCGAACAAGGGCAATAGAAATTTTTCCTTATTTTTCATCTCATTTATCAAAAAAGAAGGACTCCAATAAAGCTGATGCTATCCTAATTGCTAATTTTTATTATGAAACTTACAAAATTGAAGATTAATTTTGAAATTTAAAGACAAATTCATGACACATTTAAGTGTGAGAAGTCCTCATGGAAGCTGATATTTCGACTCAGGCTGTAGGCCTGGCCTCTAGTGCAGATTTTTCTTTGATGAATTTATTCATCAGAGCTGACATCGTAGTGAAATCTGTAATAATCCTTTTAATAGCTTGTTCTATTTACTCATGGGCAGTGATTATAGAAAAATTTAGATTATTTAAAAAAATTAATGAAACTACCGAAGAATTTGAAAAAAGATTTTGGAATTCTAAGTCAGCAGAAACATTCTATAATAACCTTCCAGCCAACTTAGATGATCCAATGGCTTTAATTTTTAGAGATGCGATGCAAAATTTATTAAAAAGAAGATCAAAAACTGATTTAAATAATAGAATAACAACTATGCTAGAAACAGGAATTGAAAAACAAATGTCTAAAATCAGTAAAGGTTTTACTTTTTTAGCTACTGTGGGTTCAACAGCACCATTTATAGGTTTATTTGGTACTGTATGGGGTATAATGAATTCATTTCAATCCATTGCTATTTCAAGAAACACAAGTTTGGCAATTGTTGCACCAGGGATTGCAGAGGCATTATTTGCAACTGCATTAGGTTTACTTGCAGCTATACCAGCCGTAATTGCCTATAATAAATTTAATAATGATTCTATTAAATATTCTCAAAAATTAGAGAATTTTTCTAAAAGATTTTTAACAATAATTTAAAATGGCCTTTAAATTTAATCGTTCATCTAAAGAACCTATGAGTGAAATAAATGTCACGCCATTTGTTGATGTTATGTTAGTACTGCTTATAATCTTTATGGTTACAGCACCACTTTTAACAGTAGGTGTTCAAGTTGATCTCCCAGAGAGTTCAGCAGATTCTCTTCCAGAGGAACAAGAACCTCTTACTCTTACTATTAACTCTAAAGGTGAAATATTTATTCAAGAGTCCAAAGTAAAATATGATAAAATTATCGCTAAAGTTTTAGCAGTTTCAAAGAATAGAACGGATACAAGGATATACGTAAGAGGTGATAAAACAATTAATTATGGAAGAGTACTTGAAATTATGGGTTTACTCTCTGGTGCTGGCTTTACTAAAGTTGCTTTAATATCAGAACCATATAAAGAGAGGTAACTTTTGTGAATAGAAGCATTATCATTTCTTCTGTTTTACACATTTTATTGATTATGATTACAGCTATAAGTTTACCATTTCTAGCCAAAAAACCGATAGACTTACCACCAATCGTTTCTGTTGAATTGATCCAGATCTCTGAAAAGACAAATATCCCATTTGCACCAAAAGCAAAAAAAATTATTGAAAAAATAAAAGAAAAAGAAAAAAAGTTAGTTTCTGAGCAAGCACCACCAAAAAAAGTGAAAAAAATTAAGCCTGATTCAGTTCCAATGCCTGATGATAAGATAAAAAAGGTTGAAAAGATTAAAGAGGAAAAACAAAACCCAGAAAAAATTGACAATGAAGTAAAACAAGTCTCTGAGTTTGAAAAAAAAGAGATATTTGATCCAAATAATATTGCAGCGTTAATAGACAAATCCAAAATAGAAAATGCTGAAAAGATAAAAAAAACAGATAAGATTACTCAAGATCAACAAAGAAGCGTTGAAAACGTTGGTTTATCTTTAAGTGAAGAGGATGCATTAAAAGCACAAATTTTTGGATGTTGGAGTATTCCTTTAGGACTGCCATATAACGAAAACTTATTAGTTAGAATTAAACTGGAATTAAACCCAGATGGAACTGTACAACAGTCAGAAATACTAGATCACGCTAGAATGAATAAACCTGGTCAAGGTTTCTATAAAGTTTTAGCGGAAAGTGCTTTAAGAGCTATAAAATTGTGTCAACCTTTAAGGGTACCAACTACTGGTTATGAAAGATGGAAAGAGTTGCAATTAAATTTTGATGCAAGGGAAATGTTAGAGGGTTAATATAATATGATGTTTAGAACACTATTTATTTTTTCACTAATATTCATCCCAATTAAGGTTATGGCCCTAATTGAAGTTGACATTACAAGAGGAAACTTAAATCCACTACCCATTGCTGTTTCACCTTTGTCAATTGATGAAAACTCAAAGAAAAACTTTCAAAAAATTCTTAAAAAAAAAAATATTGGTTCCGAAATTTCTAAAGTTGTTGAGAAAAATTTAAAAACCTCAGGACTTTTCAATCCACTTAACAAAGATGCATTTTTACAATCTCCTGATATAGCAAATTTGAAACCTCGGTTCGAAGATTGGAATTTAATAAAAGCTCAAGCATTAATTACTGGCAAAGTAGAGTTTATTGATGAAAAGTTAAGAGTTGAGTTTAGATTATGGGATGTGCTTGCCGGTAAAGAAATGATGGCTTTAGCATTTACGACTGTACCAGAAAATTGGAGGAGAGTTGGCCACATAATTACCGATAAAGTATATCAAAGATTAACTGGCGAGGAAGGTTATTTTGATACAAGGATAATTTACGTTGCAGAGGAAGGTCCAAAAACAAGAAGAGTAAAAAAATTAGCAATTATGGATCAAGATGGTTCAAATAATAAATTTTTAACGCTAGGTAATGAACTTGTCTTAACACCTAGATTTAATCCCAATAGTCAAATGGTAACATACTTATCTTATTTTAGAAATTTACCAAGAGTTTATCTTTTAGATATTGAAACAGGAACACAAGAAGTAGTCGGTGATTTCCCAGGTATGACTTTTGCTCCAAGGTTCTCACCAGATGGAAAAAAAATAATTATGAGTTTTGCAAAAGATGGGAATTCCGATATTTATACTATGGATTTAGAAAATAGAATTGTTGAAAAAATAACAAACCATCCATCTATTGATACATCGCCATCATATTCCCCAGATGGAAAGTTTATTTCATTTAATTCTGATAGAAGTGGTTATCAGCAAATTTATGTAATGAGAAGTGATGGAAGTAATGTTAAAAGAATCTCTTTTGGTAAAGGATTGTATGGTACACCTGTATGGTCTCCAAGAGGAGACTTAATTGCATTTACAAAACTTCATAAAGGAAAATTTTATATTGGTGTTATGAGAACTGATGGTAGTGGTGAAAGATTATTAACTGAAAATTTTTATCAAGAGGCCCCATCATGGTCTCCTAATGGACGAGTATTAATTTTTTATAGGGAAACAAAGACTGACGATAAAGGTGAGGGTTTTTCAGCCAAATTATGGTCTATTGATTTAACTGGATATAATGAGAGGCTTGTTAACACTCCCACAGATGCTTCTGACCCATCATGGTCATCTTTATTAAGCAATTAAACAGTATTATCTTGATTTTTTAACTTGAAACATCTAATTAGTTGTGAAAAACTTAAGTATTAGAAATATTGATCAAGGAGCAATAATGAAATTAAACAAAATTTTTAAAAACGCTTTTTTAGTAACAGTTGCTTGCCTATTTTTATCTGCTTGTGCAACATCTAAAAAATCGACAGGTCAAATGCAAGGTGACGTTTACACTGGGAAAGATACTGTAGAGTATTTAGCATCAGGAGTTCCAGATAGAGTATTCTTTGCTACAAATGAATCAGTATTAACTACTGCTTCGAGAGAAACTTTAAGAAAGCAAGCTGCGTGGTTAAGAAAAAATTCTAAAATCACAATTGTTTTAGAAGGTCATGCTGATGAAAGAGGGACTAGAGAATACAACTTGGCGCTTGGAGAAAGAAGAGCCAACGCTGCAAAAGATTATTTAATGACATATGGTATCTCTTCAGACCGAATTTCTGTTCTAAGTTATGGAAAAGAGAGACCTGTTGACTCAGGATCTAATCCGTTATCTTGGTCAAAAAACAGAAGATCAGTAACAGTAAAAGCAAATTAATTTTTAATTTAAAAAGACCCTTAATTGTTAATCTTTTAAGGGTCTTTTTTTTGCCATTATTTTAATCATAACCTTTTTAATGAAACAATTTTTTAACACTGTATTAATAAAAATTATCTTTTTTATTTATATCTTTTCATATTCAGTTTCTTTTTCAGATAATCACAACATATATGATACTTTAGAACAACTTCAAAAAGATATCAAAACTCTAGAAAAAGCAGTTTATTCAGGTTCAATTAATTTAAACAACAACAACTTATCGAGTAACTCTAGTGTGAATTCAGAGGATGTATTAACCAGGCACTTATTGAAGCTTTCAGAAATTGAAAGTCAGTTTCAACAATTAACAAATAAATTTGAGGAAATTAATTTTAAGTTAGACAAATTATCTAATAGAATGTCAAAAATTCAAGCTGATAACCAAGTCAGATTTCAAGATTTAGAAAATAATACTTCCTCAGAGGAAAATATTCAAAAAGTAAAAAAAACAAAAACCAATGAGACTGAAATTTTACCAGGTAGTTCAAAGCCACAGGATCTAGGCTCAATATCTTACAAAGATAACAAAACAAATGAAACAACTCAACAAACTCAATCGATAGATACAACTGCAACAATCATAACAGAGACTTTTCAAACTGAAGAAAAAATTCTTCCAAGTGAATCTCCAGAAAATCAATATCAGTTTGCAACAAGCTTTTTAAAAGTTGGAGACTATTCTACTGCAGAGAGAGCATTTAGAGAGTTTGTAATAACAAATCCTGATCATGATTTAGCAGGTAATGCTCAATATTGGTATGCAGAAACTTTTAGAATTAGACAACTTTTTACAGATGCAGCTTCTGCATATTTAGAAGGATATCAAAAATATCCTAAAGGTGAAAAAGCTCCTATAAATTTATTAAAGCTTGGTGTATCAATGGTTCAAATTGGTGAAAAAGATCAGGGATGTAAAATGATAAATGGCGTGGCAAAGCAATATCCCAACGCAAGTCAATCAGTGATACAAAAAGCAAAATATGAGTCTCAAAAATTCGAGTGCAAAAAACAAAATTCCTAGACTTTTAAAAGATCATTTAAATGATAGAAAAATTAATCAAGTTTATAAAAGTTTTGAAAAGTCTTTAGATACGAATAAAAATTTTGTAGTGGCAGTTTCTGGTGGACCAGATAGTTTAGCACTAGCATTTTTGGCTAAAATTTACTCCTTAAAAAAAGGACTATCCCCAAAATATCTCATTGTAGATCATAAACTTAGACCTGAATCTACTAAAGAAGCAAAATTAGTTAAACATCTACTAAAAAGTTTTTTAATTAAGGGTGAGATTTTGACATGGAGGGGAAAAAAGCCATCAAAAAATATACAATCTATAGCAAGAAAAAAAAGATTTGAGTTAATTTTCAAAACTTGTGAAAAATATAAAATTAAAAATATTTTACTGGGTCATCATTTGGATGATTTATTTGAAAATTTTTTTATAAGACTAACTCGAGGTAGTGGTTTAAAGGGCTTAGTTTCTCTAGATATAAAAAGTATGATAGATAGTAAAAATTTATTAAGACCTTTGTTGTATCAAAATAAGAAAGATTTAGAGTATATATCAAGTCAAGTTTTTGGTTTTTATGTTCAAGATCCTTCAAATGATGAAGATAAATATCAAAGAACCAAAATTAGAAAATTGATTGAAGATCTAAAAAAAAATGGTTTAGACAAAAAAAAATTTATTAAATCAGTTAACAACTTAAAATTTTCTAATAAGGTTATTAATTTTTATGTAAATAAAAACTTTAAAGAAAACACTTATTTTTTAAAAAAAAGCAACCAACTAATTTTAAATAATGAATTCTTTCAACAACCTGATGAGATAATTTTTAGGTCATTATCCGACTCACTAAAGCTGGTAGGTAAAAAGTTCTATTCTGTGAGAGGGAAAAAATTAGACAAAATTATAAGGGATATTAAAAAAATTGGGATATTTAGGCAAACTTTAGGTGGCTGTATTATTGAAAAAGTCAATCAGACAGTAATAATTAGAGAAGAATATTAATTTGATGCGACATTATCCTAAATTGCCACTTGTTTAATTGGAAATAATTCTTATTTTATATCTATGAATTTAAAAAATTTAGCAATGTGGGCAATAATAGTTTTCCTAACTATTGGTCTCTATAATATGTTTAAAAATCCTCAGACTAATACGAGGGGCGGAAATCAAGTAATATTCTCTGAATTTTTGAAATCTGTTGACAATGGAGAAGTTGTTGAGGTTAAAATTCAAGGTAATAATATTCAGGGAGTTTATTCTAATGGCAAAAATTTTAAGACTTACTCTCCTAATGACCCAAATTTAATTGAAAAACTATCTGATAAAGGCGTCAGTATTTCGGCAGCTCCTATTGATGAAAAAATGCCATCACTTTTTGGTGTTTTACTTTCCTGGTTTCCAATGTTGTTATTAATTGCAGTTTGGATTTTCTTTATGAGACAAATGCAAGGCGGAAAAGGCGGAGCAATGGGATTTGGAAGATCAAAAGCAAAAATGATGAATGAGCTCAAAGGTAAAGTGACCTTTAATGATGTAGCGGGTGTAGAAGAAGCAAAAGAAGAGGTAGAAGAAATTGTTGAGTTTCTAAAAGATCCAAAAAAATTTAGTAGATTAGGTGGTAAAATTCCAAGAGGAGCATTGTTAGTTGGGCCTCCGGGAACAGGGAAAACTTTATTAGCTAGAGCCATTGCAGGTGAAGCTGGTGTTCCTTTTTTTACGATTTCAGGATCTGATTTTGTTGAAATGTTTGTTGGTGTTGGAGCATCTAGAGTAAGGGATATGTTTGAACAAGGTAAAAAAAATTCTCCATGTATAATTTTTATAGATGAAATTGATGCAGTAGGAAGAAGTCGAGGAGCAGGACTAGGCGGGGGGAATGATGAAAGAGAGCAAACTCTTAACCAGCTTTTAGTTGAAATGGATGGCTTCGATACTAATGAAGGAGTTATAATAATTGCTGCAACAAACAGACCTGATGTTTTAGATCCAGCGCTATTAAGACCTGGTAGATTTGATAGACAAGTAGTTGTTTCAAATCCAGATATAATTGGTAGAGAGAAGATCCTCAAGGTTCACGTTAAAAAAATTAAGATGTCACCTGATGTAAATTTAAGAACAATAGCAAGAGGAACGCCTGGATTTTCTGGTGCAGACCTTGCGAATTTGGTAAATGAGTCAGCTTTGTTAGCTGCACGAAAAAATAAAAGAATTGTTACACTAAATGAATTTGAGGAAGCCAAAGACAAGGTGATGATGGGGGCAGAAAGAAGGTCTATGGTTATGACTGAGGATGAAAAGAAATTAACCGCATATCATGAAGGGGGACATGCTTTAGTGTCATTTAATATGCCTAGTTACGACCCAATTCATAAAGCAACGATTATTCCTAGGGGTCGTGCTTTAGGTATGGTAATGAATTTACCTGAAAGAGATAAACATGGATATTCAATTAAATATCTTAAGGCTAGACTTGCAGTATGTTTTGGTGGAAGAGTTGCTGAAGAGGTAATTTTTGGAAAAGATAATATTTCTACTGGTGCAGGAGGTGGAAATGGATCAGACATTAACCAAGCCACTCAATTAGCTAGAGCTATGGTTACCAAATATGGAATGAGTGAGGAAATGGGTCCCGTTGAATACGGAGAAAACCAAGAAGAGGTATTTTTAGGCAGATCAGTAACTCAAACCCAGTCAGTTTCTGAGGAAGTAGCACAAAAAATAGATATGGAAATAAGAAAATTAGTAGATGAAGGTTATAATAAAGCAAGACAAATTTTAACAGAAAAAATTGATGATCTTCATAAAATTGCCAAAGCTTTAATGACTTATGAGACTTTGACTGGAGAAGAGATTGAAAATATAATAAATAAAAATATTTATCCAGCAGACAAACAAGACTTAAAAGTTGATGATGAAAAAGGTTCTGCTTTAACTGCTATGGGTCTTAAACCGAAAATCGTTCATTAAAATTAATGCCAAAATATTACACAAGAGTGTGTAATTTTCATTATGGCTCTGCATCAGAAACATTAATTAAGAATAAAAAAGCTCTCGCCTTACATGGCAATAATAAAATTTCATTTGATGAGATCGAAATAATTTCCAGAAGTAACCGAAAAAAAATACCTATAAATAAAATACATTATTTACCAAATAACTTAATTAAAAAAGTGCAGTTAGACTTGGAGAAAATCACAAAAAAAAAAAATTTTTATAGTTTAAGTTTTAATTCAATTCCAAATATAATGGGTATATTAAATATCACTCCTGATAGTTTTTCCGACGGCGGTAAATTTAATAAAAAATATTTAGCCGAAAAACAAATGAAATACTTATTTAAAAGTGGGGCTAACCTAGTTGACATAGGAGGAGAGTCGACACGACCTGGTTCTAAAGAAGTGAGTTCAAGAGTTGAGTGGGGCCGACTTCAATCAATATTAAAAAAAATAAATAAAGAAAAATTTATTTCTCTTGACACCAGAAAATCTGAAATAATGGAAAAAGGTATTAAACTTGGAGTAAAATTAATAAATGATGTATCTGGACTTAGTTTTGACTTAAATTCAATAAATATTTTGAAGAAATATAAAACCCCATTTGTATTACAGCATTCTCAAGGAAACCCTGATACAATGCAAGCAAATCCAAAATATAAAAATGTTGTTCTAGATATTTATGATTTTTTTGAGGAAAAATTAAAGTTTCTAAGAAATAAAGGCATAAAACACAAGAATATTATTTTAGACCCTGGGATTGGATTTGGAAAAAATTTGAAACATAATATTACAATTATTAAGAATATATCGATTTACCATTCTTTAGGATTACCTATATTGCTTGGTATCTCTAGAAAAAAATTTATTAATGAATTATCTAAAAATAATGATAGTTCTTCTAGAGTAGGTGGAACTATTAGTTCAAGTATTTTTGCAATGATGCAGGGAGTTCAAATTTTAAGAGTTCACGATGTTAACGAAATTAATCAAAGCATTAAAGTTTTTAAAGAATTGATTAAATAATAATGAAGTATTTTGGAACAGATGGAATACGAGGCCATGTCAATAGCAAGAATATTAATGGAGATATGTTTTTCAAATTTGGTCTTGCAGCTGGTAAATATTTTACCAACTTAAAGAAAAAAAAACAAACCGCAGTTATAGCAAAAGATACTAGGCTCTCTGGTTATGCCTTAGAACCTGCTTTAGTTTCTGGGCTAGCTTCTGCGGGAATGCATGTATACACTTTAGGTCCTTTACCAACGAATGGTTTAGCAATGCTAACAAAAGTGATGAATGCTAATTTAGGTATTATGATTACAGCATCCCATAATTTGTTTAATGATAATGGCTTAAAACTCTTTGGTCCTGATGGCTTAAAATTATCAGATAAGATACAAAAAAGAATCGAAGATTTAATAGATAGCAAGGTTCAGATGCATTTATCAAATCCAAAACTTTTAGGAAGGGTGAAAAGGTTAGAGACAGGAACAGACGATTACATAAAAATATTAAAAAAAAAAATACCAAAAAAATTTAAACTTAGAAAAATTAAAATTGCATTAGATTGTGCAAATGGTGCTGGTTATAAGTCTGCGCCAAAATTAATAAAATCTCTTGGAGCCAAATTAATAGTGATTGGAAATAAACCTAATGGATTTAATATTAATAAAAATTGTGGATCAACTTTCCCGAATAAACTTAGAAAAATTGTTCTGAAACATAAAGCTAATTTAGGTATTTCTTTAGATGGTGATGCAGACAGGGTTATAATGTGTGATGAGAAGGGATCTATTGTTGATGGTGATCAAATCATAGCAGCAATAGCACTTCAATGGAAAAATAAAAAAATTTTAAAAGGAGGAGTCGTTGGAACTCTAATGTCTAATTATGGTCTCGAAAAATTTTTTCAAAAGCAAAAAATAAAATTTGTTAGAGCTAATGTTGGAGATAGATATGTCAAAGAAATTATGCAAAAAAAAAAGTTTAATTTAGGTGGAGAGCAATCAGGTCACATTATTTTAGGAAAATTTGCAACAACAGGCGATGGTCTTTTAGTCGCTTTAGAAGTTATACGTGCGCTTGATAGAAAAATTAAGGCAAGTAATTTTTTTAATGTTTTTGAGAAAGTTCCACAAGTACTAAAAAACATTAAAACTAAAAATATGAATATTCTAAAAAAACATAATGTAAAAAATTCAATAAGGCTCGCTAACAAAATGATGAAAGGACAAGGAAGAATTGTAATTAGAAAATCTGGGACAGAACAAAAAATAAGAGTAATGGGTGAAAGTAAAAATAAAATATTACTAAATAAATGTATAAAATTGATAATTAAAAAAATTAAATAAATTGAAACCAAAATCAAAAGTTTTGATAATTGCTGGATCAGACTCCTCTGGTGGTGCTGGTATTCAGGCTGATATTAAAACGATAACTAGCTTAGGCTCATATGCTATGACAGCTATAACAGCTGTAACAGTTCAAAATACTCAAGGTGTTAAAGCCGTTATCCCAATTTCTGAAAAAGAAATAAAAAATCAAATCATTTTTACTGCAAAAGATATAAAACCAGATGCAATAAAAATTGGAATGCTGCATACTTCAAAAGTTGTAAAAAAAGTTTTGGAGTCCTTAAAAGTTATAAAAGTAAAGAAAATAATATTAGATCCAGTAATGTTTTCAAAAGGAGGAAAAAGATTAATTGATAATAAAGCTATTATAATTTTGAAAAAAAAACTTTTTAAGCATGTTTCTTTGATTACTCCAAATATTCCCGAGGCAGAAGTTTTGACTGGTATCAAGATAAGAACAACTAGTGATATGATAAAAGCGGCTAATAAATTACTTAGTCTAGGTGCAAAAAATGTTTTAATAAAAGGAGGTCATTTAAATTCTAAAAAAGTTGAGGATATCTTTCTGAATAAATCAGATTTTAAAATTTTTAGAAGTTTAAGGTATAATACCAAAAATACTCATGGAACTGGATGCACTTTATCAAGTGCAATCACAACTTTTTATTCATGTGGAAAAAGTCTCATGAATGCTTGTGAGCTTGGAATTAAATATGTAAATTCCGCTATATTAACAAATCCAAGATATGGAAAAGGACATGGTCCAATAAACCATTTAAATTCAATGCAATTGATTAAGAGATTCAAATAATGAAAAATGTAGTTGTAGTGGGTTCTCAATGGGGAGATGAGGGTAAAGGAAAAATAGTAGATTGGCTTTCGGAGCAAGCTGATGTTGTTGTAAGATTCCAAGGTGGACACAATGCTGGTCATACTCTTGTGATAGATGGTATTACATACAAGTTAAGATTATTACCATCAGGAATTGTTCGAAAAAATAAAATTTCAGTTATTGGTAATGGTGTTGTAGTCGATCCCTGGGCATTATTAGAGGAGATTGAAGAAATTACATCTAAAGGTGTTACAATTACATCTGAGAATTTTATGATTTCTGAGTCAGCAAATTTAATTTTACCTTTTCATAGAGAAATGGACGAAATAAGAGAAGATGCAGCGGGTAAGGGAAAAATTGGAACAACTAGAAGAGGTATTGGACCTGCTTACGAGGATAAGGTAGGAAGAAGATCAATTAGAGTGATGGATTTAAGATCTGAAAAAAACTTAGATCAAAGACTTGGGGTGGTTTTAGAGCACCACAATGCAATAAGAAAAGGATTAGGAAAAAAAATTTTTGAAAAAGAAAAATTAAAAGAAGAATTACTTAATATAGCACCTAAAATTCTGAAATTCTCACATCCGGTGTGGCTAAAAATAGATAAATTCAAAAGAAAAAAAATGAAAATCCTTTTTGAAGGAGCTCAAGGGATTTTGCTTGATGTAGATCATGGTACATATCCCTTCGTTACTTCTTCTAATACGGTAGCTTCAAGTGCTGCTACAGGGTCTGGTTGTGGACCAAATTCAATAAATTACGTTTTAGGTATAACTAAAGCATACACTACTAGGGTAGGTGAAGGACCATTTCCAACGGAATTAAAGAATGAAATAGGTGAATTATTAGGTGAAAGGGGTAAAGAGTTTGGCACAGTTACAAGTCGCAAAAGAAGGTGTGGTTGGTTTGATGGTGTTTTGGTGAGGCAATCAATTAAAATATCTGGTATAAGTGGTATTGCTTTAACGAAATTAGATGTTCTTGATGAATTGGATGAAATCAAAATGTGTGTTGAGTATGAACTTGATGGAAAAAAGATCAACTATTTACCTGCAGCGGTTGAAGATCAATTAAAGATAAAACCAATTTATAAAACTTTTTTAGGATGGAAAGAGTCTACTAAAGGAATTAAAAATTTTGATGAACTACCAGAAAATGCAAAAAAATATATTTTTGCAGTAGAGGATTTTATTGAAACAAAAATCTCAAGTATTTCTACTAGTCCAGAAAGAAAAGATACTATTTTAATTGAAAATCCTTTTGAAATCTAGTTCACAGGCAATAAATTTTTTGATTTAGCTAACAACAACATATGTTTTTGAAGTTTTTCAAAAGCTTTATTTTCAATTTGTCTCACTCTTTCTCTGCTAATCTTATATTTTTTGCTTAAATCTTCAAGAGTATCAGGATTATCATTTAGTCTTCTAGAATATAATATTTCTCTTTCCCTGTTATTTAAAACCTGAATTGAATTTTTTAACAGGTCTTTTCTTTGTTCCATTTCCTCTTGATGAGCAAATTTTAAATCGTGATCTAATTCTTTATCCACAAGCCAATCCTGCCACTCATCTCCATCTTCACCCACTTGAGCATTCAGCGAAAACTCTTTACCCGAAAGTCTACGGTTCATTGACACAACTTCATCTTTACTAACATCAAGTTTATTTGCTATTAGATCTACATGCTCATTTTTCAAGTCTCCCTCGGATTGTGGAGCAATTTGATTTTTTAATTTTTTTAGATTGAAAAATAATTTTTTTTGGGCACTCGTCGTACCAATTTTAACTAAGCTCCATGATCTTAAAATATATTCTTGTATAGATGCTTTTATCCACCACATCGCATACGTAGCAAGTCTAAATCCCTTTTCAGGTTCGAACTTTTTTACTGCTTGCATCAAACCTATATTTCCCTCTGAGATCATCTCATTTACAGGTAAACCGTAACCTTTATAACCCATGGCAATTTTTGCTACTAATCTAAGATGACTTGTCACAAGCTTTTCAGCAGATTTTATATTACCTGTTGTTTTCCAATTTTTTGCAAGCATATATTCTTCTTCAGCATCTAGCATTGGAAATTTTTTAATTTGCTCCAAATATGTTGACAATCCACCTTCACTAGAAATTATAGGAAGATTACTGTTAAATGTTGTACTCATAGACAATTTATCTAATTAATTTTAATTTTTTTTCAATATTTTATTTGCTTGAGTTTCTTAGCATTTTAAGAATTATTTCAAGCTCTTTTGGTAAAATTGAGTTAAAAGTCATCTCTTTTTTTTTTTTAGGGTGAACAAATCCAATTGTTTTAGCATGGAGAAATTGCCTGTTAAGATAGGTCAATTTTTTTTCTAGAGAGATGTTGATATTTTTAATTCTTTTATATCTTTTTTTATATAGATTATCACCAACAATACTATGGCCAAGATAATTCATATGCACCCTGATCTGGTGAGTTCTTCCAGTCTCTAATTTACATTCTAATAAACTAAAAGTTGGAATATTTTTATTTTCAAAAATTTCTATAGTTTCATAATTTGTGATTGCTTTTTTTCCCTTAGTTTTATTTACTTCCATCATTTGCCTATTTTTAGAGCTTCTTACAATTAGTGTTTCAATTTTTCCTTTTGAGGGTCTAATTTTTCCCCATATCAATAATTGATAAATTCTCTTAATAGAGTGATTACTAAATTGAAGAGAAAGATTTTCATGAGCTTGATTATTTTTTGCTATTACAATTAAACCAGATGTATTTTTATCTAATCTATGTACAATTCCGGGTCTTAATTTATCACCAACACTTGATAGAGAATTCTTATTGTAACTAACTAATGCATTAACTATTGTTTTGTCGAAATTCCCTGCACCTGGATGTATTACAATTCCAGCTGGTTTGTTTAGAATCATAAGATCTGTATCCTCATAAATTATGTCTAGCTTGTAATTGTAAGGTTTTAGGGAAGTTTTTTGTGGTTCAGGAATTGATAATTCTATAACATCACCAGCTGAGATTTTTTTTGAGGGGTCTAATAGGACTTTATCGTTTAATCTTAATTTTCCGTTTAGGATTAAATTTTTAACTCTTGTCCTGCTTATACCGCTCTCTTTTTTACTTAAAAAAACATCTATGCGAAAGTCTTTATCAGAGTCTTTAACAATCAAATTTATTTTTTTTTTCATAAAATGTTATATTAATATTATATGCGTCTGTAGCTCAACTGGATAGAGCGCCTGACTTCGGATCAGGAGGTTCTGGGTTCGACTCCTAGCAGACGCACCATTCTATTCACCCATATTTATCAAAGTTCCTTTTATGCGAGCTTTTAAAAAAGAAAAATAAAATAAACCTATACCACCAGCTAAATAAGCCAGATTTAATAAATATGCTATTCTTAAATTTTGGTAATTAACAAAATCGTTTAGAAGGATATTTCTTGCTTCATCAAAGATATAAACTAAAGGTAGTCCTTTAGCTATAATTTGAAAAAAATTAGGAAGAATTTCTAAAGGATAATATATACAACCTAAAGGGGCTAGTAAAAATAGAGATGACCATGCGATATTTTCAAACGCGGGGCCAAATCTAATTAGTCCAGCACTTACAAATAGACCTAATGTTATTCCAAAAATGTAAAGACTTAAAAATAATAAAAGTAATGGAAATCCAAGTTTCAATATTGAAATACCAAATAATGGCGAGGTTAGGAGTATTGCAGGCACTAATCCAATAAGTGTCCTTATCAAAGCTGTAAAAATAAGAGATAAAATTATTTCTTTTATCTTTAAAGGCGCAATGAATAAATTTGTAAAATTTCTACTCCAAATTTCCTCTAAAAAAAGCATATTGAAACTTATGCTCGATCTAAATAGAATATCATAAAGTATTGCACACGTAAGAATTACTCCAATAGCATTATTGTAATAATCGCTATAAATAGAAAAGAATTTTGAGATAAAACCCCAGAGAATAATCTGTATTGTCGGCCAATAAATTAGATCTAAAACTCGAGGCAAAGAACTTTTAATTAGATAAAAATGTCTTAAAAAAAGACCATACATTTTATTTAAGTTCATATTTTCTCTCTATTAAGTTCTAAAAAAACTTCTTCCATATTTTTTCTACCATGTTTAATAATTAAGTCATTTGGACTTCCTTTATCGATGATAATGCCATCATTCATCATTAGCACGAATGAACATAATCTTTCCACTTCGGTCATATTATGAGAAGCAAGTAAAATAGATGCTTTTTTTTCTTTTTGATAATCTTCCAAAAAGCTTCTTACAAAATCTCCTGTTTCAGGATCAAGGGATGCAGTAGGTTCGTCAAGTAATAATACTGATGGATCATTTATAATCGATTTCGCTAAGCTGACTCTATTTTTCTGACCTGAAGAAAGTTCACCAGTAATCTTATTTAAAATTGTGTTTAATCTTAGTTTTTCTGAAATACTTTCAATTTTTATTTTAAGATTTTTTACATCATATAATCTTCCATAAACTTCCAGATTTTGCCTAACAGTTAATTTTTTTGGTAACTCAATATATGGAGAGATAAAATTTATATTATTTAATAACTCAACTCTTCTATTTTCGATTTCAATTCCATTAATTAGAACTTTCCCACTGGAGGGTTTTAGTAATCCTAAAATCATTCCAATTGTTGTTGTTTTACCACATCCATTAGGACCAAGAATTCCCATTATTTGATTTTTATTTACTTTAAAAGATATATTTTTAACAGCCTCTTTACTCTCGTAATTTTTTGTTAATCGAAATACTTCAAGTGGACTAGTCATCTAAATTTCGCTGCCCTTATTAATCTATCATTTATTGTTCTTCCTATTCCTTTGTTAGGGATTTTATCAACTGCAATTGATCGGTAATTATCTTTTTTTATTTTTCTTAATAAACTATATAAATTTTTCGCAGCTTCTTTTAAATTTCCATTTTTGGATAAAAAGAAATGATTAATTTGAGTTTTTTTCTTTTTCTTAATTAATAAATATGCTTCGTTAATTCTACTCTTCTTGGCGTTAAGTCTAATGGGTATTCCAGGAGAGTAATGAAGTTTCAGTTGTCCAGGAGAATAAATTTTTGGGGGATTGTTATTTAAATAAATTTTTTTCTTTAACGCATTTTTAATAATTGAAATTTCCATTGAACCTAATCTTAATATCTTTGGTTTATTTCTTAGATCAATTATTGTTGACTCTAAACCAAGAGATGATTTACCACCCTCAAGAACATATTTTATTTTTTTTCCAAAATCTTCTCTGACATCAGATGAGGTCACGGCACTGACTTTTGAAGATAGGTTTGCACTGGGGGCAGCTAGAGGAAAATCTATAATTTTTAATAATCTTTTTGTAATTTTGTGATTAGGAAATCTTATAGCTAAAGTTTTTTTATAATTTGTTGCAATTTTAGATATCTTCGTATTTTTTTTAAGATTTAAAATAAATGTAATTGGTCCTGGACAAAATTTTTTATACAGTTTTAAAAAAGAATCATTGTAATTACAGTCGTTATTTAATTGTTTGAGGTCATGATAATGAACTATTAATGGGTTATTTTTTGGTCTTTTTTTTAGAGTAAATATTTTCTTACAAGCAATATCTGAATAAGCATTACCTGCTAGCCCATAAACTGTTTCTGTAGGAATAGCCACACACTCATTACTTTTAAGCAATTTTTTTGCTTTTTTAATATTTGTAAGATTAATTTTCATGTATTATCTGAAAGTAATATATGAAAGATAAAATTTTACCAAACGATTATAATTCTTTATCTCTTGAAGAATTGACCCATGAAGCTAATAAAGTAATAGAGGATCTTGAAAATCAAAAAAATTTAGAGACCTCGATTGAAAAATACCATAAATTATTAAAACTCAACAATATTATTGAAAAAAAATTTCAAAAAAACATTAAAGACATAAACGTTAATACAAAAGAGAAAATTTCAAGAATAATTACAAAAAAAAATGATTAAAAAATTAAATAGAATTGCAAATGATACAAATTTTTTTTTAAAAAAATTTATCAAAAAACAAAAAAAGTCTGCTTTAATTGTGCCTATGAAGTATGGGCTATTCTCAAAAGGTAAGAAAATAAGGTCAAAAATTTTAATAGATATTGGTTCATTATTTAAAATTAATTATAAATCGCTAATCATTATTGGATCAGCAGTTGAGTGTATTCATGCGTATTCTCTAATTCATGACGATTTACCTTGTATGGATAATGACTCAATTAGAAGAGGTAAACCAGCTACGCATATTAAATTTGGCGAGTCGACCGCAGTTCTCGCGGGTAACTCACTTCTAACTATGGCTTTTGAAATTTTAAGTCATAATGACTTAAATATCCCTGAAAAAATTAAAATTGCTTTAATAAATAAAATTTCTGAAAGTTCAGGACATTTAGGTATAGCAGGTGGCCAATATTTAGATTTAAATTATGAAAAAAAAAAGATCTCACAACGTAAAATTATCGAAATGGAAATAAAAAAAACAGGAAAACTTTTTAGTTTTTGTTGTGTTGCACCATTAATTTTAAAAAGAAAAGGTAAAAATGAGATTAATAAATTTGAAAAAATCGGTGCAGATATTGGTTTATTATTTCAGGTTGCAGATGATTTGATTGATCATAAGGGAAGTTTAAATACTGCTGGAAAAAAAACTGGTAAAGATAAAAAAAGAGGCAAAGCAACTTTAATCAGTTTACTCGGGTATAAAAATACTATTAAATATGCTAATAAATTAATTTTAAAGATAAATAATAAAATAGAAAAATATGGATCAAGTTCAAAAAATATTTCTGAAACTTTAAAATATATTTTAGATAGAAAAAAATGAAAAATAAATACGAATTTTTAGATAAGATAAACTTTCCAACAGACTTAAAAAAGATACCAGATTCGAAACTACAAAAAGTTGCAGACGAATTAAGAGAAGAAGTAATCGATGTAGTTTCTGTTACAGGAGGTCATTTGGGAGCAAGTCTTGGTGTGGTAGAGTTGAGTGTAGCCCTCCATTATATTTTTAATACACCGAAAGACAAACTCATTTGGGATGTGGGACACCAATGCTACCCTCATAAGATTTTAACAGGAAGAAAAGAGAGAATGAGAACTTTAAGACAAGGAGGAGGATTGTCAGGTTTTACAAAAAGATCTGAAAGCGAGTATGATACTTTTGGTGCTGCTCATAGCTCAACCTCAATTTCCTCAGCCTTGGGTATAGCAGAGGCAAATAAACTCTCAAATAAAGCAGATAATGTAATTGCAGTTATCGGTGATGGTGCAATTAGTGCTGGTATGGCATATGAGGCTATGAATAACGCAGGAGCCTCTAAAACAAAAATGATTGTTATACTAAATGATAACGACATGTCTATTGCAAGACCCGTTGGAGCTATGAGTACTTATCTTGCTAAGATATTTTCTGGCAAAATTTATTTTAGTCTGAGAGAAACCATAAAACTTATTACATCTGCATTTTCAAAAAGATTCAGCGCTAAGGCTGGTAAAGCAGAAGATTTACTTAGATCGGCAGTTACAGGAGGAACACTGTTTAGTTCCTTAGGATTTTATTATATCGGACCAATCGATGGTCACGACTTAAATTCTTTAATTCCAATTTTGAAAAATGCACGAGATTCTAAACACGAAGGGCCAATACTTATTCATATTAAAACAAAAAAAGGCAAAGGCTATACATTTGCAGAGGATGCAAAAGATAATTTTCATGGTGTTTCTAAATTTAATGTAAAAACTGGAGAGCAACTAAAAGGTTCTAGCAAACTTCCTTCATATACCAAAGTATTTGCTGAAACACTTGTCAAACACGCTAAAAAAGATAGTAAAATTGTTGCTATTACAGCTGCAATGCCTGGCGGAACAGGTCTTGATATATTTCGCAAGGAATTTCCAGATAGATCTTTTGATGTAGGTATTGCAGAGCAACATGCAGTTACTTTTGCAGCAGGTTTAGCTACTGAAAATTTTAAACCTTACGCTGCAATTTATTCTACATTTTTGCAAAGAGCATATGATCAAGTTGTTCATGATGTTGCAATTCAAAGTTTGCCTGTTAGATTTGCAATTGATAGAGCTGGACTTGTTGGAGCAGATGGACCTACTCATGCTGGAAGTTTTGACACAACTTATTTAACTACATTGCCAAATTTTATAGTTATGGCAGCCAGTGATGAGTCTGAGCTAGTGAGAATGATTAATACTTCAACAGAAATAAATGATCGACCATCGGCATTTAGATATCCAAGAGGAACTGGAATTGGCTCAATTTTACCTTCAATTGATGAAAAGATTGAAATTGGAAAATCTAAAATCATTCAAGATGGAAAAAAATTAGCTATCTTAAATTTTGGAGCAAGATTAAATGAAACTTTAAAAGCATCAGAAAATCTAAAAAAAAAAGGAGTAAATATAACTATTGTAGATGCTAGATTTGCAAAACCTTTAGATGAAAATCTTATTTGGCAACTAGCAACGACACATGAAGCGATAATGACAATTGAGGAGGGATCAATAGGAGGTTTTGGCTCTCATGTAGTCAATTTTTTATCTAAGAAGGGATTAATGGATAATGATTTGAAATTCAGATCAATGACACTACCAGATATTTTTATCGATCAAGATACTCCAGAGAATATGTATAAAATTGCTAATTTAGATAGCTCCTCAATTGAAGAGAAAGTTTTGGACGTATTGAATTCAAATATCATTTTGCAAAAAAAAAATAATTAATTTAATCGCACTGAGCTTTATTCATTAAGTAATGATCTAATAAAACACAAGAAAGCATAGCCTCTCCAATGGGAACGGCTCTAATACCTACGCACGGATCATGTCTTCCTTTAACAGAAATTGTTGTATTTTTTCCAAATTTATTTATGGTTTTTCTACTTTTAAGTATTGATGATGTTGGTTTAACAGCAAATGAAACTATTATTTCTTGACCAGATGAAATACCGCCTAATATACCACCAGCATTATTAGTTTTAAATTTTAAATTTTTTTTATTTTGCGATATCTCATCAGAATTTTCTTCACCTGAGAGTAGAGCTGAGTTCATCCCAGATCCTATATTTACTCCTTTAACAGCATTAATACTCATCATTGCTGAGGCTATGTCTGAGTCTAATTTTGAGTATATAGGTGCACCGAGACCTGACGGTATCCCGTTAGCTCTGATCTCAATAATAGCGCCACATGAAGATCCAGCTTTCCTTACACTTAATAAATATTTTTCCCATAATTTTAACATGGATTTGTCAGGACAAAAAAAGGGATTTTTTTTTATTATTTTATCATCCCATTTTGATGTATCACATCCCAGAATTCCTAATTGTGTAACTGCTCCTGAGATTTTAAATTTTTTGCTAAGTTTTTTTTCTAAAACTTTCTTAGCTATCGCTCCAGCTGCAACTCTGGCAGCTGTTTCTCTGGCAGAGGATCTTCCACCCCCTCTATAATCTCTTATTCCATATTTTTTGAAGTAAGTAAAATCTGCATGACCAGGTCTAAATTTGTCTTTTATATCATTATAATCTTTTGAACGCATGTCTTCATTATAAATTATAAGTGATATTGGAGTTCCTGTTGTTTTACCTTCAAATACACCAGACAAAATATTAACTTTGTCGCTTTCCTTTCTTTGCGTCGTGAATTTTGATTGACCTGGTTTTCTCTTATTTAACTCTTTTTGAATATCTATCTCACTTATTGGTATTAATGGAGGACAACCATCAACTATGCAGCCAATAGCAGCACCATGGGATTCTCCCCAAGTAGTGAAACGAAATAGCTTTCCAAAAGTATTAAATGACATTATTTATAATGTATAGATTATTTTGTTAAAATTATGAATCAAAAAAACTCATTAGGGCTTGATAAATGCTTCCTAGATCTCGATGATCCATTTGAATTATTTGAAAAATGGTTTAGTGAGGCAAAAAAGAAAGAAATTAATGACCCAAACGCTTTAGCTCTAGGAACAGCGAGTAAGGAAGGGATACCATCTGTAAGAATGGTTCTGCTGAAAGGTTTTGATAAAAATGGATTTGTTTTTTATACTAATTTAAATAGTCAAAAAGGTGAAGAGCTCAAAAAAAATCCAAATGCATCCATGTGTTTTCATTGGAAAAGTTTATTAAGACAAATTAGGATTGTAGGTACTTTAAAGCTTGTAGATAATAAAACAGCAGATGATTATTATAATTCCAGAGCATATGAAAGCAGGATAGGAGCTTGGGCTTCTAAGCAAAGTAGTTTTTTAGAAAATAGAAGTGAACTTTTGGAAAATATGGAAATCTTTAGAAAAAAATATAATGACAAAAAAAATGTGCCAAGACCTAGTCATTGGTCTGGATGGCGTTTAAAACCATCTAGTATCGAATTTTGGTTAGATGGTGAAAATAGAATTCACGAAAGACTAAAGTATATTTCAGATGAGAACAATATCTGGGTTAAGAAACTTCTAAGCCCTTAAAAATTTCTTGATAAGCTAAAAGATGTTAAATCCTCAAGAATTTTTTTTTGTTTACAATTATTAAATATTGATAAGGAGTTGGATGCTAAATTGATATAATGTTGTGCTTTCTGATAACATGCAGGGATTATATGATATTTTTTAATAAGCGACAGTGTATAGTCCAAGTCAAATTCATTTCTTAATTTTTTTGAAAAAATATTTTTTAACTTTTCTTTTTCTTGAGGTTTAGCTTTTTGAAATAATATGATGATAGGAAGTGTAATTTTTCCTTCAAAAAAATCTTGGCCAATTTTTTTTCCAAACAGTTTAATTTCTGAATTATAATCTAAAGTGTCATCAGCTATTTGAAATGTAAGGCCTAAGTTTCGTCCATAAAACTCTAAAGCCTCTTTTTCTCTTGTTTTAACATCTGATAAAATGGCTCCTACTTTTGTAGCAGCCGCAAATAATTCAGCTGTTTTTGCAGATATTATTTTCAAATATGTCTCTTCCAACATATCAACCTCACCTTTATGCTGAAGTTGTAATATTTCTCCTTGAGCAATCTTTGATGATGTTGAGGAAAGTAATTTTAAAACTTCTAAATTACCATCTTCTACCATCATTTCAAAACATCTACTTAGTAAATAGTCTCCGATTAAAACTGATGAATGATTGTTCCAAATCTTATTCAAAGTTTTTTTTCCCCTCCTTACGGAGCCGTTATCAATAACGTCATCATGCATTAAAGTTGCAGCGTGGATCAACTCTACACACGCTGCAAGATTAATGTCTCTTGTTCCTTTCAAATATCCACACATTTTAGCAGAGCCTAAAGTCAATAATGCTCTAAGTCTTTTACCACCAGTGTCTAAATGGTAATCAGTCATTTTCTGGACCAATTCCACTTTACTTGATAATTTTGATTTAATTTTTTCCTCAACTAGTAATAATTTATCTTCAACTGAGTCTTTCAATTGAAAATAAGAATTATTAATTTCATTTTTAAGCTGAATTACAGTTCCCATTTATGACTACAAAGTAGTATAATAAGATTATTTTTATTACTTATCAATTGACGCACCCAAATCTTCAATTATAAGGTGTCTTTATATATCTATTAAAAAATTCTATAAGGATTTAAATGTTTTCTTTTTTTAAAAAAAAAATTGTAATACCCCATATAAGACTGACTGGTGTAATTGGGTCTGCTGGCAGATTTAAACAAGGTATTGATTTTGCTGGCCAACAAGAAATTATTAAAAAGGCTTTCTCGTTTAAAAAAGCAGAAATTATTGCTATATCAATTAACTCTCCAGGTGGATCTCCAGTTCAATCTCACTTAATTCATGATTATATTAGACAGTTGGCAAAAAAGAATAAAAAAAAGGTTATAATTTTCGCTGAAGATGTTGCTGCGTCTGGCGGATATTTAATCGCTTGTGCTGGAGATGAGATTTACGCTAATTCAAGTTCTATAATTGGCTCGATTGGTGTCATCTCCGCATCTTTTGGTTTTCAAGATGCAATAAAAAAAATAGGTATTCAAAGAAGAGTTTATACTGCTGGAAAAAATAAGAGCACCTTAGATCCTTTTAAAGAGGAAAAACAAGAGGATATTGAAAGAATTAAAAAGTTACAGCTAGAACTTCATTCAGATTTTATTAATCTAGTTAAAAAAAGCAGAAGAGACAAGCTTGTAGACCCAGAAAAAAATAATATTTTCACTGGAGAATTTTGGTCTGGATCAGCATCACTAAAATTAGGACTTATAGATGGCATTGGTAACGCTGAGCAAATTTTAAGAGAGAAATTTGGTGAAAATATATCAATTAAAAAATTAGAAAAACCAAAGAGTTTTTTAGCAAAAAAATTATCTTCTTCTTTAGATAGTCAAGTTGATAATATTGCTAACATTATAGAAGAAAGAGCCTTATGGCAAAAATTTGGTTTATAAATGCCAAAAAAAAAAATTAAAACTAATAAAGTCAAATTTAAATCATTTCAAGACACAATTTTTAACTTACAAAAATTTTGGAGTAAAAATGGGTGTATAATTTTACAACCTTACGACATGGAAGTAGGAGCTGGCACATTTCATCCTGCAACTACTTTGAGATCTCTTGGACCCAAACCGTGGAAAGCAGCATACGTACAACCTTCAAGAAGGCCAACAGATGGTAGATATGGAAATAATCCAAATAGACTTCAACATTATTACCAATTTCAAGTAATAATAAAACCTTCTCCAATAAATATCAAAAAACTTTATTTAAAAAGCTTATCAACAATTGGTATTGATCATAAAAATCATGACGTTAGATTTGTAGAAGATGATTGGGAAAGCCCAACATTAGGTGCAGCAGGCTTGGGGTGGGAAGTTTGGTGTGATGGTATGGAAATCTCACAATTTACATATTTTCAACAAATGGCAGGCTTCGAATGCAAACCCATTTCAGTTGAAATAACATATGGTTTAGAAAGAATTTGTATGTTTACTCAACAAAAAAAAAATGTTTATGATTTAATCTGGAACAATGAAAAAATAAAATACGAAGAAGTTTTTCATCAATCAGAAAAAGAATTTTCTGCTTATAATTTTGATCACGCTAACACAAAAAACCTTTTTAAAATGTTTGAAATGTTTGAAAGTGAGGCAAAATCTTTGGTTGAAAAAAAAATATCTCTACCTGCTTATGATCAATGCTTAAAAGCTAGTCATATTTTCAATATATTGGATGCTAGAGGTGTGATTAGTGTTGCTCAAAGAGCAGAATATATTGGCAGAATAAGAGAAATTACAAAATCTACTGCCACAATCTGGATTAACTCCCAAATTTAAAATGGCAGAGTTTTTTTTAGAATTATTCAGTGAAGAAATTCCATCTAGTCTTCAAAGAGATTTCCGTGAAAAAATTTTAGAGGAATTTCAAAAATTTTTTCTTGATAAAGGGATTAAGTCAAAAAAAAATTTTTCTTTATCTACTCCTAATAGATTAGTTGTAGTATTTGAGGGTTTAGATAAAGAAATAAAAATTTTATCTAATGAAATACGGGGACCAAAAACTGATTCTTCTGAACAAGCACTAGAAGGTTTTTTAAAATCTAATAATTTAGAATTTAAAAATATATTTAAAAAAAAAATTGAAAAAGGTGAGTTTTACTTTTATAAAACTAAATCAAAAACACTCAAAACTCATGATTTGTTAGCAGAGTTTATTCCAAAATTATTAGATAATTATCAATGGAAAAAATCAATGAAATGGGGTGAATTTAATCTACATTGGGGAAGGCCACTGAAATCTATATTATCAATTTATGACAAAAAAGAAGTTCGCTTCAAATTCCATCATATATTGTCTTCAAATTCCACTTTTATTGATAAAGATTTTGAGGATAAAAAGAAAGTATTTTTAAATTTTAAATCTTACGAAAAATATTTCAATGACAAGGGAACCATTATAGATCAAAACAAAAGAAAAGAATTTATTAATAAAGAATTTGAGAAATTTTTAAATAAAAGAAGCTTAATTATCAATGATGATATTAAATTATTAGATGAAGTGGTGAATTTGGTTGAAAATCCAAATATTTTATTATGTAATTTTGATAAAAAATTTTTATCAATACCAAAAGAAATTTTGGTTTTGACTATGCAATCTCATCAAAAATATTTTCCCACTTTTAATAAAAAAAATGAGATCACCAATGAGTTTTTAATTATTTCAAATAAAAAAGATCAAAAAGGGTTAATAAAAATGGGAAATGAAAGAGTAATTGATGCAAGACTAAATGACGCCGAATTTTTTTGGAATAAAAATAAAACTCAAAATTTAGTAAAAAAAGTGTCAGAACTTAAATCAGTAAGTTTTTTTAAGAGACTTGGTACATATTTTGACAAAGTCCAACGGATGAGAAAATTAGGAGGAGTAGTTTCAGATGAGCTTTTAATTAGTAAAGAAAAAGTAGAGTTATCAGCATCAATTTGTAAAACTGATTTGACATCAGATCTTGTTAGAGAATTTCCAGAACTTCAAGGAATTATGGGAGGATATTTTTCTAGTCACCAAGGATTTGATAAAGAAATATCATTAGCAATTTCAGAACAATATCTACCAATAGGTTTAAAATCTAAGGTTCCAAAAAAACCATATAGTGTAGCTTTATCAATTACAGATAAGATTGATACTTTAGTTGGTTTTTTTGGAATTAATGAAATTCCAACTGGTTCAAAAGATCCATTTGCACTTAGAAGAGTTGCGCTAGGCGTCATTAGAACAGTTATTGAAAACAAGAAAGATTTTAAAATTCATGATTTATTAAATTATTCTTCAAGTTTATATCAAGAACAAGGATACAATTTCTTAAGCAATGATTTAAATAAAAAATTGATAAATTTTTTAAAAGATAGATTTAAATTTTATTTAAAACAAAAAGAAATTCGTCATGATATAATTGATGCTACGATTAGCTCTTTTAAACTAAATAAATTATCCTCATCTTTTGAAAAAGCAAAAAGCTTAAATAAAATTATTAATAATCAAGTAGGAATAGATATAACTTCTTGTTATAAAAGAGCTTCAAATATTCTTGAGAGTGAAATGAAAAATAAAGTTGTTGAAATAACTAATTCAACTGACTCTGGTTTATTTAAAAATGATTTTGAAAAAAACCTTTTTTTTAAGATAAATGAGATAAAAAAATATTATTTAAATATTGATCACGATGAGGATTATGAACACTCTCTAACACTTCTAGCAGGAGCTAAGAAAGAAGTTTTTGATTTTTTTGATAATGTCAAAGTGAGTGAAGAAAATGAAAATTTGAGAAAAAACCGATTGGAACTTTTAAATATGTTATGTAAAACATTTCAAAATTTTATAAATTTTCAATTATTAAAAACAAATAATGAGTAAATTAATATTAAATTTTAATTCAAAAGATATAAAAAAAATTAAAACCCCAAAAAATTTTTTAGGTGGCAAGGGTGCAAACTTATCAGCAATGGGAAGGATGGGACTTCCAGTGCCACCAGGATTTACAATTTCAACAAAAGTTTGTGAAATTTTTTATAAAGATAATAAAAAGTTAAATAAAAAAATTATAAAAGATATTAAAAGTGAGTTAAAAATAATTGAAAACAAAGTAAAAAAAAAATTCGGTGACTTAAAAAATCCTCTTTTACTATCAGTAAGATCTGGAGCGAGAGTTTCGATGCCAGGTATGATGGATACGATACTAAACCTCGGACTTAATGACAAAACAGTAATTGCACTATCGAAAAAAACTTCAAATGGAAGATTTGCTAAAGATAGTTACAGACGATTTATTCAAATGTATGGTAATGTTGTATTAGGTATTGAGAGTTATCATTTTGAGGAGTTAATTGAAAATTATAAATTAACCAAGGGTGTCTTATTAGATACTGAACTAGATGAAAAAGATTGGGACGGTTTAATTAATGATTTTAAAAATATAATTAAGGAAAAAACCAAAAAAAATTTTCCACAAGATGTATATGATCAATTGCTAGGAGCAATCCATGCAGTGTTCCTATCATGGGAAAGTAAGAGGGCAAAGGTTTATAGAAAGTTAAATCAAATACCTGCCGAATGGGGGACAGCAGTAAATGTTCAGTCAATGGTTTTTGGAAATATGGGAAATGATTGTGCGACAGGAGTTGTTTTTACAAGAAATCCTTCTGATGGAACAAATAATATTTATGGAGAATACTTAATAAATGCTCAAGGTGAAGATGTAGTAGCCGGAACAAGGACACCACAATACATAACAAAAAAAGCAAGGAAAGAGGCAAATGTCAAAGATGACTCGATGGAGGAGTCTATGCCAAAAGTTTACAAAGAACTTTTCAAAATTTTGAAAAAACTAGAGGAACATTACAAAGATATGCAAGACGTTGAATTTACTGTTGAAAATAATAAACTTTGGATATTGCAGACAAGATCAGGCAAAAGAACTTCTAAATCAGCAGTTAAAATTGCGGTTGATATGGTGAAGGAAAAATTGATTTCAAAAAATGATGCTGTACTTAGAATTGACCCAAATTCATTAGATACATTATTGCATCCAACCTTAGATGAGAAAAGCTCTATAGAGGTTATAGCAAATGGTTTACCTGCTTCCCCAGGTGCTGCTAGTGGTAAAGTGGTGTTTTCCTCTCAAGAAGCAGAGAGATTAAATGATATGATGCAAGATACTATTTTGGTGAGAATAGAAACCTCACCTGAGGATATTCAGGGTATGCATGCAGCTAAAGGAATTTTGACTGCAAGAGGAGGAATGACAAGTCATGCAGCTGTAGTCGCGAGAGGCATGGGAAGACCTTGTGTCTCTGGTTCAAGTGAAATTGATATCAATTATGATCAAAAATTTTTTAAAACTAAATCAATTCAAGTTAAAGAAGGAGATATAATTACTATAGATGGATCTACTGGAAGAGTCATTTTAGGAAGTGTCCCAACTGTAAAACCAGAAATCTCAGGCGATTTTTCCAAATTGATGAATTGGGCTGACAAAATAAGAAAATTAAAAGTAAGAACTAATTCTGAAACACCGGTAGACACTAAAACTGCAAGAGAATTTGGAGCTGAGGGAATAGGTCTTTGTAGAACAGAACATATGTTTTTTGATGAAGAGAGAATTCTGTCTGTTAGAGAAATGATTTTATCTAAAACTCAGGATGATAGAGCTAAGGCTTTAGCAAAATTATTACCACATCAAAAAAAAGATTTTATAGAATTATTTAAAATAATGTATGATCTTCCGGTAAACGTTAGATTATTGGATCCTCCCCTCCATGAGTTTTTACCAAAATCAGATAAAGAAATTTCAGAAGTTGCGAATGTTGTTGGTACAGATACAAAGGAGGTTAAGTCAAGAATACATGATCTCCATGAGCAAAATCCCATGTTAGGACATAGAGGTTGTAGACTAGGCATTTCATTTCCTGAAATATATGAAATGCAATGCAGAGCAATTTTTGAGGCATTATGCGAACTGAAAAAGACAAAGAAAAAGTCAGCTTATCCTGAAATAATGATTCCATTAGTTTCTACCGAGGCTGAAATAAGAATTATGAAAGATCTTGTAATCAATACAGCAAAAAAAGTACAAGAGGAAAACAAAACTAAAATTAATTTTTTAGTTGGCACTATGATTGAATTACCAAGAGCAGCTATCAAAGCTAAAGATATTGCAAAACACGCTGAGTTTTTTAGTTTTGGTACAAATGATTTAACCCAAACCACCTTTGGCATTAGTAGAGACGATAGTGGTAAATTTTTAAATGATTATATTGATAATAAAATTTTTACTGTAGATCCTTTTGTGTCAATAGATGATGGAGTGAAAGATTTAGTAAAAATTGCTGTTGAAAAAGGAAAAAAACAAAATAAAAAGATTAAACTTGGTATCTGTGGAGAGCATGGAGGTGATCCAAGCAGTATTCATTTTTGCTCGTTAGCTGGTTTACATTATGTATCTTGTTCACCTTATAGGGTTCCGATTGCAAGACTAGCTGCAGCTCAAGCAGAATTACTAAAAAAAACAAAAATTTAGTAGTCTAAATATCAATTTTGAAATCGATCGCTGGCGCACTGTGAGTAATACTACCAACTGAAATTCTATCAACCCCAGTTTTAGCAACTGATTTAATATTTTTAATATTTATATTTCCAGAGGCTTCAGTTTTATGGTATTTTTTAGCAAGCTGAACTCCTTTTTTTAAATTTTTGATATTCATATTGTCAAACAAAACAACATCAAATTTCATTCCAATAATTTTTTTCAACTGACTTAAGTTATCTACCTCAACTGTAATTTTTTTTCCTTTTTTATTCTTAGTTGCTAAAGAAACTATTTCTTTGATATTATTATTAGCAATATGATTATCCTTAACTAAAAATTCGTCACTTAGATTGAATCTATGATTAGTTCCACCACCTAATTTAACACCATATTTTTGAATTACCCTCATAAAAGGAATAGTTTTTCTAGTACAACAAATTTTACTTTTTTTCCCTGCCAGCTTTACAAATTCATTAGTTTTAGTAGCTATACCAGAAATATGAGATAAGAAATTTAGAGCTACTCTTTCAGCTATTAATATAGATTTAGTTTTACCTTTTATTGTTGCAACGAGAGAGTTTTTTTTTACCTGAGAACCATCTTTTTTTTTAGCAATAAATTTAATCTTATCGTCAACTTGAGCAAAAGTATATTTTACAAAATCTAATCCACCAATAATTGCTTTTTGATTTGATAGTATTCTAGCTGTAATAATTTTATTATTTCTAAGTAAGTTAGATGTTATATCACCATTAGGAAACAAGTCTTCAGCCAAAGCAAGTTTAACTCTTTCTTTGATAAAAGTTTCACTTAATTTTATTTTTGACACAAAATGTTATCTACCAATTGCAACCATCTTTTCGACTGACAATCTTGCTTTATTTATTGTCTCTTTGTCCATTACAATTTCACCTGTCTCATTCTCCAAACACTCTAGGATTTTTGGTAAAGTAATTTTTTTCATATGCGGGCATAAGTTACACGGTTTAATAAACTCCACATTAGGGTTTTCCACTTGAATATTATCACTCATTGAGCACTCGGTAACCATCATCACTTTTTTTGGCTGATTATTTTTCACATAATTAATCATACCTGAGGTTGATCCAGCAAAATCACTTGCTTTAATAACTTCAGGAGGACATTCAGGGTGGGCAATTATTTTTATACCAGGATTATTTTTTCTTATATTGATAATTTCGTTTTCATTAAATTGATCATGGACAATACAGATCCCTTTCCATGAAATAATCTCAACATCAGTTTGAGATGCTACGTATTTTGCCAGATAGTCATCTGGTAAAAAAATTACTTTTTTAGTACCTAACGATTTTACAATTTTAACTGCGTTAGCAGATGTACAACACACATCTGTTTCGGCCTTCACATCAGCAGATGTGTTAACGTATGATACAACTGGAACACCTGGATATTTTTTTTTCAATAGCCGCACATCTTTTCCTGTGATAGAAGATGATAGTGAACATCCAGCTTTCATATCAGGTAACAAAACTTTTTTATTTGGATTCATTAATTTTGCTGTCTCTGCCATAAAATGCACTCCAGCCATTACAATTATTTTTGCAGAAGTTTTTGAAGCTTCAACTGCTAACGCTAATGAGTCTGCAGAAAAATCTGCGACGCCATGGTAAATTTCTGGGGTTTGATAGTTATGGGCGAGAATGACAGCATTTTTTTCCTTCTTTAATTTGTTGATTTTATGAATATAAGGAGCGTGAACCAACCATTCAATCTCAGGCATAACCTTTGATATTTTCTTATAGATAGGATCTGTAGCTTTTCTTACTTCTTGAGAAAATTCCATAACTAAATTTATCAATTTGAAACCTTCTTGTCATTGATTTATTGTGGGTCAAATTGCGGCCATGCTGAAATTGGTAGACAGGCACGGTTGAGGGCCGTGTGGATCTTATCCATGAGAGTTCGAGTCTCTCTGGCCGCACCATATATCAAATATCAAGCCAATCTGGGATCAAAATTTTAAATGATCCATTACTTCCTTTAATAATTTTATTTTTCTCAAAGTTTTTATCTAAATATTTAATTAGTGCAAATGGATATTTTTCATCAATTAGCACTCTTCCAATTTCAACATTATTATTAAAGATTTTTTCATCCTCTGAAAGCTTTCCGTCAATAATTTGAATTGGTAATAATCTTTTTGAAAGTTTATTTTTTAATTTAATTCTTGCTGTATTTTCTTGACCAACATAACATCCCTTTTTGAAGTCAATCCCATTGAGTTCCTCAAAATTACACTCTATACCAAATAATTTGTTTTGTAATTTATTTAGATTTTTTGGAACTATGCCAAGTTTATGACAATTGGAGTAATAAACTTCAATATTGTCATCTTTTAAACCTAATTTTTTAAGAGATAAGTATAATTTTTCTAAATTAATAATTAGTCTTGCTCCTAAATTCTTATTTCTTGGATCTAAAACAATTGGATCTTCTCTATATTTAAAGGTGAAACCTAGGATGTCTTTAGAGCCTTCAAGTGACAAGTACTTTTCATAACCAAAACTTGCAACAACAAACTCGTTACTTAAATCTAATATTTCGACTTTTGATCTGATTTTATAAGTATTAAGCTGTTTAAGTATTTCTTCTGATTGAGATTTATCACAATCAATAAAATATCCTAATTTATGTTTTATAACTATGAATTCGTACAAAAATTTACCCTGAGGAGTTAATAAAGATGCGAAACAACTTAAGTCATGTTTAACTTTATTTATGTCGTTACTTATTAAGTTTTGAAGAAAATCATGGGCCTCAGAACCATTTACATAAAGTATGGATCTATCTTTTAGTATAAAAACACTATTATTCGTATTTGATTGATACATAATTTTAATATAATAACTTTTTTTGTAAATGTTAGATCTAAAAATAATAAATGGCCAATCCTATATTGAGGGTAAACTTAAAAATAAAGATATTGCTGTTAAAGAGGGAAAAATATTTAAAATCGGTGAAATTTCTGAGGAAGCTAAAGTAGTTTATGATGCAAAAAATCAAATAGTTTTACCTGGCTGTATAGACACACAAACGCATTTTAGAGAGCCAGGCTCGACTGACACTGAGGATCTTAATTCGGGAAGTAGAGCTGCAGTTGCAGGAGGTATAACAGCTGTATTTGAAATGCCTAATACAAATCCTCCAACTTCAAATATCAAAGAGTTTCAAAGAAAGTTAGATCTTGCTAAAAATAGAATGTATTGCAACTATGCTTTTTATTTCGGAGCAACTGCAGATAATGTAAGTCAATTAGCAGAATTAAAAAACTTAGAGGGATGTTGTGGTATTAAATTATTTGCCGGTTCTTCTACTGGGAATCTCTTAGTAGCTGATGAAAAAGATATTGATAAAGTCTTCCAAAATTCTTCTAAAATTGTAGCGGTGCACTCAGAAGATGAGGCGCTTTTAGAAATTAATAAAAAACTAATTAAAAATGGGGATGTACACACACATCCAGTTTGGCGAAGTGAAGAATGTGCAATGTCGTCGACAAGAAGAATTGTAAGAATTGCAAAGCGTTATAATAAAAAAGCTCATGTGCTTCATATTTCAACTAAACAAGAAATAGATTTTTTATCTCAACATAAAGGTAATATTACTTTCGAAATTACACCTCAACATTTGACGATATATGCGCCTGACTGTTATGACAAGCTTGGAACATATGCTCAAATGAATCCCCCAATAAGAGATAAATCGCATTATGATAGATTCTGGTATGCTGTGAAAAATAATTTGAATGACACAATTGGATCTGATCATGCTCCACACCTTAAAATAAATAAAGACAAAGAATATCCTAATTCACCATCGGGAATGCCTGGTGTTCAAACTTTGATGCCAGTAATGTTACAACATGTTAATGATGGAAAATTATCTTTATCTCAATTAATTAATCTAGTATGTGAAAATCCGGTAAAAATTTTTGGAATAAAAAATAAAGGTTTTATTAAAGAAGGTTTTGATGCTGACTTTACAGTTGTAGACATGAATAAGAAAATTAAAATTAAAAATGAAAATATTGAGAGTAAATGTGGCTGGTCCCCTTTTAATGGTTTTGAATTTAAGGGGACCCCAATGGCCACTATAATAGCTGGAAAAATTAAAATGAAGAATGGTCAAATACAGGGAGAGCCTGAGGGAACTCCATTAGTATTTAGCTAATTTTACCAGTGAAAGTATTTACCAATACAACACCTACAATAATTAAGAATAATCCAATAATTGCTTGCCAAGGTAATGCTTGTTTAAAAAAGATATTTCCAAGTATTGCAATAGTGAATATCCCGAGACCGCTCCAAGTAGCATAAACAATTGCAATAGGTAATTTATTTACAACAAAAGTTAGTAGATAAAATGCAATCAAATAAAAAGCAGCTAATGCAAAAGTTGGATATAATTTGGTGAAATTTTGAGATAGAGGTAATAACATTGTTCCTACAACTTCACAAAAAATTGCACCTATAAGAAATAAGTATGTTTTTAACACTATTTAAGAATATTATTTGTTTTTAGATCAGCTTTTATTTCATCTAAAATTGCTGGATCATCAATAGTTGGGGGCATTTTATAATTTTCATTATCAGCAATTTTTCTAATAGTTCCTCTTAAAATTTTACCTGACCTTGTTTTAGGAAGTCTCTTGATTACTATCACGATTTTAAATGCTGCAACCGGACCGATTTTTTCTCTAACCATTTGCACACATTCTCTCGATATATCTTCATGATTTTTGTCTACACCAGCTTTTAAAACAACTAAACCAATAGGCAGTTGTCCTTTAAGTTTATCAGCAATTCCTAAAACAGCACATTCAGCCACAGACTGATGTTCAGATAAAACTTCCTCAATTGCACCAGTTGATAGTCTATGACCAGCAACATTAATTATATCGTCCGTTCTAGACATTATCCAAATGTATCCATCTTCATCGATATGACCTGCATCGTAAGTTTGATAGTAACCACTATAGTTTGACATATAATTTTCTTTGTATCGCTCGTCAGCATTCCATAGTGTTGGAAAAGTCCCTGGAGGCAATGGCAGTTTGACAACTATATCTCCCATTTCATTTGGTTTAGCTAAAGTATGATCTGATTTTATCACTTTTACATTATAACCAGGCACAGCTTTACAGGCTGAGCCATATTTAGTTTTCATCATTTCAATTCCAGTACAATTTGAACTTATCGCCCAGCTTGTTTCAGTTTGCCACCAGTGATCAATAACTGGAACTTTAAGTAAATTTTCAGCCCACTTGATTGTATCTGGATCTGCACGTTCTCCCGCAAGAAAAAGACTCTCAAACTTACTTAAATCATATTTAGAAAAAAATTTACCCTCGGGATCCTCCTTCTTTATAGCTCTAAATGCTGTTGGAGCTGTAAACAAAGATTTCACTTTATAGTCAGAAATAATTTTCCAAAAAGCTCCAGCGTCTGGTGTGCCAACAGGCTTCCCTTCAAATAGTACTGTTGTGCAACCTTTAAATAAAGGGGCATAAACAATATAAGAGTGACCTACTATCCAACCAATATCACTAGCTGACCACCAAATATCGTTTTCATCAATGTTATAAATATTTTTCATTGTCCATTTTAATGCAACGATGTGACCGCCAATATCTCTGACGATACCTTTTGGTGTTCCAGTAGTGCCTGATGTATAAAGTATGTAAGCAAATTCATTTGAATTCATTTCAATACAATCAGTATCTTTGGCATTAACATGTGCCTCATCCCAACTAATCTCCATTGGAGTATTTAATTTAACTTCATGACCTTTTCTTTGAAATAAAATCATCTTACTAATCTTATGTTGAGCTTGTTTGATTGCTTCATCTACTAAAGGTTTGTACTCAACAGTTCTACCAGGCTCAAAACCACAGGATGCAGTAACTAAAAGTTTTGCTTTACTGTCATCAATCCTACTAGCTAATTCATTAGAGGCAAACCCACCAAAGACAACCGAGTGTATGGCACCAATTCTTGCACAGGCAAGCATAGCAACAACTGCTTCAGGAATCATAGGCATGTAAATTATTACTCGATCCCCTTTATTGACACCTTGATTCTTCAGTGCACCTGCAAATTTTGATACTTTTGATCTTAATTCTTCATAAGTGAATTTACTTTTGTTTCCCGTAATAGGGCTATCGTAAATTAGAGCAGTTTTACTACCTTTGCCTTGGTCAATATGAAAGTCCAAGGCGTTATAACATGTGTTTGTAACCCCATCTTCGTACCATTTGTAAAAAGGGGGATTTGATTTATTTAAAATTTTAGAAGGTTTTTTAAACCAAAAGACATCATCAGCAGCTTCTTGCCAAAATTTTTCAGGATTTTTAATGGATTTTTGATAGATTTTTTCAAATTTTTCTGACATTAAATTCTTGATTCGTTGTTGTCCTTTTACTGAATATTAACTTAAAAATTGTATTTAATTTCAAAAAGTAAGTAAAATCAATGCTTATTAATGATAATTTTGTCTTCAATTAAGTGATTTTATTTGGTATTTAACGCACAACTTTGGCTTAGGGAAGTCTAAGCCTAGTTTATATAAACTAACAAAGTAAAAACTAACTAAAGAGGGAGTTTTTTATGAAAAAACTTAAATTGTTTGCTCTTACAATTGTAGCGCTTTTAGGTGTTACGACTGTAGCAAACGCTGCGACCACTATGTTAGCTCAAGATGATTTCGTTGGAATATCTTTTTGGATAATTTCAATGGGTATGTTGGCTGCAACTGCTTTTTTCTTTATGGAGAGAAGTACTGTAAACCCAGCATGGAAAACGTCTGTAACAGTAGCTGGTCTAGTAACTGGTATTGCTTTTATCCATTACATGTACATGAGAGATGTGTGGGTAACAACTGGCGATTCACCAACAGTATATAGATATATTGACTGGTTAATTACTGTACCATTACAGATGATAGAGTTTTATTTAATTCTAGTAGCTGTAAGAAAAGCAAACTCTGGAATTTTCTGGAGATTGTTGATTGGTTCATTAGTAATGTTAATCGGTGGATACTTAGGAGAAGCTGGATACATCAACGCTACACTTGGTTTTGTAATCGGTATGGCAGGTTGGGTATACATTCTTTATGAAGTATTCTCAGGTGAAGCTGGAAAAGCTGCTTCAAAAAGTGGAAACAAGGCTCTTGTTACTGCTTTTGGTGCAATGAGAATGATTGTAACAGTAGGTTGGGCAATTTACCCATTAGGTTATGTATTTGGTTACCTAACAGGTGGTGTAGATGCTAACACATTAAACGTTGTTTACAATTTAGCAGACTTCATTAACAAAATTGCATTCGGTCTAGTAATTTGGGCTGCTGCAGTGAGTTCTGGAGCTGGTGCAAGAAGCAGATAATAACTGTTTAAATTAATTAATAGGGCGAGTATGTTTTGACATACTTGCCCTATTTTTTTTCATAACTATATTACTTTAATGGCAAAAATAACTTACATCACTCACGACAACAAAGATCATACTATAGAAGTTCAAAACGGATTAACAGTTATGGAAGGCGCTGTACAAAACGATATCCCAGGAATTGATGCAGATTGTGGTGGAGGTATGGCTTGTGCGACATGTCACGTGTATGTAAAAGAAGAATGGCTTGATAAGCTACCTTCAAAGGAAGACGGTGAAGAAGATATGCTAGATATGGCCTTCGAACCAAAAAAAAATAGTAGGTTAAGTTGTCAAATTGTTGTTTCAGATGATTTAGATGGACTTACGGTAAATATTCCGTCAAAACAAGGATAGATGAATAAAACAGATGCATTAATAATTGGAGCAGGTCCAACTGGTTTATTTACAGCACATCAATTGAAATTAATTGGACTTAATTGTGAAGTTGTTGACAATTTAGATAAGATTGGTGGCCAATGTATTGAGCTTTATCCAGACAAACCAATTTACGATATACCCGCAGTTCCTGAGTGTACTGGTGAAGAATTAACAAATAATTTAATTAAACAATTAAATCCATTTGATATTAAATTTCATTTAAATGAAAGAGTAGAAGAAGTAAAAAAAGAAAATGATAATTGGTTAGTCAAAACAAGTAATGGCACTTCTTTTTCAACCCCAAACGTTATAATTGCTGGAGGAGTCGGTTCATTTGAACCAAGAAAGTTTTCACCGAAAGATTGTGAAAAATTTGAGGATAAGTCATTATTTTATTCTGTAAAAAATAAACAGATTTTTAAGGGTAAAGTCGTATCAATTTTTGGAGGGGGAGATAGTGCATTAGACTGGGCTATTGAATTATCTAAAGATTGTAGTGTTAATTTAATACACAGAAGAGATGAATTTAGAGGTGCACAAGCCTCAATAGATAAAGTACACAATCTTGCTAAAGAAGGGAAAATAAATTTATTTACAAAATATCAAATGGCTTCAGCAATAGGAGATCAACAACTAAAAAGTATTGATATAAAGCATGATAACAATGGAGTTAAAAACTTAAAAACTGACTATGTTTTGGGTTTTTTTGGTTTAATCATGCAACTTGGTCCAATAGCTAATTGGGGACTTAACATCGATAAAAAAACTATTGAAGTAGATACAGAAAAATTTGAGACTAATCAAAAGGGTATTTATGCAGTGGGAGATATTTGTAATTATCCTGGAAAACTAAAGTTAATTTTATCAGGCTTTCATGAAGGAGCTTTGGCGGCTAGGGCTTGTTTTAAACTAGCAAGACCAAATGAAAAATATAGATTTGAATTTACAACGACTTCCACGAATTTATTGAAACGGCTTGGAAAAAAGAGTGATTGAGCTTTTTTCTGCTAATACTCCAAATGGTAAAAAGATCAGTATAATGCTTGAGGAGATCGGTTATGAATACAAAGTAGTTAAAGTTGATCTTGATAAAGGAGAGCAGTTTAAACCAGAATTTAAAAAAATAAGTCCATTAAGCAAGATACCAGTAATTATTGATCACGATAATAATAAAAATATTTTCGAGTCTGGTGCAATCTTAATCTATCTAGCTGAAAAAAGCGGAAAATTTTATGACGAAAAAGATCGATTAGAAATTAATCAATGGTTAATGGCACAAATGGGTTACGTAGGACCCATGTTAGGACAACATCATCAATTTCATTATTATAATCCAGGCAAAAGCCATTTTGGAGAGGAAAGATATTTTAAGATATCAAAAAGAATATATAGTGAGCTTGATGAAAGATTATCAAAAACAAAATTTTTATCAGGTAATAATTATACAATTGCTGACATAGGTACTTTTCCATGGATAGCCCGCCACGAATGGCATGATATTGGTTTAAAAAATTATAAAAATTTAACCAGATGGTACGTTGAAATTTCTGAAAGAGATGCAGTTAAAAAAGGTTTTTCCTTTATGAAAGAAAACGAGCATCCACCAAAACCTTGATTAATTCATCGAGCTCAATAATCTCATTAAAGACACAATTATCCCATGCCCTGATAGTTCAATGGCTAATATTATAATTATGATTAAAATTATTTTTTTATTCATCTAGTTAAAACAAATAGCAATAGAAGACCCCAGAAGAAAGCATAATAAAAATAAATATATTTTTTTGTAAAATTGTAAGTAATCGGATTATGTACTTTTTTATTTTTTTTTTTGTAAGTTAATTTTTTAGTCATCTGCGTGTACCTTTTCGTTTTTTTCATGTTTTTCTTGAGCTGCAATTGTATATTTTGCAACTGGTCTTGCCATTAATCTTTTTAACCCAATAGGTTCAGCAGTATCTAAGCAATAACCATATGTATCATCTTTTATTCTTAACAATGCTTTATCAATTTCAGAAATTAATTTAATTTGTCGATTTATAGCTTTCATTTCAACATTTTTATCAGTGTAAGAGCTTGCTTGATCTACTATATCTGCAGAAATACTATTATCATCCATAGTACCATTATAAAGACTTTCATTGTTAGCTTTAACCAAATCTTTTCTCCATTCTTGTAATTTTATTCTAAAAAATATTTTATGTTTTTCACACATGTATTTCTCTGTTTCTTTAGGAAGATAAGATTTTGATATTTTGATAGGATTTTTATCAGGCTCTTTAATTTTAGTTACAGTTTTTGGCTTTAATTTAGTAATTGCCTTAACTTTTGGTTTAACTACTTTTTTTTTAACTTTACTAGTTTTTGGCATATTTCTGAATTGAATTCGGAGAAGTATATTCAGCAAATTAAGGGTGTCAAGCAACATTAATTATTGTAAATATTTAATAATGAAATTCAAAATTTTAATTCCAATTTACAACGATTGGCAATCGGTCTTAAAACTTTTAGAGAATATAAATTCCACCATTGAAAATTTAAATCATGAAATATCAGTCGTAATAATTAATGATGCTTCCAATCATGATCGTCCTGATGAAGTGGGAAATTTTGAAAATATTACCTCTATCAAAATTTTAAACATGAAAATCAATCAGGGACATACCAGATGTATCGCCACTGGATTAAAATATATTATTGAGAAAGAGGATTTCGATTACATTATACCTATGGATGGTGATGGAGAAGATAGACCTGAAGAAATTTCTGAGTTTACTCAAAATGTTAAAGATTCAAAAAATAAGATTATTGTAGGAGAGAGAATTAAAAGATCTGAAAATCTCTCATTCAAAATTTGTTATCATTTGCATAAAATCATTACATTAACTTTTACAGGCAAATCTATTAAATTTGGTAATTTTACATGCTTACCAAAATCTACAGTTGAAAAGATGGTTAATGAAAAGGCTACTTGGAATAGTTTTTCAGGTTCGTTGAGAAAAATAGAGGATCAATTAATAGCAATACCTTCCACAAGAGGAACTAGGTATTTTGGTCCATCTAAGATGAGCTTTTATAATTTGATAAAACATTCTTTATCTATCATAAGTGTTTTTAGAAAAATATTCTTAATTCGTTCTGCTCTTTTTGTAATTCTATATATTTTATTAATAAAAAGTAATGCCTCAATTATTACTGCAATACCATTATTTGTTTTATTAACTGCAGTTTATTTAATTTCAAATTTAGCGTTAAGAGAAAATATGGAAGAATTTAAAAATTGTTTAAGCCAAATAAATGATATTGAGAATATTAAATGAAAAAAAAAGATCTTTACTACGAAAGAATTCCCACAAAACTTTTAAGAGAAGATGTCAGATACTTAGGAAATATATTAGGACATGTGATAAAAGCACAAGAGGGACAAAAGTTTTTTAGTTTAGTTGAAAAAGTCAGAAAATTATCAAAAGCAAATAAAGTCAATCCAAATTCAAAAAAATTAAATACTGAAGTAATTAATACAATAAAAAGGCTTGATTCTAAAAATACTCTCAGATTAACCCGAGCATTTTCACATTTTATGAATTTTATAAATTTAGCTGAGCTGGTTGATGCCTCTAGAAGTATTAATGAAAATGAAAATAATAAGAAAAAATTGAATAAAAAAAATTTGTTTATAGAGGAAATTTTTGAGGACCTATTTAGAAAAAAAAGCATTTCAGACAATAAGATTTATGATTTAGCAAAAAATCTTAATATAGGCATTGTTTTGACTGCTCATCCTACAGAAGTAAAAAGAAGAACTTTAATTCAAAAATATCACAAAATTATTGAGATACTCGAAGAACGAGAATTGTTTAAAAATTTTCCTTCAAAATTAAAAGTTCTTGATAAAAATCTTTACGATGAGTTAACAATTATTTGGAATACGGATGATCTTAAGAGATTCAAACCATCACCATTTGACGAAGCTAGATGGGGATTGGCTATCATTGAAGATAGTTTGTGGGATACTGTTCCAAAAGTTTACAGAAAATTAAATTCTATATTTGTAAAAAATATGGGTAAAAATTTACCAAAAAATTTTAATCCTATTGTATTTGGCTCATGGATGGGTGGTGATCGAGATGGTAATCCTAATGTTACCTCAGATGTCACAAGAAAAGTAATTTTACTTTCTAGATGGGAAGCAGCTAAATTATATGAAAAAGCTCTTACTAAAATTATAAGATCATATTCTATGGAAAAAGCCTCAAAAAAAATCTTAAATAAAACTGGTCAAACTTTCGAGCCTTATAGAGTTTTTCTAAGGCCTTTGAGGGATAAAATGAGAATTACTCATAGATCTATAGAACAACATCTGGTGCATAACAAGACATTAAATCAAAAAAAACTATTAAGTTCTCGAGAAGAAATTCTCAAACCACTAAGAGTAGTAAGAGAGTCTTTAGAGCAAAACCAAAATGAAAATATTGCTAGTGGTGAATTGTTGGATTTAATGAGGCGAGCTAAATGTTTTGGGATTAATTTGGCAAGATTAGATATCAGGCAAGAATCTGCAAGACATAAACAATTGATATCTGAGTTTGTTAAAACAAAGTATAAAAAAGATTATTCAAATTTTGCCGAAAAAGAAAAATTAAATTTTTTAAAGAAATTGATAACTTCTAAATCTAATAGTATCAGAAATTTTTCATTTAAAAATAAAGAAAATAAAGAAGTTTGGGATACCTTCAAAACCTTATCTAATGAACCCTCGGAGTGTTTAGGTGCATATGTAATTTCAATGACAACATCTGCATCAGATATTTTATCAGTATCTTTTTTGCAAAAAGAGGCAAATATTAAAAACAAATTGAGAGTAGTTCCCTTATTTGAAACTTTAGATGATCTTATTAATGCAAAATCCATAATGGAAACTTTGTTCTCACAAAAATGGTATAGAAGACTGATTAATCATAATCAGGAGGTTATGATTGGATATTCAGACTCAAGTAAGGATGCTGGAAAAATATGTGCTAGTTGGCATCAATATAAAGCACAAGAAGAAATAATAAGACTTGCAAAAAAATTTAAGATAAAAGTTACTTTTTTTCACGGCAGAGGTGGATCAGCTGGAAGAGGAGGAGGTCCGATACAGGCCACTTTAAGATCACAACCCCCAAATTCAGTTAATGGCAATATAAGAATTACTGATCAAGGAGAAGTAATTCAACAAAAGTATGGTTATGAGCCTTTAGCTAATTATAATTTATGTAGTTACATCGGTGCTGTTACAGAGGCCACATTAAATCCTCCACCAATTCCAAAAAAAAATTGGAGAGATCTAATTGAAAAAATGTCTGAAATTTCAAAAAATTCATATAGAAAAAATATTAATCAAAGTTCAGATTTTATTAAGTATTTTAGGACTGTCACTCCTCATAAAGCACTTGGAAAATTATCTATTGGTTCAAGACCATCAAAAAGAAAAAATGTTGATAATATAAAAAGTTTACGGGCAATACCTTGGGTTTTTGCATGGACACAGATCAGATTAATGCTTCCAGCCTGGTTAGGAAGTGCAGAAGCATTAAGATACTCTTATATCAAACAGTTTAGAAAAACTTTATATGATATGGAAAAAAATTGGCCTTTTTTTAATTCAATGCTTGATATGCTTGATATGGTAATTTCTAAAGCTGATCCAGAAATTTCAAAAATTTATGAAGAATTTCTTGCTGATAAAAAACTTCAAAGAGTTGGACAGAAACTAAGATTTCAATTTGATGTAATAAAGGAATTAAATAAAAGAATTACTCCTAAGGAAATTTTGAAGATAAGAAAAGAATTTAGATCCAAGGTATTAGCAAGAAATATTTACTCTGAAGTTTTAAATATTATTCAGCCAATAGTTATTTATAAATTAAAAAAGAAAAAAGATAAAAATAATAGAAAATATTTAGAGGATGCTTTGCTAACCTCTATAGCAGGTATTTCCGCTGCTATGAAAAATACTGGATAATAAAATTAATTAAACTCTAATTGTCGGTAAACAATAAAAATCAGCTGTATCTATTTTAGAGGAGTATTGTCTTCGCATATTCCATTTTTTATGAACACCTGCACTAGCTAAGCTTAATGTTGATCGCCCATATCTATAATTAGTATTATCGATTGATTTCATTAAGGTTTTTATTTTTTCATCCTTTTCTGATGAAAATAAATTTTTCCTTCCGTCATCATTACGCAATCCTGTAAGCATGACACCTGCTTTTTGATACCGGCAACCATTTTTGAAAATACTTTCTAAAATTGAAATGGCAGTTTTAACAGTCTCAATACTATTATTTGTTGCGATTGGAAAATCAACCGTTTTTGCATTTGAATAATAACTGTAATCTCTTTGAAAAGGACTGGTCCTTACAAAAACTGTAATTGCTTTTGCAACTAAAGATTCTGATCTAATTTTCTCAGATGCATTCAAACAATAATTAGCAACCGCCTCTTTTAATTCTTGAAACTTTTCAATTCTTTTTCCAAACGATCTTGAGACCACACAACTTTTTCTTTTTGTTTGTGTAGTTTCTAAATTTATACAGGGAATACCTCTAAGTTCCATTGCAGTCCTCGAACTTAAGACGTTAGAGCATTTTTTAATCCAAGTATTAGATTTATTTTTAAGTTGTTTGGCATTATAAATTCCGTTTTTTTGATAAAACTTTGTAAGTTGCCTACCAACTCCCCAAACATCATTAATCTCAATTTTTTCCAAAATTGGATCTAAGTTTTCGATACCAATTAAACTAGTAACACCTGACTGTTTTTTCTTTGCAATATGATTTGCAACCTTACTTAAAGTTTTAGTTTTAGCAATTCCAATGCTAGTCGGGATTCCGGTCCATTGCAGAACTGTTTGCCTGATTTCTCTGCCAACTTTTTCAACTTCTGAATCTGGAAAATTTGATAAATCTATAAACGCTTCATCAATTGAGTATACTTCTATTTCTGTATTAAATCTTTTAAGGGTTCTCATGACTCTTCTAGACAAGTCTCCATATAAAGAATAATTTGATGAAAAAACTTCAACTTTATTTTTAATGATAATATCTTTTGCTTTAAAATAAGGTTCACCCATTTTAATTCCTAATGCTTTTGCTTCATTGGATCTAGAAATAATACAACCATCATTATTAGATAATACAACTACAGGTTTTTTTCTTATTCTTGGATTGAATAATCTTTCACATGAAACATAGAAAGAATTACAATCAACTAAACCTATTTTTTTAGTACGTTGAATGGATGACATACGTCACAACCCCCCAAATGAAAACATCTTCTTCTTCGTTAATTAAAATTCTATTTGAAAAATCCTTAGAGCCAGATGATAGAAATTTTTTATCTCTTTCTTGAACTAAAGTTTTAACCACAAGCTCATCATGAACATTTGCAATAACGGTTGAAAAATTTTTTGGTTTTAAACTTTTATCGACAACCAATAAATCCCCATCATTAATCCCAACATCGATCATGGATTTACCCTGAACCCTGATGATGAAAGTGGCTGGAACATTTTTTATTAAATGCATGTTCAGATCGATATCTTCTTCGATATAGTCAGTGGCAGGTGATGGGAAACCAGCACCAGCTTTATGCAGATAATAGGGAATAGTTAGTTTCATGTTCTTGTTTTGTTCTATTTTATAGCCTATTTATACAATGCACGCAAGAGGTTGTATTTTGAGTCCGTAATTGAATCAAAAGTGAATCAAAACGTGAACATCAAAACTATATTTTGTATGCTTGTGGATAACTCAAACCAGAGATAGTTTGTTGAGCTGATGAAAAAACTCTTAATAGTAATCTTATTCATATTTTTTACATCTTTTCATGTAGTAGCCGATGAGTGGAAGGTTAAAAATAAATGGAAAATATCATGCGGACTAGTAGACAAAGAAGCCTTAGTTGTAAATGGAAAACCAAAAAAAAGTTTTAATAAAAGCGAATTCAAAGTTCAGAATGTCGTATTTAAACTCGACAAAAGAGAAGTTGGAAAATGTAAGTCAGATAAAAAACCAACAGGTGGATATAAATATTCAGGAAGACAAGAAATTACTCATAGATTACCAACAGGTATCACAGTTTTTGAAACTACAATAGAAACTTCTGGTGCACCTCAATATCGTTCGCATTTTTTTCAAATACATGATGGCAGATCATCAGGAAAACCACCTTCGATGGTTTCAGTTCAAAAAGATTGGAGGGTAAGAAATCAACACAGCAATGATTGTTTCAAACCAAAATGTAAACAGTTTAGTTATGAGACATACTTAAAACCAGGAGAAAAAAAGAAGTTTAGAGCAGAAATTCAATATGATCAAAAATTGAAAAAAATTTCAGCCCAATATTTTTTAAATGATGAATTAATAATTCAGCATTTAGAGGTACCTTTAGCTAAAAAACAAACTGATGGTCCATATGGGCCAAATAAACCATATATTAAAATTGGAATGTATAGAATAGGAGACACAGGTACTACAACTTTTTCTTATGAAAATGTTGTTTTAAAAAACAAAAAAAGGTAATTAGTAACTAGGTAATTATGAAAAAACTAATTTGTCATTGTGGAGCTGTAGAAGCAGAAATTAACTTAGATGGAGATTTAGCTAAAGTAATAAAATGCAATTGTTCTATTTGTAAAAGAAAAGGAGCAATTATGTCGATGGTAAAAAATGAAGATTTTAAAATTGTTAAAGGAGAAGATAAATTAAAACTTTATCAATTTCATTCAAAAGTTGCTAAACATTATTTTTGCTCTGATTGTGGAATTTATACTCATCACAATCCAAGAATAAACCCAGCAATGACAGGATTTAATGTTGGATGTATTGACGAAATAAATACTTTTGATATGAAAGAAATTCCAGTAAACGATGGTCAAAATCATCCTTTAGACAAAAAATAAGTTACATGAAACAATTTAGCATATGCTTCGTTAAGGTAAAAAAAGATTGTTTAAAATTTATTAAATCTCAAGAGACAAAAGCTGACAAATTTAAGAATAAAGAAAAAATGATAAAAGCTTTTTTGATACCGCTTTGCTTTTGGATAAGTAAAAATGCAGATAAAAAAAAGCCGTATTTTGTAGGTTTAGCAGGAGGCCAAGGAACAGGTAAAACTACAATCAGCTCTTTAATTAGAATTATTTTAATTAAATACTTTAAATTGAATGTTTTTAGGATTTCAATAGACGATTTTTATAAAACAAGAAAAGAAAGAAAAAATTTGTCTAGTAGAATCCACCCAATGCTTTTAACTCGAGGAGTACCGGGAACACACGATATTAATATGATGTTGAGTTTCTTTAGAAAGATAAAAAGTAGAAATTTTAAAAGACTTAGATTACCAAAATTTAATAAGGCAATTGATGACAGATCTAATAAAAAAAAGTGGTATGATTTAAAAGTAAAACCTGACGTGATTATCTTTGAAGGGTGGTGTGTAGGTGCGAGATCAGAGAAAAATATAACTTTAAAAAAAACAATTAATTCATTGGAAAGAGCAAAAGACCAAAAACAAATTTGGAGAAAATATGTTAATCAACAATTAAAATTGAATTATAAAAAATTATATTCACAATTAAATTGTTTAATTTATTTAAAAGCAAAAAACTTTAATTTGCTTCAAAAATGGAGATTAAAACAAGAGAGAAAACTTTGGATTAAAAGTAAAGTGAAATCAAAAATAATGAGTAGAGGAGATGTATTGAATTTTATGCAAACTTACCAAAGAATAACTCAAAATATGTTTAGAAACACGCCTAAATATGCGTCTGTAATATTTAATTTAAATAGTAACCATCAGATAAAATCTGCAGTATATAGAAACCAATGAAAAATTTTTTAGTTATAATTTTATGTTCCGTATTCTTACAAATGAATGTTAGTGCGGAAACTTTCTCTGAAGCATTAAAAAAAGCTTATAAAAATAATCCAGAATTAAACGCTGAAAGAGAAAGTTTGAATATTTCTAAAGAAGATCTTAAAATTTCAAAAGGTTCCTATTTGCCAACAGTCACTCTTAGTGGAAGTAAAAGTCAGGAGGACACAGAAAAATTGACAAATCGTGACGGTTCAGATGCTACTATTACTGATGTTAATCCATCTGTTCAATCAATTACCATTACTCAAACTCTGATTGATTTTGGAAGATTAGCAGAATTGAAAAAAAGTAAAATAGGTGTTGAATTAGCAAAAGCAGAGTTACTTAAAAAAGAGCAAGATATTCTTTATAGATCAATTGAAGCTTATACAGGATTATTAGCTGCGAACGAAAAACTTAAGATTAATAAGACAAATGTAAATTTATTAGATAGGCAAGTTGAAACAGACAGAATTAGACTTGAAAGAGGAAATATATCACTTTCTGATGTTGCACAATCTGAGTCCTCATTAGCAGGAGCACAGGCAAATTTAATTCAAGCGGAAAATGAATTTTTAACAAGCAAACTTAATTACGAAAATGTAATCGGGAAACTCGCAAACCCAGAGTTATTGGACAAAAATTCAATATTAGAGGTTAGATTACCTATTGGACTAAATTCAGCACTAGAATTATCAGAAAAAAATAATCCTGATTTAATAATATCAAAATTAGAATATGAACAATCAAAAGAGGACACTGTTAGTGCAAGATCTGATTTAGCTCCAACAGCTACTTTATCGTTTGATAGGTCAAAAACAGATGACCTAAGCTCTACCTATGATGAGCAAGAACAAGACACTTTAAAAGCTACCGTAACTTGGCCTTTTTTTTCTGGTGGAAAAAATCTTGCAAACTTAAACAAATCTAAAAGTTTAGAGTCACAAAAAAACTTACTTCTTAATAATATGACTACAAAAAATCAAACAGATGTTGCAGGCGCATGGTCAAATTATCAATCAAGTAAAAGTCTACTAAATTCAGTAAGAGCACAAGTGAATGCTGCGGAAATAGCAAATGAGGGAATAGTGGCTGAATATTATAGCGGCTCTGATAGAACTACATTAGAAGTAATTCAATCAAATTCTTTACTACTTAATGCTCAGATTTCGTTGGCTGACTCTGAGAGAAGTTACATTCTCTCTCAGTTCAACCTACTCAAATCTGTAGGTTTACTTACTAGCGACTATCTTAAAATTAAATAATTATTGATTTTTTAGCCCAAATTAAAATAAATCTTGCTAATGAGAACAAAATGTGTACATTTAAAAGATGATTCGATTGACTAAAAAATTAAAAAAAGAGGTAAAAAATGACTAAAAATAACCTAAAAGTAGTTAAATCTACTAAAGATCAAGAATTGGATAATAAAGAGAAAAATAAAGCTTTAGACGCAGCGATCAGCCAAATTACAGATAATTTTGGAAAAGGCTCTGTAATGAAGCTAGGCGAAAAAAGAGCTATGGATATCGAGTCGATATCTACAGGTTCTTTAAGCTTAGATTTAGCTTTAGGAATAGGTGGTTTACCTAAAGGAAGAATTATTGAAGTTTATGGACCAGAGTCTTCTGGAAAAACAACATTAGCGTTACAAGTTGTTGCTGAAGCTCAAAAAGCAGGTGGAATTTGTGCATTCGTTGATGCAGAACATGCTTTAGATCCAGTTTATGCAAAAAAATTAGGAGTAAATACTGAAGAGCTTTTAATTTCTCAACCCGATGCTGGTGAACAAGCTTTAGAAATCGCTGATACATTAGTAAAATCAGGCTCTATTTCAGTTATCGTAATTGACTCAGTTGCAGCTTTAACTCCAAAGGCTGAAATCGAAGGTGAGATGGGAGATCATCATGTTGGTCTTCAGTCAAGGTTAATGAGTCAGGCTTTAAGAAAATTAACTGGTTCAATTTCAAATACAAACACAATGATGATTTTCATTAACCAAATTAGAATGAAAATCGGAGTTATGTTTGGAAGTCCAGAAACAACATCAGGTGGTAACGCACTTAAGTTTTACTCATCTGTAAGAATGGATATTAGAAGAATTGGTGCCATCAAAGATAAAGATGAAATTATTGGAAATACTACAAGAGTTAAAGTAGTTAAAAATAAAGTTGCACCACCATTTAAAGTTGTTGAGTTTGATTTGATGTATGGAAGAGGTATTAGCAAAATGGGTGAGTTAGTCGACCTAGGTGCTAAAGCTGATATTATTGAAAAATCAGGAGCCTGGTATGCTTATAAGGGTGAGAAAATTGGACAAGGTAGAGAAAATGCAAAAACTTATCTTGCACAAAATCCTAAAGTTGCTGCAGAAATAGAAATGGCAATTAGAGAAAAAGCCGGTGTGATTTCAAAGAAAATTGAAGGAAATCCATTAAGTCCTGAAAAGATTGAAAAAGAGAAGAAAGTAGCTGAAAAAGAAGAGGCTATAAAAGAGACTACTCCTACTAAAAAGAACTAGAATTAAAGGTCATCTTTAAATTATAAAGGCGCTTATTATAAGCGCCTTTCCCCTTATCGTTATCTAGACATAGAACAAAAAAGCTGTATTTTAAAAAATATGGCGGACAAATCATTAAATGAGATAAGAAGCACATTTCTAAAATACTTTGAGAAAAATGATCATAAAATTGTTGAGTCTAGCAATTTAGTCCCAAATAACGATCCAACATTAATGTTTGCTAATTCAGGAATGGTTCAGTTTAAAAACGTATTTACTGGTTTAGAAAAAAGAGATTATCAAAGAGCTACCACCTCTCAAAAGTGTGTTAGAGCGGGTGGTAAACATAATGATTTAGAAAATGTTGGTTATACGCCAAGACACCATACTTTTTTTGAAATGTTGGGAAACTTTTCTTTTGGAGATTATTTTAAAGAAAGAGGAATTGAACTTGCGTGGAATTTAATCACTAAAGATTTTGGTTTGGATAAAAATAGACTTTATGTAACCGTTTTTCATGAGGATGATGAAGCATTTAATTTCTGGAAAAAAATAGCAGGTTTTAGCGATGATAGAATAATAAGAATTGCGACATCAGATAATTTTTGGTCGATGGGCGAAACCGGTCCATGTGGTCCTTGCTCAGAAATATTTTATGATCATGGGGATCATCTAAAAGGAGGGTTGCCCGGAACGAAAGATCAGGACGGAGATCGTTTTATTGAAATTTGGAACTTGGTCTTTATGCAGTACGAGCAAGTTTCAAAAGATAAAAGAATAGATTTACCAAAACCATCTGTAGATACAGGAATGGGATTAGAGAGAATAGCGGCTCTTTTACAAGGTACACATGATAATTATCAAACTGATCATTTTAAGAAATTAATTAGCTCAATATCTGACGCAACAAAAGTCAAACAAGAAGATAAAAATATATCAAGTTTTAGAGTAATTGCTGATCACTTAAGAGCAAGCTCATTTCTTTTAGCCGAAGGGGTTTTACCTTCAAACGAAGGTCGTGGATATGTTCTAAGAAGAATTATGAGAAGAGGAATGAGACATTCTCATTTGTTAGGATCAAAAGAGCCGATCTTTTATAAAATTTTTGACTCATTAAAAAACGAGATGTCAGGAAATTATCCTGAGCTTGAAAGGTCTCAATCTTTAATTAAAGAAACTTTAAGAATGGAGGAGGAAAAATTTTTAGTTTTATTAGATAGAGGTATAAAAATTTTGAATGATGAAATTGCAAAAATAGACAAAGTTTTACCTGGGGATGTCGCTTTCAAATTATATGATACCTATGGATTTCCATTAGATCTTACTGAAGATATTTTAAAGAATAAGTCTTTAAAAGTTGATCATCAGAAATTTGATGAACTAATGAAAAAAAGCAAAGAACTTGCTAAAAAGAATTGGAAAGGTTCTGGAGATAGTTCCGAAGAGGCAATTTGGTTTTCAATAAAAGATAAAACTGGTCCAACAGAATTTTTAGGTTACGAGTCTAATCACTCTGAGGGTGTTGTGTTAAACTTAATTAAAGACAACAAAGAGTCAAAATCTTTATCTACTGGTGAAGAAGGAATGATTATTACCAATCAAACCCCGTTTTATGGAGAGTCAGGAGGACAACTCGGAGACAAAGGTACAATTGTTTCCGGTAACTCTGTTTTTGAAGTAGAAGATACACAGAAAAAACTTGGAGACTTATTTGTTCATTATGGATCTTTGAAAACTGGTGAAATAAAAATCAATGATATAGTAGAGATGAAAATAGATGTGGAGAGAAGAGATAATTTAAAAGCTTATCATTCTGCTACACATTTACTTCACGAGTCATTAAGAAGAACCTTAGGTAAACACGTTATGCAGAAAGGATCATTAGTTGCTCCAGATAGGTTAAGATTTGATTTTAGTCATATGAAACCAATTACTAATGAAGAACTAGAGACTATAGATAAATTAGTTAATGAATATGTTTCAAATAGTTCTGAAGTAACAACAAGAATTATGACACCAAAAGCAGCTATAGAAAAAGGTGCACTTGCTTTCTTTGGAGAAAAATATGGAGAAGAAGTCCGTGTTGTATCTATGGGTAAAGAAAAAGAGGTATATTTTTCAACAGAATTATGTGGAGGAACACATGTCAAAAATACTAGTGATATTGGAAAATTTAAAACTGTAAGTCAATCGTCTATTGCTGCAGGTGTTAGAAGAGTTGAGGCTCTAAGAGATAAACAACTTGAGGATTTTATTAAAAATAAAGAAAAATTATCAACTTTATCTACTCAAAAAGACGAAGAAACCATTCAAGATTTGTCATCACAAATTATTAACCTTGGAGGTAAACCAAAGGTTGATAATAAAGATTTAAAAGAAATTATAAAAAATCTTTCAAGACAACTTGAACAATTAAATGTTAGTTCAGTTCTTCAAGATAAAACTAAAAATATTATTAAAGATGATCAGATAAATAATATAAAAGTTAGATTTCAAAAAGTGCAAGATTTACCTCCTAAAGATTTAAGAAAATTAGTTGATAATGGCAAAAAAGAATTAGGTGATGGTATAGTAATTGTTTTTGCAAGTAATGAAGATAAAGTTGGTTTAGCAGTAGGTATTACTGATAAATTAATTAATAAGTATGATGCTGTAAAATTTGCAAAATTGGGATCAGAAACTATTGGTGGAAAAGGTGGTGGTGGAAGAAAAGATTTTGCTCAAGCAGGGGGTCAAGATAAGAGCAAAATTGAAGAAGCTTTTGAAAAAATTAAGTCCTTAATTTAATTTCTTTTTTAAATTATTATCAATTTCATCTAGAAATTGATTAGTGGTTAAATACTTACTTGATGGCCCAACTAATATAGCTAAATCTTTGGTCATAGAACCACTTTCGACACAACCAATACAAACTTGCTCAATAGTATTAGCAAATTTTATAAGTTCATCATTTCCGTCCAATTTACCTCGGTGAGCTAAACCTCTAGTCCATGCAAAAATTGAGGCGATTGGATTCGTTGAAGTTTCTTTTCCTTGTTGATGCATTCTATAATGTCTTGTAACCGTTCCATGGGCTGCTTCAGCTTCCATAATTTTTCCATCAGGAGTTAAGAGTGTACTTGTCATTAAACCTAAAGAGCCATAACCCTGTGCCATCGTATCAGACTGAACATCACCATCATAATTTTTACAAGCCCAAATATATTTTCCACTCCATTTCATTGCACATGCAACCATGTCATCAATCAATCTATGTTCATAAGTAATTTTTAATTTATCGAATTTATCTTTAAACTCTTTTTTAAACACATCTTCAAATATATCTTTAAAACGCCCATCGTACTTTTTTAGAATCGTATTTTTTGTTGAGAGATAAACTGGCCATTTTTTAATTAGACCGTAGCTAAAACAAGATCTTGCAAAGTCCTCAATAGATTTATCTAAATTGTACATAGAAAGAGCAACTCCTGGCCCAGTAAAATTAAATACCTCATATTTAATTTCATCTTTACCATCCTCAGAGGTCCATTTAACCTCCATCTTACCTTTTCCAGGAACCTTAAAGTCTGTTGCTCTATATTGATCACCAAAAGCATGTCTACCTATTACAACTGGGTCTGACCAAGAAGGAACTAATTTTGGAATATTAGAACAAATAATTGGCTCTCTAAAAACAGTACCACCAATAATATTTCTGATTGTACCGTTGGGAGATCTCCACATTTTTTTCAAGTTGAATTCTTTAACACGAGCTTCATCAGGCGTTATAGTTGCACATTTAATACCTACACCAATTTTTTTGATTGCATTTGCCGCTTCTATAGTAATTTGGTCGTCAGTATTGTCTCTACTCTTCATACCCAAATCGTAATACTCAATTCCTAAATCAAGATAAGGTAGAATTAATTTATTTTTAATAAATTCCCAGATTATTCTGGTCATTTCGTCACCATCTAGCTCAACAACTGGGTTTTTAACGTTTATTTTACTCACTTAATTATATTTATCTTAATAATTGAATTTCGCGATTTTATATACATATTAATGAAAAATTATCAAATAGAAGAATATGATTAGTAAAATATTTCCCAAAATTCACCCTGAAGGATACAAGTTTTTAGTAATTGCAGGAATAATAACATTGTTACTTTATGTCTTTAGTGATTTTTTAGGTTTAATTGGTTTAGTTTTAACAATCTGGGTTTATTATTTTTTTAGAGACCCTGAAAGAGTAATCATTGATGATAATAATTATCTAGTAAGTCCTGCTGATGGTGAAATCATAAAAGTTGAGGAAGTTGATGGCCCAAAAGAACTAGGTTTAGAAAATAAAAGATTTAATAAGATCAGTGTTTTTATGAACGTATTTGACTGTCACGTAAATAGAACTCCGTGTGCTGGAAAAATTGAAGAAATTTTATATAAGCCAGGAAAATTTGTTAATGCTTCCCTAGATAAAGCAAGTGAAGATAACGAGAGAAATTATTTTAAAATAAAGGATACAGAAAATAATGACATAATCGTAGTCCAAATAGCAGGTCTTGTTGCGAGAAGAATAGTTTGTGAGTCTAATAAAGATCAAGAGTTAAAACAAGGTGATAGAATTGGAATGATAAGATTTGGAAGTAGAGCAGATGTATTTTATGAAAATTATCAACCGTTAGTAAAGGTAGGTCAAAAAGCTATTTCAGGTGAAACGTTATTAGCAAAAAAATAAAATGGAACAACCGAAAAATAATTTAAAAATTGTAGCAGATAAAAAAAGAGCAAGAATGATTTTACCAAATATGCTTACACTTATAGGAGTTTGCATTGGTTTAACATCAATACGATTTGCACTAGATGGTAGGTTCGAACTTGCAATCGTAGCGATTCTCTTTGCTGCTTTAATCGATGGTCTTGATGGAAGAATAGCTCGATTAATCAGAGGGACATCTAAAGTTGGAAAAGAATTAGATTCTCTTACTGATATGATTAGTTTTGGGGTAGCGCCAGCATTTATAATGTATTTTTGGAAACTTAATACCCTAGGAAGATTTGGTTGGTTGCTTTGTTTAATTTATGTAATTTGTGTTGCATTACGTTTAGCAAGGTTCAACATAAATTCAAATCAAGAACCTTCTTGGAGGGATAATTTTTTTGAGGGAGTTCCATCACCAGCTGGAGGAATTTTAGTTTTAACACCTTTAATAATTAGTTTAAGTGGTTTTAACTTTGTTCAATTAAATTATGATTTAATGGCACCCATTTTTTTTATTGCAACTTCTTTTTTACTAATTAGTAAATTCCCAAGTTATTCTTTTAAAAAAATAGTGATCCCAAGAAAGACAACAATATTTCTTTTATTTGGAATAGTTTTATTTTTTGGTCTTTTATTGATTTATACTTTTAATGTAATTGCGATAAGTACTGCAATTTATGTACTTTTATTACCAATAAGCTTTTTTCATTTTCAAAAAATTAAGAAACAACATGAAAATGACAAAATTCAAGACGAAGATGACCTTGAAGACGTGCTTTAATGAAAAAAAATGTAATTGTTTCTTTAGCCGATGCTAATTATTTTCCTTTACTAGATGAACTAGTAGATTCAATTAAAAGATTTAAACAAAGTGAAAATGTTGCTATCTGTATTTTGGATGCAGGATTAAAACAAGACCAGAGAGATAGCTTATTAAAAAAAGTTGATGAAATTAAAAATGCTGAATGGGACATTGAAGTGCCTGGTCATAAAGTTAAAGGTAAAGAGTGGTTGAAAAGCCAGGTATCAAGAGCTTTTTTACCAAAATATTTTCCTAACTATGAAAAATATCTTTGGATTGATTGTGATGCATGGGTAAATGATTGGTATTGTATAGACTTATATTTTAAGGCTTGTGATGATGGAAAGCTTGGAATTACACAAACAATTGGCCCCGGATACAAAATTACTTCTAAAGTAAACTGGCTTTTTGGAAAGCTGGCATTAATTAAATCTCAAAACTTTAAACATGCTATAAAATCCAAAATTAATTATGCTGATGCTAGAAAATTAGCTTTCGCCCCTCATATTAATATTGGAGTTTTTTCATTAGAAAAAAACTCTAAGGGATGGAGTACTTGGCAAAATAATTTAGAGAAAACTCTTAAAGCAGGTAATATTTTTGGATCTGAAGGTTTGGCAATTAATATGTCTGTTTATATTGATAATATGGAAACAGAGTTTCTTCCATTAAATTGTAATTGGATTACGAGTAATTTACTTCCAAAATTTGATCAAAAACAAAGTACATTTGTTGAACCATACTTACCAAATTATAAAATTGGTATAATACATCTTGCAGCAGGTATTTGGAAAGATGGTAAGGATATGCGAGTGGATAAAAGTATCAAAATTGAATTAGAAACTTTAGATAAAAATAAAATATTAAAAAGTTTAAGATATAATACTTAATTGAAAAAAAATAAGATTTCAAAAAATTGGGTAAACAAACAAAGACGTGATACTTATGTGCGTCAATCAAAGGTTGATGGTTATCGAGCTAGGTCGGCCTATAAATTAAAAGAGATAGATGAAAAATTTGGAATATTTAAAGGTGGAATGTTAGTTGTAGACATTGGAGCTGCTCCTGGCAGCTGGTCACAGTATGTTGCAAGAGTAGTTAAGAGCGGAAAGATAATCTCTGTTGATCTAAAAGAAATGGAAAATATAGAAAATACTTTACAAATTCAGGGTGACTTTACTTCAGATAACACTCAAGACCAAATTAAAGAATATCTCAAAAAAAAACCTGATGTAGTCATGTCTGATATGGCCGTTAACACGACTGGGATTAAAAATATCGACTCAATTCAAACTGGAGAATTGTGTAAAGAGGCAATGGTTTTTTCAAAGGATGTGATTTCAGAAAAGGGTTTTTTTATTTCAAAAATATTTATGGGTAGTACATTCAATGAAATTGTCGCACTGGGAAAAAAAATTTTTAAAGAAGTTAAGGTTTTTAAACCTAAATCTAGTAGGAAAGATTCTAAAGAAAGTTTTATAATTTGTAAAAATCTTAGATAGTTTCTTTAAATTTCAAAGGAATCGTATATAAATGATTATGGTTCCTATAAAAGAAGCACTTACCTTTGATGATGTAACTTTAGTACCTAAGTACTCAGAAATACTACCTGCAGAAGTTGATACTAGCATAAAATTAACTAACTACTTAAAGTTAAAAATTCCTTTACTATCATCTGCAATGGATACTGTAACTGAAAGCAAAATGGCTATTGCTATGGCTAAGGCAGGTGGGTTGGGAATTATTCACCGAAATTTAGATATTAAAAATCAAATAATAGAAATTAAAAAAGTTAAAAAAAAAAATCTTTTAGTTGGAGCAGCAGTTGGAGCTGGCCCAAAAGAATTTAAAAGGGCTGAGGCAATTTTAAAGGAAAAAATAGACATGATTGTAGTAGATACAGCTCATGGACATACAAAAAAAGTTTCAGAGATAATCAAATTTATAAAAAAAAAGAAAAACAAAAAAACAGCATTATGCGCTGGAAACATTGCAACCCCAGAGGCAGCAAGATTTCTTCTTCAATTAGGTGTAGATATAATTAAAGTTGGTATTGGGCCAGGCTCTATTTGCACAACGAGATTAGTTGCAGGAATAGGTGTGCCACAGTTAAGTGCAATTATAAATGTCCGTAACGGAATTAAAAAAAAAAATGTTAAAATTATTTCAGATGGTGGAATTAAGTATTCAGGAGATTTAGCAAAAGCTTTTGCAGCAGGAGCGGACGCAGTTATGATCGGATCATTGTTTGCTGGTACCGATGAAGCTCCAGGTAGATTAATTAGAAGAAATGGTAAGCTTTTTAAAAGTTTTAGGGGAATGGGATCTGTTGGAGCCATGAATCAAGGCTCTGCTGATAGATACTCCCAATTTAAACAAAAAGATATTTCAAAATATGTACCTGAAGGTGTAGAGGGATTTGCAAAATACAAAGGTAAAGTTGAGTTGATAATATATAAATTAGTTGGTGGCCTTAAATCCTCAATGGGTTATCTTGGATCAAAACAAATAAAATATTTAAGAAAAAATCCTCAATTTGTAAAAATTACAAAAGCAGGATTTTATGAAAGTATGGTTCATAACGTTGATATAATTAAAAACGATAGTTGAAATATATGATTAAGTTTTTTAAAAATATAATAATTTTTTATTTTCTTTTGAACATATTAAATTTATCTATTGGAAGTGAAAATTTCTTCAATAAAGGTTTACAGCTTTTCCAAGATAAAAAATTTGATGATGCTAGATTTATGTTTGAAAGAAGTATTGTCTTCAATCCAAAAGATTCAAATTCATATTTATATTTGGCTAAAATTTATAATCTTGAGGAAGATAGACTAAAGGAAGAAAAAAATTTAAATGCTGCTTTGTTAATTGAGCCAAATAATGAGGAGGCAATCTTAATGTTAATGAAAATCGGCCTTGAGAAAACAAACTATTCAAAAGTAAAAGATTTATCAAAAAAATTTGAGGAAGTTTGTAAAAAATTATGTAAAGAGAACAATAGTATAATGGAGACTCTTATAAATTTAGAACCAAAAAATGAGTCTTGAAAAAAGTACTGATAAAATTTTGATAATTGATTTTGGATCTCAATTTACTCAATTAATAGCCAGAAGAATAAGAGAGCTGGGTGTTTTCTCAGAAATAATAAGTCATAAAAAAATCAAAAATAAAGATAATAATAATTACGTTAAGGGAATTATTTTATCAGGGGGCCCCCTCAATGTTTATGAAATTAACAAATATTCATTTGACAAAAAAATTATTGAGAAAGGTATCCCAGTTTTGGGAATCTGTTTTGGTCATCAAATCCTTTCAAAAGTAAATGGTGGAAAGGTCAAACAATCAAAGCATAGAGAATTTGGTTTAGCAAATATAAATAAAAGGAAAAATAGTCTTTTAACCAAAAAATTTTTTAACAATAAAAAAAAAACTAAAGTTTGGATGAGCCATGCTGATCAAGTATCAAAATTACCAAAAAACTTTAACGTGGTAGCATCAACTAACAACTCTCGCTTCGCAATTATTGAGAATAAAAAAAAAAAATTATATGGAGTTCAATTTCATCCAGAAGTTACCCATACAGATAATGGTAAGGTGCTTATAAAAAATTTCCTTTTTTCAATATGCAAAATTAAAAAAAATTGGTCACCCAAAGATCAAAAAATGAAACTGATAAAAAATATTAGAGATCAAGTAGGAGTGAAGAAGGTTATTTGTGCACTTTCAGGTGGTGTGGATAGCAGCGTAGTTGCTCAACTACTAAATAAAGCAATTGGAAAAAAATTATATTGTATTTTCGTGAATACTGGAATGCTTAGAAAAAATGAGGAAAAACAAGTTGTAGAAACCTTTAAAAGAAAATTAAAGATAAATTTAATTTATGTAAATGCTGAAAAAGAGTTTATTAAACGATTAACTAATATTTCAGATCCAGAAAAAAAAAGAAAAATAATAGGCAATTTATTTATTAAAATTTTTGAGCGTTATGCAAAAAAGATTAAAGATGTAAAATTTTTGGCTCAAGGAACTCTTTATCCAGACATAATTGAGAGTAAATCAGTTACTGGTAGTAAAACATCAAAAATAAAATCACATCATAATGTAGGTGGTTTGCCAGAAAAAATGAAACTTAAGTTAGTAGAGCCTTTGAAATTTTTATTCAAGGACGAGGTTAGAAAATTAGGATTAGAGCTGAATCTTAGTAAGGAAATTATATCTAGACATCCTTTCCCAGGCCCGGGTTTAGCAATTCGAATGCCAGGATTTATCACTAAAGAAAAGATCAATATCCTAAAAGAGGCTGATTATTATTTTATTCAAGCATTAAAAGATCATGGACTTTACGATAAAATTTGGCAAGCGTATGCCGCTTTACTTCCAGTTAAAACTGTTGGTGTAATGGGTGACAACAGAACATATGAATATTTGTGTTTATTAAGAGCTATTACTTCTGAGGATGGCATGACAGCAGATTTTTATGAATTTAAGAAATCATTCATTCAAAAAGTTTCAAATAAAATTGTAAATAGTATTAGAGGTATAAATAGAGTAGTTTATGACATAACATCAAAACCACCGAGTACAATTGAGTTAGAATAATTATAGAATATGAACAATAAAATAAAAAAATTATTAAAAAAAAAAAATAAATCTAAGATTTTATGTCTTACTGCATATTCAAAAAATTTTGCAGAAGAAGTTGATAAATATGTTGATATTACTTTAGTAGGTGACTCGCTTGGTTCAGTTCTATATAATTATAACTCAACAAAGAAAGTTACCTTAACAAACATGATTAATCATTCTAGGAGTGTTAGACTTGGTGTAAAAAAAGTCTAATGGTTGTTGATATGCCTTATAATACTTATAAATCAAATAAATCAACTTTAAAAAATGCCAAAAAAATTATTAAAGAGACAAAATGTGATGCTGTTAAATTAGAGGGTGGAAAAAAAATCATTGGACAAGTTGATATTTTAATAAAGAATAAGATCCCAGTAATGGGTCACCTTGGACTTTTGCCACAAACTGCAAAAGGAAAATTTAAATCAAAAGGAAAAACTGAAAAAGAAAAAAAACAATTAATTAATGACGCTCTGTTTTTACAAAAAAGTGGAGTATTTGCTATAGTCTTGGAATGCATAAAAACATCAACGGCAAAAGAGATTACGAAATCTTTAAAGATACCAACAATAGGAATAGGCTCCTCGGTAAACTGTGATGGTCAAGTCCTCGTAACTGACGATCTTTTAGGAATTAATAAAACAAATATTAAATTCGTGAAAAAATTTATTAATCTCAAAAAATATATAAATATTGGATTTAAAAAATTCGTTAAAGAGGTTAAGACTAAAAAATATCCCTCAAAAATTTATTCTTATTAAAAATATTTTTTAAACTCCTCATTAATTGATAAAATTTCTAAGTCAACTAAACCACCTATCACTAATTGAATTGCAACTAATAAAATGAAACCTAATCCAATATAAGCAATCCACAAATGCTTTTGAATATAATTAGCAAGATATGTAGCCATAGCCCCAGTAAGGATTACAGATAATACTAAACCAAAGATCATAAAACCAAAATTACCTTTAGCAGCTCCAACAACACCTATTACATTATCAAAACTAATTGTAATATCAGCAAACAAAACTTTATATACACTTTGAATATACGATGGCTCTTTTGACTTTTTAGTTGGAGATTTTACTTTCTTGATTTCAAACAGATCTTTTCTTAAATCGTTAACAATCCAAATTAAAAGTAAACCCCCTAAGATTTTAATGAAATAGAACTCAAATAAGTAAGTAGCAAATATTGCAAATATAACTTTAAATATTAAAGCTCCAGCAACACCCCATAATATAATTTGTCTTCTATGTTTCGGGGCAAAATTTGCAGCGATCAAACCAATAATTATTGCGTTATCGGCTGCTAGAATTATATCTATGAAAATTATCTGAATTAATATGAGTGATTGTTCTATCAAAGTATAAATATTGTATTAGATATTAATAATAATTCAATCAAAAGTGGTATTATTTTTTTATTGATAAATTTTTTAATACATAATGAAATGTCAAATAAATAAATGGAGGAAAAATGAAAATCATAAAATACGTATTAACTGTTTTAGTTTCATTAATTTTGTCAATTAATCTAGCAATTGCAGAGAAATGGGACATGGCCTTAGCTTATGGGGCTGGTAATTTTCATTCTGCAAATGCTACTGAATTTGCAAATAATGTTACCAAAATGAGTGGAGGCAAACTTACGATTGTTACTCACCCAGGTGGATCTCTATTCAAAGGGGGTGAAATTTTTAGAGCTGTAAGGACTGGTCAAGCTCAAATAGGCGAAAGGTTTATGTCAGCCTTAGGAAAAGAAGATCCGTTACTTGAAGTTGACTCACAACCATTTTTAGCCACTTCTTATTCAGATGCTATGAAGTTATATAAAGCATCAAAAGCTGAAATTATAAAAGGTTTAGATGCTAAAGGATTAATCTTTTTATATGCTGTTCCGTGGCCAGCTCAAGGCTTGTATAGTAAAAAAGAAATCAATTCTGTAAATGATCTGAAAGGTTTGAAGTTTAGAGCATATAACTCAGCAACTATTAGGATTGCGGAATTAACAGGAATGGCTCCTACAAAAATTGAGGCTGCTGAAATAAGTCAAGCATTCTCTACTGGCGCTGTTGAGAGTATGATTACTTCACCAACTACAGGAAAAAATTCTAAGATTTGGGAGAATGGAGTAAAATACTTTTACGACATAGCTGCATGGTTTCCAAAAAATATGGTAATTGTAAATAAAGATGCTTGGAATAAATTAGATAAAGCTACTCAAGATTTAGTTATGAAGCAAGCAGCTTTAGCTGAGAGAAAAGGTTGGCAATTATCAAAACAAGGAAATGTTGGAGATAAAAAGGCTTTGGCTAATGCCGGCATGGTAGTAGGTAAAGTTAATGCGTCATTACAATCTCACTTTGAAAAAGTAGGGCAAACTATGGCTAAGGAGTGGTCTAAGAAAGCTGGCTCAAGAGGGGCAGCTGTATTATCTGCTTATAAATAGTCAATAAATTTTTCTTAAGGCCGCTAATCTGTTTAGTGGCCTTAAATTGTTATGTTTAAATCTTTAGATTATACGTTAAATAAAATCTATAAATTTTCCGGTTATATAGCTGCAACTTTTTTGGTTTTAGTTGCTGTTTTTATCCTTATAGGTATTTCGTCTAGAATTTTTGGATTTTATATAAGAGGTCTAGCTGAGTATTCGGGATATTGTATGGCTTCAGCATCCTTTTTTGCTCTAGCATATACTTTTGTTGAAGGTGGCCATATTCGAATTACCCTTTTTTTAGAAAAACTTTCAGGAAAAAAAAAACAGCTCGTTGAGACCTGGTGTTTATTGATTGCGAGTTTTTTCTCTGGCTACTTGGCATTCTATTTTATCAAGATGTTGATCATATCCTATAAATTTCAAGAAAGAAGTGAAGGTGCCGATGAAATTTTGATATGGATACCTCAAACCGGTGTAGCTATAGGTTCTGCAATTTTTTTTATAAGTGTTTTTCATCAATTAATTTTAAATTTAAAAAATAAATAAATGCCTGAAATTCTTTTAACAATCTTTTTTATAAGCGTTTTGTTATTTTTTTTAGGTACTGGTATATGGGTTGCTCTAAGCATGATTGGAGTTTCTACGATTGGAATGTTACTATTTACATCTAGACCAGTTGGTGATGCAATGGCAACTACTATATGGGGTACTTCATCATCATGGACTTTGACAGCTTTACCTTTATTCGTGTGGATGGGTGAAATATTATTTAGAACTAAACTTTCTGAAAATTTATTTAAAGGTTTATCTCCATGGATGCAAAAATTACCTGGTGGTTTAATACATGTTAATGTTGTCGGTTGTGCATTATTTGCAGCAATCTCAGGGTCATCTGCGGCCACAGTTGCTACTGTTGGTAAAATGTCTATCCCTGAGCTGAGAAAACGAAAATATCCAGAAAGAATTTTATTAGGAAGCTTAGCTGGATCAGGTACTTTGGGTCTATTGATACCCCCATCAATTATTTTAATTATTTATGGTGTTACGGTTCAAGAATCAATCGCGAAATTATTTATTGCAGGAATTATTCCTGGGATAATGATTGCGATAATTTTTATGTCTTATGTAATTATTTGGTCACTTATAAATAAGAACGAGATGCCAAAAATCTTAGATGAATATTCATTTTTTCAAAAATTAAAAAGATCAAAACAACTTTTACCAGTAATTTTACTTATTACAGCTGTAATTGGATCAATATATACTGGTATAGCTACAGCAACCGAAGCTGCATCGTTAGGAGTTGTTGGCTCATTGATTTTATCTTATTTACAAAAGAGTTTAACACTTGAGACATTTAAATCATCATTATTAGGAGCAACTAAAACTTCTTGTATGATTGCTTTTATACTAGCAGGCTCAACATTTTTATCCCTAGCCATGGGATTTACTGGTTTACCTCGAAATTTGGCGATATGGATACAAAACATGAATCTTTCACCCTATCTTTTGATTTTAGTCTTAATGGTTTTTTATATTATTCTTGGAATGTTTCTTGACGGAATATCTGCAGTAGTACTCACAATGGCAATAATTGAACCAATGATACGACAGGCAGGATTTGATATGATTTGGTTTGGTATATTTTTAGTGATAGTTGTTGAAATGGCTCAAATTACGCCACCGGTAGGTTTTAATTTATTTGTGCTTCAAGGTATGGCTAATAAAGATATGGGTTACATAGCCAGAAGTGCTTTTCCATTATTTTTATTAATGGTTTTGGCTGTTTTATTAGTGGTTATTTTTCCTGAAATAGCTCTATGGTTACCTGAAAAAATGGTTCAAAATATAAATTAATATTTAGAAATTTTTTTTCCAGCTATTATATCTTTTAAGTCTTGATATTCTTTACATCCACAATCACTTAAAACCTCTAATCTTTCGACAGCAAGATTATGTCTATTTGTTGCTACGTAAAGCTCACCTAAGTACTCGTTGATACCAATATGTTTAGGATCAATAGCTAAACCTTGAAGGTAATATTTTTCTCCATTTTCAAAGTCTCCAAGTTTCCTGGTGGTAAAACCTAAATAATTAAGTGTGTCTGGCTTGTTAGGTTTTTTTTTATTTGACTTTATTAAAAATTCTTGTGCTTTCTTATAATCTTTTTTTGCCTTTTCTGATTTTCCTTTACTTTCATATTTTTTAGCTGACTTGATTAGTTTTACAGCTTTTTCATAATTAGTTTTTTTAGAACTTCCGTCTCCACCTGAACCGCCAGATCCAGCCGCAAAAACGCTATTTACTAAAAATAAATTAATTATAATAGTTATAAATATTTTTTTTATCATTATAAAAACTTTCTCATTTCCGTTAGTGGTTTCAAATTAAGTCCATTTTCTAACAAATTTTCTTTAATAGATTTTGCAGTAGCTAACGAACTTTCGTTATCCCCATGTATGCAAACCGAGTCTATTTCGCAAGGTATTTGTTTTCCACTGTGACAATTAAGTGCCTGATTTTTGACCATAGTTAAAACATGTTTTTTTGCCTGATCTGGATTTGTTATCAGAGCGTTTGATTTTTTTCTTGAAACTAAATTACCATCATCTTCATAGTTCCGATCTGCAAAAATTTCACATGCAATTTTCATACTCAATTTTTTTGCAGCTATTTCCATTTTTGAGCCAGTTGGAACTAAATAAATTATATCTTTACTTATTTCTGTGATTGTTTTAGCGATAATTGTTGCCAGCTCAAGATCTTCACAAGCCATATTGTTTAAAGCTCCATGAGGTTTTATATGGGTTACATTTTCATTATGTATGGTAGCAATATTCTGTAAAATTTCGTATTGATCAATAATCAATTTTCTGATTTCTTCTGAGGATAAATTTATTCTACTTCGACCAAAATTTTCTGGATCGTTAAATGATGGATGCGCTCCAATACTTACTTTGTTTCTTTTGGATATTGTAATTACTTCATTCATTGTTTCCTTGTCACCAGCATGATAGCCACAAGCAACATTAGCAGAATTAACAATTTTTAATAATTCTGGATCATGTTTATTAGAATGATGTTTAGATTTTTCACCTAAATCACAATTTATATTAATTTCCATACTTATAAATTCTAAGTATAACATGGCATGATTAAAAATATATTAAATCTTGGTGACGCAGCTTTATATTGTGATTTTGGTGATGATGTTAACAAAGAGATAAATTCAACAGTAATTAAATACTTTCAAACTCTTAAAAATGAAAAAATTGAGGGCATTAATAATCTAACGCCATCCTATAATAAATTAATAATTTCATTTGATTTAAAAAAAACTAATTTTAAAAAGATGTGCAAAATTATTGAAAACATATCAATTAACGAAAAAGACAGTTTATCAAGCAATCGAATTGAAATTCCAGTTTGTTGTGAGGAGAATTTTTCATTAGATATTTCTAGATTAGAAAAAAAATTAAAATTAGGTAGAGATAAAATTTTCGATAATTTTTTTTCAAAAGAATACTTCTGTTATATGACTGGATTTATAGCTGGAATGCCATTTGTTGGTGACCTACATAACAATTTACGAGCCGAGAGATTAGAAACTCCAAGGGTAAAAGTTCCAAAGGGCTCAATTGGAATTACAGAACAATTTGCTAATGTATATACTTTTGAAAGCCCGGGAGGTTGGAACATTATAGGTAATACGCCAAAAAAAATCTTTAATAATAAAAAAGAGTTACAACCAAATTTGATAAACCCAGGAGATATAATTATTTTTAAAAATATAGATTTAAAGGAATATAATGACTATTCAGAATGAAAACTTTTTTAAAATAATTAGAGCTGGTATTAATACAACTTTTCAAGATTTAGGAAGAAAAAATTTATATCACATTGGTATTCCTTTTAGTGGAGCGATGGATAATAGAAATTATTTAATTTCTAATAAGTTAGTTAATAATAATTTAGACTCGCCAGTTTTAGAGTTTGCTTATCAAGGACCATTGCTAAAATATTACGGAGATAAAATTGTTATATCTATAACTGGAGATGTAAACTTTGAAATTAAAAAAAGTTCAAAAACATTTATAGGAAATTGCTATGAGAGTTATATTATCGAAGACCAAGATGAAATTAATATCTTATCAACAAAAAAATCTGTTTATGGTTATTTTTCAGTTGGTGCGCAATTTGATTTAGAATTTTATTGGGGAAGTTGTTCAACTAATACTAAAGCAAAAATTGGCTCTAATGATGGGAATAAATTAATTGATGGGCAAAAAATAAAATTAAAAAAAACTAACGATGATTTAACAAAAAAAAATTTAGATTATATCAATTCGAGTATTGAAAAAATAAGAGTCTTAAAAGGTACTAATTATGATTATTTTTCAGAGAAAGGAAAAAAAAGTTTTTTCGAAAAAGAATTTTTAGTCTCAAAATTAACAGACAGGATGGGCATGAGATTAGAGGGTGCCACTATAGAGAATATTTTTGATACAAATATAAAGTCTGAGGGCTTAGTAAAAGGAGTAATTCAAATTACCTCAGATGGAAATCCAATAATTATGTTATCAGATCACGGAACAATAGGAGGTTATCCAAAGATTGGAGTAGTCATAAGTGCTGACTACGATAAATTAGTTCAATTATTCCCCGGGTCAAAAATTAAATTTCAAGAAATAGAACTATCTGATGCAGAAACTTTATTTAAGATGTATGAAATGGAAACTCAAAAATTAATTTCACAAATTTGATGAAAATTTTAGAAAAAATACCCGGACCTATCATGGTTTTTTTTGGAGCTTTAAGTCTCTCTTTTGGAGGTTTGATTGTCAAATCTTTTGAGGGATCGACGCTTTGGCAAATTTTATTTTGGAGATCATTTTTCTTTATAATTGTTGTCCTAATTTTTCTTTTAATTACCTATCAAAAAAGAATACTTAATGCACTGCATGTTTCCGGTCTTCCAGGTTTTATAGGAGGGATAATTTTATCAATTGGATTTGTTAGTTATGTCTTTGCTATGTATGAAACAACAGTTGCTAATACTAACTTTATAATACAAACTCAGACATTATTTCTTGCAATTTTTGGTTATATTTTTTTAAAAGAAGTCATTTCTAAACTTACCCTTCTATGTATATTTATTGCTATTTCTGGAATATTAATAATGTTGGGAGGATCAATATCTCCTGGTCAAATGACTGGAAATTTGGTTGCATTTATTATGCCAATTTCTTTTGCAATTTTAATTATAATTGTCAGAAAATTTCCAAATGTTGATATGATTCCTTTACAGCTAGTAGCGGGCATATTTGCGATGACAATTGGATTTTTGATGTCCCCTACAATTTTAATTTCTTTAAAAGATATTTTTTTGGGTTTTTTAGCAGGATTTTTTCAACTTGGGTTTGGATTTATTTTTATTACTATCGGTGCTCGAACAACTCCTTCAGCTCTTGTTGGTATTATAATGCTTACGGAGGCAGTATTAGGCCCTTTCTGGGCATGGATGTTTGTTAATGAGAATCTCTCATTACCAGTGCTAATTGGAGGCTCAACCGTTATTTTTGCAGTTATTTTACAATTTCTAAATATTTATATCTCAAAAAAAAAAACTTTAGATATTTAAGTTAATCTTAAATTATGTTATAAGAATATCTTACGGGAGAGACTACTAATATTTGTAGCGCCGAAGGAGCAACCACCCAGGAATCTCTCAGGCAAAATGGACCGTAACATATTAACTCTGGAAAGAGATTAAGTTCTCGCCGAAGGAGCAAAACTCTCAGGCAAATATACAGATGGGTAAATTGAGTTAATATGGAAATAAAAAAAACTTCGTTGTATCAACTTCACCAGAGCAATAATGCAAAATTTGTAGAGTTTGCAGGTTATAAAATGCCTATACAATATCCAGAAGGAATAGTCGAGGAACATAAATTTACAAGAAGTCATTCAGGTATTTTTGATGTATCTCATATGGGTCAATTATTTATCTACGGGCAGGATAGTTTAGTGGAGGATCTAGAAAAAATTTTTCCCTTAGATTTAAAGAATCTTAAAATCAACCATTCAAAATATAGTTTCTTAATGAATGATGCAGCTGGTATACATGATGATTTAATTTTAACAAAAATTGAAAATGGTTTTTTAATTATTCTTAATGCTGCGTGTAAAGAAAGTGACTATAAAATTTTAAACAAATTATTACATAATAAATACAAAATGGTCTTAGATGAAAAAAGATCTTTAATCGCAATTCAAGGACCTAAATCATCAGAAATACTTAATAATTTAATTAAAGGGGTAAACAAACTTAGTTTTATGTCTGGAAATTGGTTCTCTTTTCAAAATCAAAAAATTTACATTACTCGCTCAGGTTATACAGGTGAAGATGGTTTCGAAATTTCATTACTTAATGAAGACGCAGAAAAATTTACAAAAAAATTAATTGAGCAAGGAGCGAAACTAATTGGTTTAGGTGCTAGGGATACTTTAAGATTAGAAGCAGGACTTTGTTTATACGGACATGAGCTAGATAAAGATAAAACTCCAGTTGAAGCAAATTTAAAATGGGCAATTTCAAAAGAAAGAGTTTCAAAAGGAAATTTTATTGGGTTTAGTAAAATTTCCAAACAACTTGCAGATGGTGTAAAAAAAATTAGAGTTGGTATTAAACCGGAGGGAAGGGTGATTGCTAGAGAAAAGACAAAAATATTTAATCAGTCTGATGTATTAATTGGAGAAATTACAAGTGGAACATTTGGTCCAAGTGTAAATGGACCAGTTGCCATGGGCTATGTAGAAAACGATTTTTCAAAAAAAAATACAAAAATTTTTTTGGAAGTGAGAGGTAAAAAACATCCTGCAAATATTTGTGGATTACCTTTCTATAAAAAAAGTTATGTAAAAGGAGCCAATAAATGAGTGAAGTTAAATATTCAAAGGAACACGAGTGGATTAAACTAGAAGGGGACGTGGCTACAATTGGAATTACAAAACACGCAACTGAAATGTTAGGTGATATAGTTTTTACCGAACTTCCTGAAAAAGGATCTAGTGTAGAAAAAGATGGAACAGCTGGTGTTGTAGAGTCAACAAAAGCAGCTAGCGATGTGTATACGCCAGTAAGTGGTGAAGTAGTGGACACCAACCAAGAAATCGTAGATGACCCATCAAAAATAAATCAAGATCCTGAGAATTCTGCGTGGTTTTTTAAATTAAAAGTTAAAGATAAATCAGAAATGGACTCTTTAATGAACAAAGAAGATTACGATAAATTTGCAAAGGAGAGCTCTTCATAATGCTACACAATTCAGAAAAAGATTTTTTAAAAAGACACATTGGTCCTTCTGAAGATGACCAATCTAAAATGTTAAAGGAATTAAATTACAAATCACTGGATGAATTGATAGACAATACCGTCCCAGAAAAAATACAGTTTAAAGGAGAGCTAAATATTGGTGAGTCGAATTCAGAATACGAAGCATTGAGAAAATTGAAGGCAATTTCAAAAAAAAATCAAATTTATTCAAATTTTATCGGCATGGGTTATTATGGTACCTACACCCCCTTTGTAATTTTAAGAAATATATTAGAAAATCCAGGTTGGTATACTTCCTACACACCTTATCAGCCAGAAGTAGCACAAGGAAGATTAGAAATGTTATTAAACTTTCAACAAATGATTGTTGATTTTACTGGAATGGATATAGCAAATGCATCCTTATTAGATGAAGGAACAGCAGCAGCAGAAGCTATGGGGTTAAGTCACAGACTCAATAAAAGTAATAGTAGTTTAGTTTTTATTTCAGAAAATTGTCACCCGCAAACAATTGATGTTATAAAAACTAGAGCAGAGCCTATGGGTCTTAAAGTTCTTGTTGGAAATGAGGACAAAGTTTTAGACCAATTAAAAGAGGATATTGTTTGTGGAATTTTACAGTACCCAGGAACTTTAGGAGATATTAAAGATCCTAGTGAAGCAATAAGTAGAATTCATAAAAAAAATGGTAAAGCAATTTTAGCATGCGATCTCCTTGCACTCGCGAAGTTAAAAACACCAAGAGAACTTGGAGCTGATATTGCAGTTGGTAGTTCTCAAAGATTTGGTATTCCAATGGGTTACGGAGGGCCGCACGCAGCTTTTTTTGCAACAAAAGACGAATATAAAAGATCTATGCCAGGTAGAATAGTCGGTGTTTCAGTGGATAGACACGGAAATAAGGCTTATAGATTGTCACTCCAGACTAGAGAGCAGCATATTAGAAGAGACAAAGCCACTAGCAATATTTGTACTGCCCAAGCTTTATTAGCAATAGTTTCAGCGGCTTATGCAGTCTATCACGGTCCAGATGGAATCAAAAATATATCTGAAAGAGTATCTCAATTAGCAAAAAATTTTGCCGATAAGATAAAACAATCTGGATATAAATTATATTCTGATTATTTTTTTGATACTGTTACAATCATTACAAATGAAAAAACAGATCAAATTTATAAAAATGCTTTAAATCAAAAAGTCAATATAAGAAAAGTAAATTCTAAAATGCTTGCTGTTTCTTTTGATGAAAGAAAAAATGTTTATAGAGTTAACCAACTTTTAAAGATTTTTAATGCAGCAGAATCAATAAAAAAGGAAGATCCTACTGTGAGTTTACCTAATCTTCCAAAAAATTTGTTAAGAACTTCTAAATATTTAGAACATGCTGTTTTTAATTCATATCATTCAGAAACAGAAATGTTAAGGTACCTTAAAAGATTAGAGGATAAGGATATAGCTCTTAATAGAACTATGATAGCATTAGGCTCATGCACAATGAAATTAAATGCTACTGCAGAAATGATACCGATTTCGTGGAGAGAATTAGCCGAGCCACATCCTTTCGTGCCTATTGAACAGATGGAAGGATATAGAACATTGTTCACAGATCTAAAAAATTGGCTAAGATCTATAACTGGATTTTCTGGTGTTTCACTTCAGCCTAATGCTGGTGCTCAAGGTGAATATGCGGGATTGATGGTAATTAGAAAATATCATTTAGATAGAGGCGACAAAAATAGAAATATATGTTTAATACCAAGCTCAGCACATGGAACAAATCCAGCAAGTGCCCAAATGGTTGGAATGAAAGTTGTGGTCGTTAACTGTGATAAAGAAGGAAATGTAGATTTCGAGGACTTAAAGAAAAAAGCCGAATTACATTCACAGAATTTGGGAGCGTTAATGGTTACATACCCTTCAACACATGGAGTATTTGAGGAAAAAATTATGGATATCTGTGAGTTAATTCATAAACATGGTGGTCAAGTTTACATGGATGGGGCAAATTTAAATGCATTAGTTGGTATTGCTAAACCAGGAAACTTTGGTCCAGATGTATGTCATATAAATTTACACAAAACATTTTGTATACCTCATGGAGGGGGAGGACCCGGAATGGGTCCAATTGCTTGTAAAAGACATTTACAAGTTTATTTACCTAATCATCCAGTTGTAAAAGATTGTGGACCTGCAACTGGTATTGGTGCAGTTTCAGCTGCACCTTGGGGAAGTTCCAGCATTTTATCGATTTCTTGGATGTATATCAAAATGATGGGATCTGATGGTTTAAGACTTGCAACAAAAGTAGCAATTTTAAACGCAAACTATCTTGCTAAAAGACTCAAAGATCATTTTCCAATTCTATATAAAGGATCAAAAGGAAATGTTGCTCATGAGTGTATTATCGATATTAGAGCAATAAAATCAGAAACAGGAGTTACAGAAGAAGATATAGCAAAAAGATTAATCGATTTTGGTTTTCATGCGCCTACCATGTCTTGGCCAGTAGCTGGTACAATGATGATTGAGCCAACAGAAAGCGAGAGCTTGCCAGAGTTAGACAGATTTTGTGACACTTTAATAAAAATTAAACAAGAGATAGATAAAATTAAATCAGGTGAGTTTGATAAAATTGATAATCCGATCAAAAATGCTCCTCATACAGATACTGAGCTAGCTTCAGACAATTGGGAACACAAATACTCAAGACAAGAAGCGGCTTATCCTGCCAAATTTTTAAAAACTAATAAATTTTGGCCACCAGTTGCAAGAGTGGATAATGTATACGGTGATAAAAATATTTTCTGTACATGTCCAAGTATGGATGAGTTTAAAGAGGATGCAGCATAATATTTAATGAAAATTGCTGTAGTTGGTTCAGGAATTTCAGGCTTAAGTGCTGCATACTATTTATCAAAAAATCATCACGTAGACTTGTTTGAAAAAGAGGATCATTTTGGAGGTCATTCTTATACGATTGATCTAAACATTGATACTAAAAAGGTTGCAGTAGACATTGGATTTATTGTTTTTAATTTAAAAACTTATCCTAATTTAATCAAATTTTTTGATGAAAATAAAATTGAAATAGAAAAAAGTGATATGTCTTTTTCTGTCTCTCTGAAAAATACTAAGTTTGAGTATTGTGGTAAAGGATTGAAGGGAATATTTGCAAACAAATCAAATTTATTAGATCTTAAATTCTTAAGAATGTTTTATGACATAATCAAATTTTACAAAAAGTGTGATCATTTTGATAAATTTGATGAAAATGTTACACTAGGTAATTTTTTAGAGAAAGAAAAACTATCAAAAGAATTTATTAACTATCACTTAATTCCAATGGTTTCAGCCATTTGGTCCATGCCACCTTATGAAGCTAATCAAATGCCATTAAAATTTTTTTTGAAATTTTTTCAAAACCATGGATTGTTTAAATTAAAAGATAGACCTCAGTGGTTTACAGTTTCCAACCGAAGTAGATCATATGTGCAAAATATAGTTTCAAAAATAAGTGGAGAACATTTTAAAAATTATACTGTTAACAAGATTAAAAGTAAATCTTCAGGTATTGATTTGTATTACGGCGGAGAAAGCGAATTTTTCGATTATGATAAAGTTGTTATAGCAACACATGCTGATGAAGCATTATCTATGATTGATAATCCCACAAATGAGGAAAAAAAAATTTTATCAAAGTTTAGTTATAGAGAAAATATTGCTTTCATTCACACAGACGAGATTGCAATGCCAAAAAATAAAAAAACATGGAGCTCATGGAATTCGTCCTTAAAAAAAAATGAGATCAGTAAAAGTTCAATAACTTATTGGTTGAATTCATTACAAAATTTGAAATGTGCTAAAAATATATTTCTTACTTTAAATCCTTATTTTGAAATTGATCAATCGAAAATATTAAAAAAAGTAAAATTTACTCACCCTTACTTCGATCAATCTGCTTTAGATCATCAAAGTCAGCTTAAAAAATTACAAAATAAAAGAAATATTCTTTTTTGTGGTAGTTATTTTGGTTACGGTTTTCATGAAGATGGAATAAAATCATCTATTGAAATGCTAAAAAACCTTAATGACTAGTTCAATTTACAACGGCTCAGTAATTCATAAGAGATTTAAACCAAAAGTACATCACTTTAAATATGAAGTTTTTTCATTATTTATCGATCTTTCAGAGTTAAATAATCTTGAAAAAAAAATAACTCTTTTTTCTTATAATCG
>CACMTO010000007.1 GCA_902616645.1 uncultured Pelagibacteraceae bacterium
TATACGAGGCCAAATTGAAAATAATTTCTATAATGAAATGAAAGAGCTTAATTACTTATAAATTTATAGAATGAATTTAGATAGATCTGTATCTTTTACCAAGTTATCTAAATTTTTGTTTATATAATCCTTATTTATAATTACTTTTTCACCAGATCTATCTGTTGCAGTAAAACTAATCTCATCTAAAATTTTTTCAATAATAGTATGTAGTCTTCTTGCACCAATATTTTCTACAGTAGCATTTACCTCAGAGGCAATTTTTGCAATTTGATCTATACCATCCTCAGAAAATTCTAAATCAACATTTTCTGTTTTAAGCAAAGCAACATATTGTTTAATTAAACTAAAGTCTGGCTCTTTTAAAATTCTTTTAAAGTCTTCACTTGTTAAAGCCTCTAATTCTACTCTAATTGGAAGTCTTCCTTGTAGCTCAGGAAGTAGATCAGAAGGTTTTGCAAGTTGAAATGCTCCTGATGCTATAAAAAGAATGTGGTCAGTTTTAATAGGTCCATACTTTGTATTTACAGTTGTACCTTCTATTAAAGGCAACAAGTCTCTTTGTACTCCCTCTCTCGATACATCTCCACCAACTCTATCAGTTCTTCCAGAAATTTTATCAATTTCATCTAAAAAAACTATTCCGTTGTTTTCAGTGGAAATTTTTGCAGCTTTTATAATTTTATCTTGCTCTATCAGTTTATCAGACTCATCGTTAATAAGAATTTCATGAGACTCTTTCACAGTCATTTTTTTCTTCTTTTCTTTAGTGCCCATAGATTTTCCAAGCATTTCACCAATATTAATCATTCCTATATTAGCACCTGGCATACCTGGAATTTCAAAAGAGGTATTGCTTCCTCCAGTATCACTAACCGCTATTTCAATTTCATTATCGTCTAAATCACCGTCTCTAAGCCTTTTTCTAAAACTCTCTCTCGTAGCTGTACTTGCTTTTTTTCCAACTAAAGCGTCTAATACTTTTTCCTCAGCTAGTTTTTGAGCTTGTGCATAAACTTCTTTTCTTTTCTTAATTTTTTCCATTGAAATCGCTATTTCAATTAGATCTCTAACAATTTGTTCAACATCTCTACCTACGTAACCAACTTCTGTAAATCTTGTTGCTTCAACTTTGACAAATGGTGCCTCAGCCAATTTAGAGAGTCTTCTTGAGATTTCAGTTTTTCCAACTCCAGTTGGACCAATCATAAGTATATTTTTTGGTAATACCTCATTCTTCATTTCACCTTCTAAAGCTTGCCTTCTCCACCTATTTCTTAAGGCGACAGCAACTGCCTTCTTAGCCTTGTTTTGGCCAACTACAAAACGATCTAATTCAGATACTATCTCTCTAGGTGATAACGTGCTTACTAAATTTTCGTTACCTTTAATATTTTTATCTTTAGGAACTAAAGGTGTTACATTTGATTTTTTCATTAAATTTTTTCTGTTTTAATATTGTTATTTGTAAATACACAAATTTCTGATGCAACCTTTATAGCTTTCTTTGCTACCTCTTCAGCACTCATGTCACTATCCATTAGTACTTTACCTGCTGCCAAAGCATAATTTCCACCAGAGCCTATTCCTATCACATCTCCTTCAGGCTCTAAAACATCTCCTGTCCCAGAAATTATATAACTATTATCTTTATCACCTATTGCCATCAACGCCTCTAATCTTCTAAGGTATTTGTCTGTTCTCCAGTCTTTAGCTAGCTCAACCGCAGCCCTTGAAAGATTCCCAGCATGTTTCTCTATTTTCGCCTCTAATCTCTCAAATAAAGTTAGCGCATCTGCAGTGGAACCTGCAAACCCAGCTACAACATCTCTTTTTTCTATTTTTCTCACTTTGGAAGCAGTGCTTTTAACAACTGTGTTGCCCATACTCACTTGACCATCTCCAGCTACAACCACTTCATTGTTTTTTCTAACTAAAACTATTGTTGTCATAGCTTATAAATGGATACTAATCTAAATAGTTCAAGTCTAGGTTTAGTATTATTGCCATAATTGGATAATATATGTATACCTGTTTTTAAATCATGAAACGTAAAGGTAAAATAAGTAGAAAAACAAAAGAGACCAGCATTAGTGTTGATTTAAATATTGATGGTAATGGTAAATACAAAATTGACACAGGCATAGGTTTTTTAGATCATATGCTTGAGCAGCTATCTAAGCATTCATCTATAGATATGAATATTAAAGCTAAAGGCGACACGCATATCGACTTACATCATACTACTGAAGATACAGGTATTGCGATTGGGGAGGCATTGAAAAAAGCTTCAAAAAAATTTATTGGAATTAGAAGATATGCACATGCAATGATACCCATGGATGAAACACTAACAAGAGTAGCTATCGATGTTTCAAATAGACCTTATTTAATTTGGAAAGTTAAGCTCAAAGTAGAAAAACTTGGAGAGATGGATACAGAACTTTTTAAAGAGTGGTTTCAGGCTTTTTCTCAAGCAGCTGGAATTACTTTACACGTTGAAAATATTTATGGTGATAATAGCCATCACATTATTGAGTCTTGTTTCAAAGGTTTAGCAAGATCTCTAAGAACTGCATTGGAAATGGACCCAAGGAATAAAAAAACAATTCCTTCTACCAAAGGTTCTTTATAAGTTTAATGAACGTTACAATTGTTGATTATAATTCGGGTAATATAAGCTCGGTGATAAACTCTTTTAAAGAAGTTGCTCAAGATAAAGTAAATATCGAAGTTACTTCAGATTTAAACAAGATTAAATCAAGCGATAAAGTAGTTTTACCAGGGCAGGGGTCATTTAAAAGTTGTGTAGATGCTTTAAATAAAATTAATGGGCTTTCAGATACATTAAATGAATTTGCAATAATAAATAAAAAACCTCTTCTCGGGATTTGTGTTGGCTTACAAATGTTTGCTGATATTGGCTATGAAGAAACTGAAACTAAAGGGTTAGGTTGGATTTCAGGTAAAGTTGCAAAAATAGATAATCAAAATGGTAAATATAAGCTTCCTCATATTGGCTGGAACCAAATCAATATTGTAAAAGACAGTAAAATTTTTAACGATGTAGAAAATAATTCTCATATGTATTTTGTTCATAGTTATGAATTTATTCCTAATGATAGAGGTGTAATTTCAGCTACAACAGATTATTCATCAAATATTGTTTGTTCTGTTGAAAAAGAAAATATCTTTGGAACCCAATTTCACCCTGAGAAAAGTGATAAGATGGGACTTAAAATAATTGATAATTTTATAAGTTTATAAAAGATGAAAATATTTCCGGCTATAGATATTAAAGATAAAAAGTGTGTAAGGTTAGTAAAAGGAAATTTTGAAAATAAAACCGAGTACGAAGTGTCTCCTATTGAACAGGCCGGTAAATATAAAGATCATGGATTTAAAAATTTACACATTGTTGATTTAGATGGTGCTTTAACTGGTGAAACAGTAAATTTAGATATTATTCAGGATATAGTTGGTAAATTTAATTTAAAGGTTGAAGTAGGTGGCGGTATTAGAAATTCTAATAGTATTCAAAAATATTTTGATGCTGGTGTTGAGAAAGTGATCCTAGGTAGTGCTGCTATAAAGAATAAAAAATTTCTAAAAGAAGCATGTGAAAAATTTCCTAACAAAATTGCTTTAGGTTTAGATGCTAAAGACGGATATTTGTCAGTATCAGGATGGAAAGAAAGCTCTAACCAATTAACTATAGATTATTTAAAAGAAGTTAATGATTATGGAGTTAGTAGATTGATTTATACTGATATTAATCGAGATGGCATGAAACAAAGTCCAAATTTTGATGAAACATCAAAAGTTGCAGAAATATCAAATTGTCCAGTGATTATATCCGGTGGAGTTTCATCAATAGCTGACATAAAGAAAGCAAAGAATTTGAGCAATGTTGAAGGCATAATAGTTGGTAAAGCTATTTATGATGGTGATATTCAGTTAGAAGAATTGGTTAGAGAAGATGCTTAAAAATAGAATAATACCTTGCTTAGATGTTAAAAATGGTCGAGTTGTTAAGGGTATTAATTTTGTAGATCTAAAAGATGCAGGGGACCCTGTAGAACAAGCTAAAATCTATAGTGATGGCGGGGCTGATGAAATTTGTTTTTTAGATATAACTGCCTCAAATGAAAACAGAGATATTATCTATGATGTTGTGGAGAAAACTTCAAAAAAATGTTTTGTACCTCTGACTGTCGGGGGTGGCATTAGAAGCGTCGAGGATATAAAAAAGTTACTTAATTGTGGTGCTGATAAAGTATCGATCAATACAGCAGCGGTTGAAAATTCAAATGTTGTAATAGATAGCTCAAAAAAATTTGGGTCTCAATGTATTGTGGTTGCAATTGATGCAAAAAAAAATGGAGATAAATGGGAAGTATTTACTCACGGAGGAAGAAAAAATAGTGGTATCGATGCATTAAACTATGCGAAAAAAATGGAACAAAATGGTGCTGGAGAGTTGCTAGTAACTTCTATGGATCGAGATGGCACACAAATTGGCTATGATATTGATTTGATGTCAAAAATTTCATCTAAAGTAAATATTCCAGTTATCGCATCAGGTGGTGTTGGTAATTTAGATCACCTAGTGGAGGGAATTAAATTAGGAAAAGCTAGTGCAGTTTTAGCAGCTTCTATATTTCATTATGGAAAACACTCTATAAAAGATGCTAAGGATTATTTGGATTCAAAAGGAATACCTGTTAGAATTTAACATGCTTAATACTTTAGAAAGCTTATTTAATCTTGCGAGAGAACGAAAAAAAACTCCAGTTGATGGCTCATATACAAATAAATTACTCAGTGATAAATCTTTGAGTAGAGAAAAAGTTCTAGAGGAAATTGATGAACTTATTGAAGCTGTAGAAAAAAACTCAAACAAAATTCATGAAGCAGCAGATGTTTTTTATCATTTAATAATGTATCTAGAGGCAAATGATGTAAAAATTGAAGAGGTAATGGATGAACTTAACAGAAGAAAAAAATGAGTTACGACGATAATAATATTTTTGCTAAAATTTTAAGAGGAGAAATTCCTTGTAAAAAGATTTATGAGGATGATCATGTTTTGTCATTTCACGACATTAACCCACAAAAAAAAATTCATGCATTGGTAATACCCAAAGGAAAATATATTGATTTAGACGACTTTAGTTTAAACGCTACTCCTGATGAAATGGTGGGTCTACTAAAAGGAATAAATATTGTAGCTAGAAAGCTTGGGATTTCGGTAGATACAGGAAAAGGATATAGAGCTTTGTCAAATATTAGTGAACACGGTGGTCAAGAGGTGCCTCATCTACACTTTCATTTATTTGGTGGTGAAAGAGTTGGTAAGATGGTTGAGTGAGTAAAAGCGTTGAAAGAAATTATCTAGAAATCCATTCTATTGATGAATTAAAAGAATCAGTAAAAATTTATAAGGATTATTCAATTAATCTTTTAAAACCAGAAAACTTCCAACTGAATAAATTTTTTTATAAAAACGTGGGCAAAAAACACCATTGGGTAGATCGCTTAGTTTGGACTGATAAAGAATGGATACAATATGTTTCAGACAAAAAGGTTAGAACTTATGTTTTAAAAAATAATAATGATCTGGCTGGTTATTTTGAGCTTATATTTCATAGAGATAAAAATGAAATTGAAATAGCTTATCTCGGTTTATTAGAGGAATATCAGAACAAAAATCTTGGTTCATTTCTTTTAACGGTAGCTATAAAAAACTCATTTTTAGAAAAAGTAAAGAGAGTATGGGTCCATACGTGTTCTTTAGATCATAAAAATGCATTAAACAATTACATCTCCAGAGGGATGAAAATTTTTAAAAAAGAAAAAATTTCTATATAGTTCAATTTTGTTCTGGAATTTTAAAAAGATTTTCTCTCATTTTTTGATTTTTAATTATTGAAGATATATAAGTAATAACAAGATTTTGATATATATCTAATGTTTGCCAACCAATCAAATTCAAAGAATTTATATCAAAAAAAATATTAATTTGATTCTCACCCTCTGTTAATAAAAAATTGACATATTTTTCATTAACAATTTGTTCTTCCGAGTCTGCTATTTTCTTCAATATGAATTTTTTATTTAATATAAAATCGAGAGGAGTTTTTTTTAGTGGGTATACGTAATAGCTGCTTGAAGTTTTTATAACCAAAGATTTTCCATTAGACACTAATATCTTATTATTGTTTGAATCATATTTGCAATATATTTTTTTCGGATATTTAATAATGCAAATACCATTTTCTGTTTTACCATTGATATTTTGCTCAAAATTGAATTGTAGATTATCTATTTCTTTTAAATTAGATAATATTTCTTGTTTAATAGATGCATTTATCTCGAAGGAAAATAATAAAAAGAATAATAAAAAAAAAGTTTTTTTATTAAAGAACATCTCTCTTGCCAACATGATTTGCTTTACTTACTATACCTTCTTCTTCCATCATATCTATTATTCTAGCGGCCCTATTGTAACCAATTTGAAGTTTCCTCTGTAAAAACGATGTAGACGCCTTTCTCTCAGATTTAATAATTTCAATTGCAGTTTCATAAAGATCATCTTTTTCCCCTTGATTTTTAGAATTTTCACTGATTTCTTTTTCATCTGCAAAATTTAAAATCTCATCTACATACTCTGGCTCTTTTTGAGATCTTATAAAATTGTTTATCTTTTCAATTTCATCATCCGATACAAACGGCGCATGAATTCTTATTATTTTATTAGCTGCAGACATAAATAACATATCACCTTTACCTAGCAATTGTTCAGCACCTTGTTCTCCAAGAATTGTTCTACTATCAATTTTTGAAGTTACTTGGAAAGAAATACGTGTTGGAAAATTAGCTTTAATAGTACCAGTAATTACATCAACACTAGGTCTCTGCGTTGCCATTATAATATGAATTCCTGCAGCCCTTGCCATCTGTGATAATTTTTGAATATAATTTTCAATTTCTTTACCAGCTACTAACATTAAATCAGACATTTCATCCACAACAACAACAATGTATGGCATAGGCAATTTATGTTTATTATTATAACTGTCTATATTTCTTACACCTTCTTTAGTCATCAACCTATATCTACTTTCCATTTCTTTAACGACCCAACCTAAAACTGATGCTGCTTTTTTTGCCTCTGTTATTACTGGACATAATAAATGTGGAACACCCTCATATGTAGATAGCTCTAACATTTTTGGATCAATTAAAATAAATTTACATTTTTCAGGGGTGTGTTTATAAAGTAATGATAAAATTATCGTATTTATACAAACAGATTTACCTGAGCCAGTAGTACCAGCTATCAACAAGTGAGGCATTGAAGTAAGATCGCCAATAATTGGTCGACCAGAAATATTTTTACCTAAGGCAATGGGAAGCTTAATTTCCTTTTTTTTAAAATCTGGGTCGCTTAAAATTTCACTTAAGTAAACATTTTCTCTTACTGAATTTGGAAGTTCTATTCCAACTGTATTTCGTCCAGGTATTGTTGAAATACGTGCAGACTCTGAGCTTGTATTTCTTGCAATATCATCTGAAAGATTAATTATTTTAGAGACCTTTACTCCAGCAGCAGGCTCAAATTCATTTAAAGTTACTACTGGCCCATGACTCACTTTTTTAATATTTCCATTTACACCAAAATCTAAAAGAATTTTTTCAAGAAATTCTGGATCATTTTTTTCTTCACTGGTTGATTTATTTCTTTCGTTTTTAGATGGTATTTTAAGAAGATCAATTGAGGGGAGTTTAAAAATATTTCTGATTTGTGATTTATTTTCACGAGTCTTGATAAAGGGCAGGTCCTCTTGAATTAAATTTTTAATTTCCTCTTGAGGTATATATTCGTTAATTAACTCTTTTTCGTCTGTATAATTTTTTTGTTTGCTTTTGAATAAAAATTTATTAACTTTTTTTAATGATTGAATAAACTTTTTTAAATTAAAATTAATACTCTTTAAGAATAAAAAAAATATTATTAGTATAAATAAACAATAGGATATACTTTCACTAAGATTAATTGTGGTTTTTAAAAATTCGAAATTAAGATAATTACCAACAAAACCTCCACTTCCATTTATGTAAAGTTCAAACGAATTATTATAAAAATGATTAAAAAATATTGAACCTATAAGAGAGTAAATGATAACAAAAAATAAATTTTCTATTAGTATAAAAATCTCTTTTCTTTTAAAAATATGAATCCCACTGAAAATAAGTGTAATAGGTACCAGATAAGATATAAGGCCAATCGACTGCAAGAATAGATCAGAAGTGTAACTGCCTTGAAAACCTAATATATTTTTAATTTTAGTACTTTCAGGAAAAATAAAGTTAGGATCAGTTGGACTGTACGATATTAAGGCAAGTAATAGTAAAAAGCCTAAGGAAGATATTATTATTCCCTTAATTTCTATCAATCGATTTATAACAAAATAAAGTGTTAAATTTGCAAATTTTTTTATATTCATAATTAATGAATCAAATTTATCACTTTGTATCATCTAATTTTTATTGTTAAAATTAAAAATTATTATGAAAGTTTGTATTTTAGGAAATGGACTAACAAGCTTAACTTTGGCCAAATCTTTGATTAACCAAGGACTACAAGTAGATTTATTTTGTGAAAAAAAAATTAAAAACTACAACAAGACACGTACAATAGGACTGTCCAAAAGTAATATAGAATTTTTTAATAAAAATATATTAAACATTGAAAAATTATTATGGGATATAAAAAAAATTGAGGTGTTTAGTGAAAACCTCAAGAATAAAAAGATTATTGATTTTGAAAATAATAATCAAAGACTTTTTTCAATAATTAAAAATTACCAATTAATAAATCTTTTACTGACAAGTTTAAAAAAAAATAGGTGTTTTAGTTTCAAATACAAAAATTATAATTATGAATTTTTAAAGAAAAAATATAAAATTATCTTAAATTGTGAATTTAATAACAAAATTACAAAACAATATTTTTTTAAAAAATTTGATAAAGACTACAAAAGTCGTGCGTATACTACAATAATAAATCACAAGAGATTAAAAAATAATATTGCTTATCAAGTCTTTACAGTGGGAGGACCAATTGCATTTTTACCCATATCAAATAATAAAACATCAGTTGTTTTTTCTCTTCGTAATAAAAATAATAACTTTGATGTAAAGTCACAAATCAAAAAATATAATTTTAAATATGAAAATATAAAATTCCAAAAAATAGATTCTTTTAAATTAAAATCTTTAGATTTGCGAACTTATCATTATAAAAATATATTAGCTTTTGGAGATTTACTTCACAAGATACATCCTCTAGCTGGACAAGGTTTTAATATCTCAATTAGGGATATTAAAGAGCTGATATCTTTAATTAAGTTTAAAATTGAACTTGGTTTAGATTTAGATAATTCAATATGTGAAGATTTTGAAAGTCGTACAAGGCATAAAAATTACCTTTTCACGAGCGGTATTGACTTTATTTACGAATTTTTTAAATTTGAAAGTCAAAGTAAAAATTCTTTTTTAAGCAATACAGTAAAATTTTTAGGTAAAAATAAAAATGCTAATAAACTTTTTTCAAAAGTTGCTGATAATGGAATTATATTTTAAATTATTGAATTGTAGTATTATTATACTGATCAAAAGCGTAAGTGTTTAAAATTTTAGCAATCTTATCTTTTCGCGTACTTAAATTTTTTGTTTCCAATAAAATTTGTTTTTCCTCAACTGAAAAAGGCGACGCCATTGCAAGTGCATTAATTGTTTCGTCTAAACTTTGACTTTCTAATGCCTTCCAATTTATTATAAAGCCTCTTTTTTCAAAAAGAGATTTGAGATCTCGGAATATTAATTTTAAATCTGAAAATTTTAAATTTTCTTTTCTATCCTCTAGATCCCCAATATAATTGTCAAAATTTATTTCACATTCGCGATATTTTTTATTTGATTGAATTTCATTTGTAATTTGAAATCTAATCAAACCTTTAAGTTCAATTACATATCGACTATCTTCAGTTTCTGAAAAACTTGTTATTTTTCCCATGCAACCAATTTCATATAATTGTGGAGTATTATTATCAAGATTGTTTGAATTCTTTGGTTGTATCATACCTATTAGTTTATTCGTTTTCATACTGTCATTTATCATATCAACATATCTTGGTTCAAAAATATTTAATGGCACGGTAGTCTTTGGGAACACTATAAAGTTGCTTAATGGAAAAACTGCTAATATTTTAGGTAAATTTTCTTTTTTCATAATAATCTTTTAAAATATATCATATTTAATATTGCTTGAATTAGAAAAAATGTCTTACTATACTACATATTGTTTGCGGGCATAGCTCAGTGGTAGAGCGTCTCGTTGCCAACGAGAAGGTCGAGGGTTCGACCCCCTTTGCCCGCTCCAAGAAATTATGACTGATCTAATTAATAAAAAATGTGTGCCCTGTGAGGGAGGTGCTATACCCTTTGATATTTCTGAGATTCATAAATATCAAAAAAAAGTTGATGGCTGGAGTCTTGTGAAAAATGATAAAAACGTTTATTTTTTAGAGAAAAATTTCTCTTTCAAAAATTTTCTTCAGAGTCAAGATTTCGTAAATAATGTTGGAAAAATTTCTGAAGAGGAAGGACACCATCCTGATATCTCGTTTGGGTGGGGATATGCAAAAGTGACTATAACCACTCATGCAATTGAAGGATTATCTGAGAATGATTTTATTTTAGCTGCAAAAATAGATAAGAATATCAATGTTTAAAGTGTCTTGTTTTAGAAAAAATAAGCACAGTTCCAGTTTGATTTGCAAATTTTATAATTTCTTTGTCTTTAATAGATCCACCAGGCTGAATAACTGCTGAAACACCAGATTGGACTAATTTTTCAATTCCATCTACAAATGGAAAAAATGCATCTGATGCTGCGACGATTTCATTATTTGATTTAAAAAATTTTTTCATTTTATTGATAGCAATTTTACAACTATCAAGTCTACTTGGTTGTCCTGAACCAATACCAACAGTAGATTTTTCACTTGCAATTACTATTGCGTTAGATTTTACATGTCGACAAACATTTAAGGCAAATATTAAGTTTTCAAATTCTGATTTTGTAGGTTTTTTTTTCGAGACAATTTTAAAATTTTTCTTTGAAAATATTTGTTTATCCTCCGATTGAATTAGAATAGAATTATTAAAAGAATTGAATTTTAATTTATCATTTATTAAAAAATTAGAAGAATCAATTATTCTTAAATTTCTTTTTGATTTTAATATTCTGAGAGCATTTTTTTCAAACCCATTAGCTATAATCACTTCAAAAAAAATCTTGTTAATTTCTTTGGAAATAGTTTCTGTAATTTTAAAATTACATGAAATAATTCCACCAAATGCACTTATGGGATCGCATGCTAATGCAGATTTAAAACTTTTAAGTTTATCTTTAGCCAGAGAAACTCCACAGGGATTAGCGTGTTTTACAATAACTGTACCTGTATTTTTAGGAAAAGATTTTGAAATTGCCAATGCAGAAAAAATATCATTATAATTATTATAGCTTAGATCTTTGCCATGAATTTTTTTAATGACATCATTTTGTGTTTGTGAATAAATAGCGCTTTGTTGGTGAGGGTTTTCACCATATCTTAATCTTTCAACTAAATTTGCATGAATTATTTTTTTTTGAGGAAAAAAAATTTTAGACTCTCGATTAAAGTAATCTGCAATTAAAGAGTCATAGTATGCAGTCTCAGAAAAAGCTGTTTGTGACATTCTTTTTCTAAATTCTAAAGTAGTAGATCCTTTATTCTTTTTTAATTGATCTATAAGCTCGGAATATTGCTCGGTAGATGTTATTACAGTAACATCATCATAGTTCTTAGCTGCAGCTCTAACCATCGTAGGTCCCCCAATATCAATATTTTCAATAATTTTAGAATGGTTTTTTGTTTGCATAAGATTTTTTTCAAAAGGATAAAAATTTACTATCACAAGATCAATATTTTCAAAATTATTCTTTTTAAGTTCTACTTGATGTGACTTAAAATTTCTTTTATTAAGAATACCAGCATAAATTTTTGGATGCAAAGTTTTTACTCTTCCGTCCAAGATTTCATTAAAATTAGTAAATTTTGAAATTTCTAAACATTTAAATTTAAGTTTTTGAATTTTTTTAAATGTACCGCCGGAACTGATTAAATTTATTTTGTTTTCTTTTAATGCCTTCAATAAAGGTTTTAAATTAGACTTGTCAGAAACAGAAATTAAAGCTGATTTAATTTTTTTCATTATATTTTTTTAATTTTCCATTTAATATTTTCAATCTGACTATTCGAAATACCAGTAATAAAAATATTTTGGTTCTCAGTGTATAAATTTTTATTACCGAAATACAAACCATTATCAATATTTATATCATAATTTTCACATGTAAATTTCCAGCCCTCATTATCTAACTGGATAAAGATTGATTTATTATCTTGAGTTTTCATTAATTTCACATTTGGCTCAACGTGGAATCTAATATCAAATTTGTAATTATTGTTTGTTTTTTTCTTAATAATTTTATCTATTCCAATTAAAGTCATCTGATCAGGATAAAACTCAATTTCTCTCTCATGAATTGAACTATATTTCTTTAAATATCCGTCATGTGATGCACAAATTTTCCAGAAATTTTTTTCAAAAATAGAATTTTTTTTTACTATCTTTAAACCGTTTTTTACTAATAATGCTTTTGTCATATTAATAAATTTGCAAGAAGAATTATCATCAATAACAAGGGTATTTTGTGCTGCCGATGATTTTGAAATATGATTAAGATTCGAGTTATTTTTTTTGTAGTAACCACAATTACTTATTAATTTTTTTCCATTTGATAAAATCTCAAAAGATAAGGCTCCTGATTGATAATCTTTTGTATAATCTAGACTTGGAGTAGGACCTACATCCATCGCAATACAAATCTTTTTGTCTCGTAATATTATATAACCACCAAGTTCTTGATCTTCATTTTTAAATTTATATCCTAATCTATTTAAATAGTTATCAAATTCATAATTTTTTGAGATATTATTACCGTTGAATAAAAAATCTGACTCTGAGTTTTTCCAAAAAAAAGCATAACCCTGTCCGAGATAGTAAATAGTTTCATCAATGTGTTCTGGAATAGTGACTTGAGATTCTTTAAACCATTCACGTATCAATATAAAGTATTTAAGATAAAAGATTAATTGTTTTATATTTCTTGATTTTGGAATTCCAGAATTATCTAATGTAAGTTTTGTTATTTTCTTTAGCAACGTTGTACCAAAGGATAAGTAATTTTTTTCACTTTTATAGCACAAACCAACTAAAATAATTGATGCACAACCAATTATTTTATCTTCTATTTGTTTTGATCTATTAATTTCATTTATAAGGTGATTAGTCTGTTTTTGAATAATCTTATTAAAATTTTCTTTATAAGTCAGACTACTATCTGCATAAGTTAAATTATGGCAAGACAACCAAGCAATAATTCTTTTAGCTGTTATATCAAAATTCCAACTTTTACTGTTATATTTATAATTACTTTTCATCCAATTTGATACAATGGTTTGAGTCGATTTTTTTGATGATTTCAAATCTAAGCTAAAGAACCAATAAAAACTATTAAGAATTCTATACTCTTTATCATTCACATTTTTTTCATTCCAGACATTATCTAAAATAAAATCCTCAATTTTAAATTTTTTTTTTTGGTATTTGATCAAAGAGGAAAGTAAATGAGGACTAGGTTTATAAGCTAGATCTTTAATCTCTATTTTAGAAATTTTTTTATCATAAATATTTGAATTGAGATAAAATTTTCTGAGTTGATTAGAAATACCCAAAAAAATTTTATTAATATAAAACATCAAATTATTTTGATTTTAGTAATTCAATATTCTTTTTAATATCTCCATTGTTACTTTTGAAAATAGTTGTACCTGAGACTAATATATTTACACCTGCATCTATTACAGTTTTTGAGTTATCAAAATTTATTCCCCCATCAATTTCAATATCAAAATTAAGTTTTTTTTCTATTTGAATTTTTTTTAGTTCTCTAACTTTATTTAAAACTTCTGGCATAAATTTTTGCCCACCAAATCCAGGGTTGACACTCATAATAAGAATTAAATCAATTTGATTTAGAAAATTAAGAATAACATCTATCTTTGTTTTTGGGTTTAGAGAAATACCAACTTTTTTTTTGAATTTTTTTATTTCTAAAATAGATAAGCTTAAATCTTCTGTTGCTTCAGGGTGAATTGTTATGATATCCGCTCCTGCATCAGCATAGTCTTTTATATATTTGTGAACAGGTGAGATCATTAAATGAACATCAAAAATCATAGATGATTGTTTTTTTAAAGCTTTGATTACTGGCGGACCAATAGTTAGATTTGGTACAAAATGACCATCCATGACGTCTACATGGATCATATCTGCACCAGCTTCCTCTAATTTTCTTATTTCATTTCCTAATTGGCTAAAATCAGCTGAAAGTATGGATGGAGATATTTGTATTTTTTTCATCTATTACTAAATTTAATTGTATCAATTTTTAAAATTTTATTTAATTAAAAAATTGATATATTTGCCTCGAAATTTCACTTTCAAGAGGAAAAGATAACATGCCCATCACTGAATAACCCAAAATCCATGGCATTAAATAAAATCTAATCATAAAAAAAAACCAAGCCACATACAATGGAACTAAAGGTTGAATTATAAAAGTTGGGGTAATGAATTTAAATAGTTTAATTAATGGGTTCGTAAATTTAACAAAGACTCTCATAAAAAAGAAATGAGAATCTTCTTTCTGGAAAATATTCATTGCTACTCTCCCAATTAAAGTCCACATTATTACGCCTAAAATGTAGTCAATTATGTAAACTAAGGGATGGAAATTAGCAGACATTCAGAAATTTATATTAGAAAAAAGATGAAATTAAAAGGGGCGAAATTAATCGCCCCTTTTAAAAGATTATTTAGTGTTGTTTTCCAAGGATCGATTTACCAGATGGTACACGAACCTCATCAACCATTCTCTGCGTAGCAGCGCTTGGCTCAGATGTAGCTAAACTTACAACTACCATTGCAACTAAACTTACGAATGAACCGAAGATACCAAATGTAAGCTGAGTTATTCCTAAGAAACCGCTTCCACCACTTCTTACCCATATTAGGTAAGCTGCACCAGAAACTAATCCTAAGAACATACCTGCAACGGCACCTTCTTTGTTAGCTCTCTTCCACCATACACCAAGTACTAATGGGAAGAATAATCCTGACATCGCAAAGTCAAAAGCCCAGATTACTGAACCTAAAATACCTTGGATCTCAAGAGCTGCGATTGTTGCTCCAGCAAAACCAATTACTACAAGTAGAACCCTTGCAACAACTAGTCTTTTTGCAGTTTCAGCTTTTGGATCGATGATCTTGTAATAAACATCGTGTGAAATTGCATTTGCAATTGCTAGAATCAAACCATCAGCTGTTGACATGGCAGCTGCCATACCTCCAGCAGCAACCAGACCTGAGATCACATATGGTAATCCAGCTATTTCTGGTGTTGCTAACACAACGGCTTTACCACCCATGAAAAACTCATTTAGTTCAAGAGTTCCATTTCCGTTAAAGTCGCTTACAAACATTAAGTTTGCTTGGTTCCAGTTTTGATACCAATCTATCGCTTGTACATCAGCTATTGACTTACCAATAATACCTGTTGGTAAATTTGGATCTATCAATGACAATTTAGACAGTGTAGCTAACATTGGAGCAGAAGAATAAAGTAGGAAGATAAAGAATAAAGACCATCCTACAGATTTTCTTGCTGCTTTTACACTTGGAGTAGTGAAATATCTCATCATCACGTGAGGTAACGATGCTGTTCCCATCATCATTGCCAGTGCTAATGAAATAAATGCCCAAGGCGTAGCGTTAACCGCTGAGTGAGCTTTAGTTATTCCAGCTAACCCTTTTGGTACTGATTTAAGATCAGCAGCTGCATTTTTTACAAATCCATACTGTTGCTCTAGTTCACCAATTCTAGCTACCTCGTCAGCTAACATAAAGTGTGGGAAGAAACCCGCACCCATTTTGTTACTGATCCAGAATACTGGCAGTAAGTAAGCTATAATTAGTACAATGTATTGCGCAACTTGTGTCCAAGTTACTCCTCTCATACCACCTAACATTGAACATAGTAAGATACTTACTAATCCAACATATACAGCGTATTGAAACGGAATATCCAGAGCAACAGAAGCAATAGTACCAGTAGCGTTAATTTGTGCAGTCACATAGGTAAATGAAGCAACTGTTAAAACAACTACCGCCATAAACCTAGATAAGTTACCACCGTATCTTGTTCCAATAAAATCTGGGACTGTGTAACAGCCAAATTTTCTTAGGTAAGGTGCTAACAAAGTTGCAACTAATACGTAACCACCAGTCCAACCTACAAGTAGTGCCATATAACCATAGCCTTTAAAGTAGATACCACCTGCCATTGCAACGAATGATGCACCAGACATCCAGTCTGCTGCAGTAGCCATTCCGTTGAATACAGTTGGCACTTGTCTTCCAGCTACGTAATACGCATCCGCTTGTGCTGTACGTGATAGATAACCAATTATTGCGTAGATGGCTACTGTAAAAGCAACGAAACAAATTCCGATTGCCTTAGACGTCATACCCATCTGCTCACCAATTGCCATAATGATTATGAAAGCAAGGAAACCTCCTGTATAGATTCCATAAACCTTAGGCAAATTGTCTATAAAATTACCTTTAATCATTAGTCATCCTCCCTTTCAGAAAAACCGAATTCCTCATCGATTTTTTCTTGTCTATTCGCAAACCAAAAAATTAGGATTACGAAAATTCCAAGAGACCCCTGACAAGTAAACCAATATGTCAGAGGATAACCGAATGGACCTGTAATAGATTCCATTTCAGCTCCGAATAAGAAGATGCCAATTGAGAATACAAACCAAATTGCTAAAGTCACTAATAGCAACCCTCTGGTTTTTTCCCAGTGTTGTGCTTGTTTTGACATTATATACCTCTCTCTTTTAGTTATAACTGGCCAAAACCATACCGATTATAAAAGAGATTTAAAGTGTTAAAATTGTTCATATTAGGGGGGTTTTTGGGGTATATATTAGGAAAATAGCAGTTTTATGGGAAAATATAAACTTACTTGGAGAGATTTGTCATTAAATGATTTCAAAATTTATCTTTTTGCTCTTTTTAAGGCCTTTATACCTAAAAAGAAAATTAAAAATTTAGATGAACTTGAAAATTTTATTCAAACAAAATCAGCCTGGGTATCACAAGTAACTCTTTACGGATATCTGAAGACTAGAATGGGTACAAGATATGTGCTTCATTTTGAAAATGATGAATTTATGTCATCGGTTAATATTGCTAAGTGGAATATTTACTCTGTTGCTCTCCAGGATTTAACATTATATTCATTTTCATACCTTAAGGCTAAGTTCAATTATCTTGAAGTTAATAAAGCTAAAGAAATTTTTTACAAAATTCTAGATGATGAAACATCAAATCAGATGCCATTAAATATAATTGAGGAAGCAAAAAAAGAGTTCAATGAAAGATTACAAAATATTAATTGGGATCTATATCACGATGACCTTCCTTTTAATCCTAGTGCTTTGTCATTATATAAATGGGCACCAATTGCAGACGAATTAAAAACACTTGATAGAAAAATTGTATTAAATTCAGTTATTTTAAAATGGGGTGTTGTTAAAAAAGAATTTATCGAAAGATTAAAATTCTAAACATTCTTTCTGTTTTCTATCAAGCTAGAAACTACACTTGGGTCTGCTAAAGTCGTCGTATCACCTAACTGATCATGTTCATTGGCAGCAATTTTCCTTAAAATTCTTCTCATGATTTTTCCTGACCTTGTTTTAGGAAGTCCAGGAGAAAAATGAATTAAATCTGGAGTAGCCAGAGGGCCAATTTGTTTTCTTACCCATAATTTAAGATCTCTCTCAAGATCTCCAGTTTCATTTTCGCCTGCATTTAGAGTGACATAACAATACAGACCGTTACCTTTAATATCATGAGGGTAACCTACGACAGCAGCTTCAGCAACTTTAGGATGAGCAACAAAGGCACTTTCAATCTCTGCAGTACCTAAATTGTGTCCTGAAACAATTATCACATCATCTACTCGACCAGTGATCCAATAATATCCATCTTTATCTCTTCTACAACCGTCGCCAGTAAAATATTTTCCATCGAATTGTGAAAAATAAGTGTCAATGAACCTTTGATGATCACCATAAACAGTTCTCATTTGACCAGGCCATGATTGAGTAATGCATAGTCTGCCTTCACCTGCCCCTTTAATTTCTTTTCCATCCTTATCAACTATACATGGTTTAATGCCATAAAAAGGTTTTGTTGCAGAGCCTGGTTTTAACGGAATTGCCCCAGTCTGAGGAGATATTAAAATACCCCCAGTTTCAGTCTGCCACCAAGTATCAACAATTGGACATTTAGAATTTCCTACAGTTTTGTAATACCACATCCAAGCCTCAGGATTGATTGGTTCACCAACAGTACCCAATAATTTTAAAGATTTTCTTGAGGTTTTCTTGACTGGCTCATCGCCTTCTCTCATTAAAGCTCGAATTGCAGTTGGTGCGGTGTAAAATGTATTTACTTTAAATTTGTCTACTATCTGCCACCACCTTGAACTATCAGGATAATTTGGAACTCCTTCAAACATTATGGTTGTTGCTCCATTTGAAAGCGGCCCATATATAATATAACTGTGTCCAGTTACCCATCCAATATCTGCTGTGCACCAATAAATATCTTTTGGCTTATAATTAAAAATATACTGATGAGTCATCGAAGCATAAACCATATATCCACCAGTAGTATGTAAGACTCCTTTTGGTTTTCCAGTAGATCCTGATGTGTAAAGTATGAAAAGTGGATCCTCAGCATTCATTTCTTCTGGTTCACAATAATTCGATACATCTTTAATTAAATCATGGTACCAAACATCTCTATCGTTGTTCCAGTAAACGTAATTCCCAGTTCTTTTAACTACAATACATTTTTTTACATTTGGACAATTTGTTAAAGCCTCATCAGTGGTCGCTTTCAAAGGAATAGTTTTTCCTCCCCTAACTCCTTCGTCTGCTGTTATGATGTACTCAGACTCACAATCATTAACTCTTCCAGATATTGACTCTGCAGAAAAACCTCCAAAAATTATGGAGTGAATTGCACCAATCCTTGCACAAGCCAACATAAGCACCGCCAACTCGGGTATCATTGTTAGATAAATTGTAACTCTATCACCTTTTTTAATTCCAAGTTTTTTAAGTCCATTAGCTGCTTTAGAAACTTTCTGATGTAATTGTTTGTAGGATATTTTTTGTGTATTTTTTGGGTCATCTCCTACCCAAATAATTGCAGTTTTGTCTTTCTTATCTTTTAAATGTCTGTCAATACAGTTTGCAGATGCATTCAATGTTCCGTCTTCAAACCACTTAATCCTTACTTCATCTTTACTATATTTTACATCTTTAATTTTTTTATAAGGTTTAATCCAAGTAATTCTTTTTCCTTCTTTTTTCCAAAAAGTATTATTATTTTTGATAGACTCGTTGTATTTATTTTGGTACTGGGATTTATTAGCTATACTATTTTTAATCCACTCTTGTTTTGTTTTAAAAACAACTTCGGTTGATACTTTTTTTTTATCTTTTGTATTTTCAATCCTTTTTTTAGAACTCTTTATTTTTTTTGATTTTCTTTTTTTTCTAACCTTTTTTTTAATTTTTGGTCTTCTTTTTTTGACGGACTTTTTTTTTGGTTTATTTTTTTTCTTTTTTTTCGGCATAAATATTTTTTCTTAAATCTTACCCATCTTATTTAAAATTTTCCAGCTTTTAGAGTCAACAGGCATTACAGATAATCGACTTTGTTTAATTAATGATAAATGGCTTAATTGCTTGTTTTTCTTAATTTCCTCTAATGTGACAGGTCTTTCTAATTTATTTAAAAATTTGACTGTAACGGCTACAAATCGACCAGATTGGTCTGTTTTATCTAAATAGTATTCCTTTATTACCTCGACAATCCCAACGATTTCTTTTCCAATATTTGAATGATAAAAAAAACATTGATCCCCCTTTTTCATTGCTTTCAAATTTTTTGCAGCTTGATAATTTCTAACACCATCCCAAGGAGCACCTTTATTACCAGCCTTTTTTTGTTGATCTATGGACCAAACATCAGGCTCTGATTTTAATAACCAATATTTCATCAATCAAATTTAACACCCGCACCCTTTAGAAATTTAGCTTGTTTATCCAAAGGCCACCTCGGTATTGCAGGATGGCTAAGTTCACTAAATTTACCTTTTTTAAATTTCTCTAACCCAACCATGGCAATCATTGCGGCGTTATCTCCACAAAATTCAATATTAGGAAAGAAAGGTGTATAATTTTTTTCTGCACAAAGATTATTCAACATATTTCTTATCTCTTTGTTTGCCGCAACACCACCTGCTACAACAAATTTTTTTTCCTCTGTTTTAATTTCTTTTTCAAATTCAAAAAAAGCATTTTTTGTTTTTTTATACAAAATTTCTATTACCGTTTTTTGGAAAGACGCAGCAAGATCGAATTTTTCTTGATCGGTTTTTATTTCTTTTGCAATTCTTAATACCGCTGTTTTAAGACCCGCAAACGATAAATTACAACCACCTTTGTTAAAAATCGGTTTTGGTAAATTATATTTATTTGGATTTCCTTTTTTTGATAATATTTCTATTTGAGGACCGCCAGGAAACTCAATGCCTAAGATTTTTGCTGTTTTATCAAACGCCTCTCCAATAGCATCATCAATAGTTGTTCCAAGTCTTTTATAGTTACTTAAATTCTTTACGCATAAATATTGAGAGTGCCCTCCTGAAATAAGTAAAAGTAAATATGGATAATTCAACTTAGAGCTTAGCTTTGGACTTAAAGCATGACCTTCTAAATGATTAACTGCTATGAAGGGTTTATTTAAAGATAAGGCAAAAGCTTTGCCAAAACTTAATCCAACTGACAAACAAACTATTAAACCAGGTCCAGCTGTTGACGCTATAGCATCTATTTCATTAATCTTGACTCCACTGTCATCGATTGCTTTTTTTACAATCCAATCAATTTTTTCTATATGTGATCTAGCTGCAAGTTCAGGAACTACACCACCAAATTCTTTGTGAATATCTATTTGGCTTGAAACAATATTAGATAATATAATAGGAATTCCTTGATCATTTTCTGATATAATCGATGCAGCTGTCTCGTCACAACTAGACTCTATACCTAGAATTAAGGGTTTTTTACTCATTCAAATAGTTTTTAATAATTGTACAATCTCAATACAAAAAAGAAATAAATTTATTAATGAGAGCAAAAATAACAATTGGGACTCGGGGAAGCAAATTAGCATTACTCTATGCACAAAAAGCTAAAGAAATAATTATTCAAAAGACTGAATTAAATGAAAAAGATATAGTTATTACAAAAATAACCACAAAGGGTGATCAAATAAAAAATGTGAGATTGTCCGACTTTGGAGGCAAGGGCTTATTCTCAGGTAAAATTGAAGAAAATCTTAAAAATAAAAATATTGATGTAGCAGTTCATGCACTTAAAGATTTGCCTGCTATTGAGACTGAAGGCTTAATAACAGATAATTTTTTGGAGAGAAATAACGCTAAAGAAATATTAATTTCTAGAGACAAAAGAAAATTGAAAGATTTAGATATTAAATCAATAGTAGGTACATCCTCATTTAGAAGAGAATTTCAAATAAAGAAATTAAGACCTGATATTAATTGTAAGATTATTAGAGGAAATGTTGATACAAGAATAAGAAAATTAAAAGAGGGTTTATACGATGCGGTAATTTTATCCTATGCGGGTATAAAATATCTCAAACTTGAAAATGAGATCTCTGAAGTATTTTCAACAGAGGAAATAATTCCAAGTGCAGGTCAGGGTATTATCGCACTACAGTGCAGAGAAGATGATATGGAGATAATTTCACTCTTAAAAAAAATCAATCATGATGAAACATATAAAAGAGCACATGCAGAAAGAAATATTTTAAAAGTATTGGAAGGAGATTGTGAGACTGCTATAGGAGCACATTCAATAATTGAAGGAGATAATATTGTTGTTGAAGCTGAACTATTTTCTTTAGATGGTTCCAAAAGATTTTATGAAAAAAAAATTCAAAAAATTGAAAAATTTAGAGAGGTTGGAATAGAAATTGGTCAAAATTTAAAAAATAAATCTAATAATTCACATAAAAAATAGAATATGCATATATTACTCACAAGACCATTAGAGGATTGTTCAGAAATAATTCATAAATTTCAATCATTGGGTCATCAAGTCTCTCATCTCCCGTTATTAGTTATAGAAAAAAAAGACTATGAGCTAACTAACTCTTTTAATTATGGTGGTATTATTTTTACAAGCGCAAATGCAATCAAATTTTTGGATTTAAAAGAAATTGATAAAAATATTACATGTTTTTGTGTCGGACAAATGACCGAAAAAAAAGCAAGAGCCTCAGGATTTCAAAACACGATTGCCGCCGAGGGAAATGTATCTAATTTAAAAGAATTAATTTTACAAAATTATGATGCTAAAGATAAACCCATTCTTTACATCAGTGGTGAAACAATCTCAGTAAATTTAGATCAACAGCTATTAGAGGAAGGTTATAATTTAAAAAGAGTGATTAATTATCAAGTAAAACACAATCAAAAATTCAATGAAAAATTTGTTAAGGAACTAAAAAAAAATATGCCTGATATAGTGTATGTTTATTCTCAAAATAGTGCCTTAAGTTTATTAAATTTTATAAAGATTTATCATACAGAAGACCAATGGATGAATACGAATTTAATGTGTTTAGGTGAAAAAACCTCGTCTATATTGAATGAAATCAAATGGAAAAAAATATTTCTTTTTAATCCTGGTGAAGAAGAATTTTTGTTATATAAAATTTAATTATGGAATTAATAAATAATTTTTCAGAAATATTCCTTTCTGTATGGAAAAAAGGAATTTTTGGTGTAGATATTTTTCAAATATTAATTGGAATTGGAATTTTCCTTATTTTTCTAATTTTTAGAGGACTAATTAGTAAACTTATAATTAAAAAGTTAGAAATTATTTCTAAAAGGACTACAAATAAATTAGATGACACATTTGTAAATGCCTTAGTTGGGCCTGCAAGATTTTTACCAATAGTCTTAGGTTTTTTTATTGCAAGTTATTACATGACATTCTCAGCAGATGGAAGGGAAGTTGTTGATACTATTAATAGAACATTAATAACAATCTTAATTTTTTGGGTCATTCATCAAGTAATAGAACCGGTATCGTATATTCTGAGTGGTCTTGATAAACTTTTAACAAGAGAATTAATTGGTTGGATTATAAAATCATTAAAAATTCTTATTTTCATCTTAGGTCTAGCAGCAGTTTTAGAATTATGGGGTATTAAAATTGGTCCAATTATTGCGGGACTTGGTTTATTTGGTGTTGCTGTAGCTTTAGGTGCACAAGATTTATTTAAAAATTTAATATCAGGAATTTTAGTTCTTGTAGAAAAAAGATTTAAAATTGGCGATTGGATTTTAGTTGATGGGATTATAGAGGGAATTGTTGAAAAAATTGGATTTAGATCAACAACAATCAGAAAATTTGATAAATCCTTAGCAATAATTCCTAACTTTCAATTTGCTGAAAATGCTGTTGTTAATGTAAGCAAAACTTCAAATTGGTTAATAAGTTGGATCATTACTCTTCAATACGATACTACAGTAGAGCAATTAAAAACTATAAGAGATCAAATAGAAAATCATATAAATAAAAGTGAAGATTTTAATAAGAATATAGGTGTTGCAGTACGTGTTGATAAATTCTCTGACAGTTCAATAGATATGTATGTAAGGTGTTTTACTAATACAGGTAGTTGGACTGAGTGGTTATCTGTTAAAGAGCGATTAGCAATAGAAATCAAACAAATAGTTGAGAAAAATAAAGCTTCTTTCGCTTTTCCAAGTCAATCGATTTACGTCGAGAAAAAATGATAGCTATATTTTATTTACTTTTACAAATATTAAAACTTTATTCTTATGTTGTCATAGCAAATGTGATTATAAGTTGGCTAGTTGCATTCAATATTTTAAACACGCAGAATAGATTTGTTTATTTGGTTTTAGATTTTACTTATCGATTGACTGAGCCACTTTTAAAAAAAATAAGAGGTATTTTACCAAATTTAGGTGCTCTAGATATATCACCAATAATTTTACTTCTATTGATTTGGTTTGTAGAAATGTGTATGAAGCTCTACGTTGCACCAATGATATTTTAAAAATTATGATACTTATAGATGGAAAAAAAGAGGCCGCACTTTTAAGAGAAGAACTTAAAAAAGAAGTTATTAATTTAAAAGCAAAATACAATAAAGTTCCTGGATTGACAGTAATTCTAATTGGAGATCTAACCCCGAGCCAAATTTACGTTAGAAATAAAGAAAAATCAGCAAAAGAGGTAGGACTAAAATCTGAAATTATCAAATATCCAGAAAATATAGAAGAAAAAGTTGTTATAGAAAAAATAAAAGAATTAAATACGAATGAAACAGTATCAGGAATTTTAGTTCAGCTTCCATTACCTAAACATATTGATAAACAAAAAATTATTGAGGCAATAGATCCATCGAAGGATGTTGATGGGTTCCACCCAATGAATGTTGGAAATCTTTCATCAGGTTATGAAAGCTCTATACCATGTACACCTTTAGGATGTTATTTGTTAATAAAAAAAATTGAGCCTAATCTGAGTGGTAAAAAAGCAGTTATAGTTGGTAGATCAAATTTAAATGGCAAACCAATGACCCAACTTTTATTGAAAGAAAATTGTACTGTAACTATTACTCATTCTCGAACAAAAGACTTAAAAACAGAATGTCTAGAGGCAGACATTATTGTTGCTGCAGTTGGTATTCCAGAACTCGTCAAAGGTGATTGGATAAAAAAGGGTTGTATTGTGATTGATGTTGGTATTAATAAAACAGATCAAGGTATTGTAGGTGATGTAGCTTTTGATGAAGTTTCTAAGAACGCTAAAGCATTAACACCAGTTCCAGGGGGAGTTGGTCCTATGACAATCGCATGTTTATTAAAAAATACTATTGACTGTTTCAAAAGATCGCAAATTTAGTAATTAAATCAATTAATAATTTTTGATAGGTTAAGATATGAAAAAACCTAAATATCCATATAGAATAGCAATATTAATGGCTATTCTAACAATCCCTCCCATAGGTGCCACACAATTAGGTTGGTATCTCTACGATCAGCAAACCGGGTTTGATTATGGTATGATTGTTGGAACATTTTCAGTTATATTCGCAGCTTGGCTAATGTATGAAAAAAATTGGAGAGAGGAAGATGAGGATTAATTAATGGAAAAAATTATTTTTCTTGGACTGGTAATACTAATCTTAGCATTTGTTTTATATCTTGGAGCTACAGCAATCATGAAAGGTGTGAGTGCTAAAAACGCAAAAGTTGATGAGAATATTGAAGTTGAAAAAAACGAAATGTCTTTAAATGATGAAAATAAATTAAGTGATGAAATTGAAAAATTGAATAATCTTTTGAAAGATGGTGTTTTAACAAAAGAAGAATTTGAAAAAGCTAAAAAGAAATTACTAGATAATTAGTTATAATTTAATAATTTTTTTAATGATCCAAATTCACCAATTTTATAAACAATAACGTCTTCATTTCTAAAACCATACTTCTTGGCACTTGCTTTAAACCTTACTGGAGGTTCCATAATCGGTTCTAAAGATAGAACAAAGGTCCCCCAATGCATTCCAATTACTTTTTTGCTTTTTAAATTTTGAGCAATTTCTAAAGCCTCTTCCGGGTTAGTATGATAAATTGATTTATCTTTAATTGGCATTATAGGATAAAAATTATATGCACCTATATTTATAAACGTAAGATCAATTTGGCCATACTTTTTACCAATATCTTTATATATATCACCTATTCCTGTATCGCAGGCAAATAAAATTTTTTTTCCTTTATACTCAATTAAAAAGTTTCCCCACAAAGTTTTATTTGTATCTGTAAGACTTCTTTTGGACCAATGTACTGCTGGCAAAAAAGTAACTTTAAGATTATCGTTAATTTTAATTTCATCATACCAATCCATCTCATTAACATCATGATATCTTTTGAAATATTTACCCAGCTTGAGAGGAATTAAAACCTTTGCTTTTTTATAAGGAAATTTTCTTATAGTCGCCATATCCTGATGATCATAATGATTATGAGTTAATAGGAATAAATCTACTTTCGGAATTTCATCTAATTCTAATGCAGGTTTCGTGAATCTTTTTGGACCGAAAATTAAAGGTCCGGCATTTCTAGAGAAAACAGGATCTGTAATGATTGTAGTCTCCCCCAGCTTGATTAAAAATGTGGCATGTCCTATCCAAGCCACATAGTCATCGTCACGATATTTTTTTAAATCTAATAAAACTTTTTCTTTCTCTACGACATGTTCTTTTGGCACTGTCATGTCTAGTTTCTTTTTTTCTTCATTAAATATTTTATAGGACCATTTAAAATTAGAGTCTCTTTTTGGTGAACCTTCTGGGTTTCTAAAGGTTCCATCTGGTAAATGATGAAAAGGTTTTTCCACAGCAATACTTAAACAATTAAAAAAAAAAATTCCAATTAAAATTAATGAAATATGAACTAACTTTTTTCCATCAACCACAAATTATCTCCTGCTAAAAAATAAATTTTTCCATTAATTGGATGAACTTGTATATCTCTTATTCTTCCAATTTCATTTTTAAAAATGATATCTTCTTTAACATTATTTAAATCATTAAATATTAATTTTCTTAAAGACTGATCTTTGAGCGAGGTTATTAAAGCATGTCCATTCCACTCATTAAATTCATCACCTTTATAAATGGTTATAGCACTTGTTGCGATTGAAGGTACCCAATACTGTATTGCTTTTGTAAATCCTGGTTTCCATTTAGGGCCAATAGGAATACCTGAATAATTTTTTCCTCCCCAACCTAATATTTTCCATCCATAATTCTCTCCTTTTTTAGCTTCACCAAACCAATCACCACCTTTAGCGCCATGATTGCTCATATAAATTTTTCCATCAAATGGAGATAAAGCTAAACCTTGAGGGTTTCTAATTCCAATTTGATAAATTTCAGGTAACCAATCTGATTTATCTCTAAATTTAGGATTATCCTGTGGAATACTCCCGTCAATATTTATTCTGATAATACTTCCAGGATGTTTTGTTGGATCTTGTGCAATCATGCCTTGACCTCTTTCGCCAGCTGATGCAAAAAGATAATTTCCTTTTATCGCTAATCTAGATCCAAAATGATATCCAGAGTCGATTGGTGGATTTGCTTGAAAAATATTTTTAAAGATTAAATCTTTTTTATTAAATTTTGCTTTTGCTATTGAGGTACTTGTTTTACGATTACCCCTGTTTTCAGTATATGATATATAAACATAACTGTCTTTGAAAAGAATATCCAAGAGACCACCTTGACCATGCTCAAGAAAGTTCAAATTATGATTGATTAAATTAATATCTTTATTCTTAATATTTATTAATTTTATATAACCACCTTTTTCAGTGACAAGAATATTGTTCTGGTCTACAAAAGTTGATCCCCATGGATCTTTAAGATTTACAATTTTTTTAAAATTAAAACTTTGCGCGTTCGCTAAATTTGAAAAAAAAAATATTAATAATATGAAAATTATTTTCATATTATTAAAAAACTACTTTAAAACCTTCAAAGTCTGGTGGACCCAGGTATAAATCTCTGTGTTGTGCAGCGTTTTTATGAGCTAATCTAAAAGCTTCTGATTTTGTCCAATTTATAAAATCTTCTTTTGACTCCCATGTGCTATGAGAAGAGTATAAGGAATAGTCTTTGTTAGTATCACCTTTAATTAAATTAAAATTTTTAAAACCTTTTACCCCTTCGAGATGTGTATCTCTTTTTTTCCAAACATCTTCAAATTCTTTTTCTTTACCAAGAACAATCTTAAATCTATTCATCGCGATATACATAATTCGTTAAGATAATTTTGATCTTCCTCCATCAACAGCTATAACTTGACCAGTAACCCAACTGCTGTCATCGGTAATAAGAAATTTTGCAAGTGAAGCCGAGTCTTTTCCTTCACCTAATCTTTTTAGAGGGTGTGCTTTTGCTATTCCATCTGCTAATGCTTTATTCCTCAACATTGGTTCAGCAATTTTTGAATTAGTTAAACTTGGTGCAATACAATTCACTCTTATATTTGGAGCAAATTCAGCTGCTAATGAAACTGTCAATCCTTCAACAGCGGCTTTAGCTGACGCAATTATTGCATGATTAGTAAATCCTCTTTGTGCTGCTACTGTAGAGAATAAAACTACCGAACCTTTATTTTTTTTTAAACTTTCTTGATAGCCTTTAATAACTTCAACTGCTGAATAAAGATTTAATTTCATACACTTATTAAAATCATCTTCGTTAACCATTCTAAGAGGTTTTAAATCTATTGAACCAATACAATAAGCAACACCTTTTATGTCTGAGATATCATTTTTAACTTTTTCAACAAATCCATCTTCTAAAACATCAGCAATTGTGAAAGCACACCCAAGTTTTTCAGAAATACTTTTTGTTTCATTTTCATTTCTGCCAACTAAATGAACAGAATTTCCTGAATTTACTAATTGTTCAGCTAAGCTAGATCCGATTGAACCTGTCGCACCAAAAATGAGATATTTTTCTGACATAAAAAATTTTATTAGTTATATTTAATTATGAAGTTATTTTTTATACTGGGTAATCAATTATTTCCATCAAAATACTTGGACCGCTTCAAAAAAGACCACCTATTTTTTATGGCCGAAGATTACCAATTATGCACTTATGAAAAACATCATAAACAAAAAATACTTCTTTTCTTATCATCAATGCGCTCACATGCAGATAGTCTTAAAAGCGATAAATTTAAATTAGAGTACATTAAAATTGAGGATAAAGAATTTAAGGATGATTATTTAAAAAAATTAAAAAAAGTAATTAGCTCAAAAAAAATAAAAGAGGTTTCAAGCTTTGAAGTTGAAGATAAATTTTTTGAAAAAAAAATAAACCAATTTCTGAAAAAAGAAAAAATAAGATGGAATGTTATACAAACTCCAATGTTTTTAAATTCAAGAGAGGAATTTAAACAATATCTATCCAAATCAAAAAAACCTTTTATGGCAGTTTTTTATAAAGATGTCAGAAAAAAATCAGGAATACTTATGGGTTCAGACGGAAACCCAATTGGAGGTAAATGGAGCTTCGATGAAGATAATAGAAATAAATTACCAAAAAATATTTCAATCCCAAAATTTCCAAAAATAAATGAAACTAATCATACCAAGAAGTTAAAACCAATTATTGAAAAATTATTCAAAGATCATCCAGGTAAAACTGATAATTTCTGGTTTGCTACTGAATACAATGATGTCGTCAAGCTTTTAAATTTTTTCATTAAAGAAAAATCAAATTTATTTGGCGATTATGAAGATGCTGTTGATCAAAAGGATAATGTTTTATTTCATAGTGCATTAAGTCCATATATTAATTTAGGTTTAATTACTCCAGAATTTATTATTAAAAAAGTTTTAGAATTCCACAAAAGTAAAAAGATAAGATTAAATTCATTAGAAGGTTACATACGTCAGGTAATTGGCTGGAGAGAGTTTATGAGAGGAATTTATCAAAGTTATTCAAATGAAATGGAAAATGGAAACTTCTTCAAACAAAATAGAAAAATGAAAAAATCTTGGTATGACGGCACTACTGGATTACCTCCTCTTGATTACGCAATTAAAAATGCTTTAAATCATGGATGGTCTCATCACATTGAAAGATTAATGATTTTATCTAACATTATGAATCTTTGTGAAATAAAACCTACCATTGTTTACAAGTGGTTTATGGAGATGTTTGTAGATTCTTCAGATTGGGTAATGGTGCCTAATGTTTATGGAATGGGATTGTTTAGTGATGGGGGAATATTTGCAACAAAACCTTATATATGTGGCTCTAGTTATTTTATGAAGATGATGGATTTTAAAAAAGGTGAATGGTGCAACACAATGGATGGATTGTATTGGAGATTTATTGATCGTAATAGAAAATTTTTTCTAAAAAATCCTAGACTTTCCATGATGGTAAGAATTTTTGATAAAATGAAAACTGATAGAAAAAAATTAATTTTGTCAGCTGCAGAAAAATTTATAAAACAAAACACACTTTAGTGAAAAAAGAAAATCTTCCATTTAAAATCTGTATTGTTTGTAAAAGGCCTTTCAATTGGCGAAGAAAATGGAAGCTAAATTGGGAAAGAGTTAAGTATTGCTCAAAAAGATGTTCTAGTAAAAAAATATGAACCTAGAAAAATACAAATGGAAAAGTAGAATTTTACTTGTTTCTTCACCAAATTATAAGGATAAAATTTATCTAGAGGCGAAAAAAATATATCAAGCTAAAATTAAAGACTTTCATAAAAGATTTGTAAAATTAATTTGTAAAATTAATAAGCAGGAAAAATCATCAATTGATTTAATTGGTTTTGATGGCAAATCTAAAAAGAAGATGAATAAACTTAATTATAAAACAATTTTTAAAATTATAGACAAAATGCCATTAAGTAAAAAATCTAAGCCTATAAATTTATCACTGTATTCAGATTACAATCCTAAAACTACTACTTATGGGTTAGGTTTCAAAAACAAGGAAAAAGCTCTTTACACTATTAGAACTATTAAAAGTCGTTCAATAAAGTATCAGGTAAATGTTGTTGCGACCATGCTTGGTAGAGCAAAGAACCATCCTAATAAATCCAGGGATATGGAGGATGCTATAAAAATATTTGGTGATTGGATGAAAAAGTATAAAAGTAAAAAAAATGAAAATTAAAATAATTAATTATTTAAAGAAATTAGTAGTTTTGTTTTTTCTATTAATCCCAAATAATCTGAACGCTGATTTTTTTGAGGATATAACAAGTCAAATTGTTGAGAATCCTAAAAGACTTAGTTATGGAGTTTCCGTCACCGATGTAAATCAAGATGGAAAATTTGATTTTATAGTTACTGGATTTGGTTATCTGAATTTAGCTTTATCATACGAGAATGGACAACTGATTAATATTGTAAATCAAAAAAAATTTTCGGATGAATTTAGAAGAACAATTGGTGTCGCTGCATGTGATATGGATAAAGATGGATATGAGGAAATATATTTTCTCAACACTGATACGTATAGTGGAACAAAAAAATATTCAGATAGACTGATAGATTTAGAGAAGGGTAATTTTATTGATTTATTTGAAATTGAGAAAAATCAAAAAGATCTCAATTTAACTGCTGGGAGGTCAGTTGTTTGTGTTGATAGAAAAGGAGATGGCAATTATGGTGTATATGTTGCTAACTACGGAGGACCCACAAGATACTACGAATATAATGATGACATAATAATTGATAAATCTGTTCAATTGAATCTGGCGAAAGTTACAGGTGGACGTGCTGTAGTGGCTGGACACATTATTTCTGATAAAATTGATGTATTTGCAGCCAATGAGAGGGGAGCAAATTTTTTATACAAAAATGAAGAGGGTAAATTTTTAGATGTTGCATACGAATATAGAGTTCAAGATGTCCTTCAAAATGGGAGAGGTACAGCTTTGTCAGATATTTATTATCGAGGAAGACTTGATATTTTAAATGGAAATTGGGGAGGATTTCACAGAGCATATGTACTTAAAAATGATATTTTTGAGGATATAGCAAAGCCACCATTTGATGAGCCGTCAAGAATAAGAACTGTTATTTCAGCTGATTTAGATAATGATGGTTACGACGAAATATTTTTGAATAATATTGGTGAACCCAACAAACTTTTTAGAATTTTAGAGAATGGTTTGATAAAACAAATACCCCTAAATATTGGTTTAGAACCAGATGGATATGGAACTGGAGCAGCAGTTGCTGACATAGATAACGACGGCATATTAGAATTATTAGTTTCCCACGGAGAAAGCAGAGATCAGCCATTGTCTTTGTATAAAGCAAAGGTGAATCCTCAACACAAATATTTAAGGATAAAACCATTAAATAAATATGGGGCACCTGCAAGAGGAGCAACAGTAACATTGATTTCAAATTTAAGAAAACATTCAAAAACGATTGACTCTGGTTCAGGGTATCTATGCCAAATGGAACCAGTAGCTCATTATGGTATTAGAAAAAATGAAATGAATATAAAAATTGAGATTAGATGGACTAATGGAAAAACCGAAACGATCTCAGTAAAAAATCTAAACCAAACAATTACTTTAAAACAAAAATAACTAATTTAACGGCTGAAGAACTCTATTTATAAAATGAATTATACCATTAGAAGTTTCAACATCAGCAGTTACAACTTCAGCTTCATTTATATAAATTATACCATTAACTTTTTTTATAGTTATTTCCTCACCATTAATTGCTTTGAGTTTAATTTCACCTGAAACTTCTGAAGAAGGAATTTTTTTTGGAAAAACGTGTCGTCCTAAAATATTTACAAGTTTATCTTTGTTTTCCTCCCTTAACAGACCATAATATGTTTTTGCACTAATTGCTGCAAATGCGTCATCTAAAGGTGCAAAAACAGTAAATGGTCCTTCACCTTTTAAATTCTCACTTAATCCTGATTTCATTAAGGTTTCGTTTAATTTTGTAAACTTGCCGATTTCGTTTAATTTATCAATTACATTCCCAAATGTTATCGATGGGATAAACATCATTGTAAGTGTTAAAAATATTATGTGGAATTTTTTCATTGGACTTTGATAACTTTAAATTTATAATTTGGAAGTAAATTAGGTGCGACAAATAATAAAAATTTTTTAAATTAATTAAATCTATGAATTTTTCAAAAGCTATATTTAAATTTATAATTATTTCTATCTTTACTTTATCTTTTTCCAATATTTCAAACTCAGTGGAAAAAAATTATTATAAAGATTTAATAACAGATTGGTCTAGAATCTTTCCTGACAGCAACAGAAATGCTGCTGGTCCAAAATTCTTCAAATATATAATTGATAAAGACATAAATTATGAAGATTTCATTGAATACAACAAACTATATTGTGCTGTTTCTGGTTCTTTGATCGATCCCAATAGTGACCCTGATTTTTTATTTATCAGCGAGAGAGGAACTAAAAATAAAATTTGTGGTAATTACTATAAATGCTGTATTCCGTGTTCTTGTGATATTATGAAATATTCTGAAGTTGAAAGGATGAAATATAAATTTAAAGACGGCATCAAGGAGTTTTTTGTTTTTACAATTAAAAATCCCTGCAACAAAGAAGATTTTCCAAATAGGGTTAATAAAGATTATTTTTGTGTTGGAGAGAAAATAAATAACAAACAAGTTTATGATCTAAATGGCCGAATAGTAATTGGTTTATTGCATAACGGTAAAAGCTGCAGAAAAGATGAGATAGATTTTGTAAAAAGTCATCAGATAACTGGTAGATTTTGTGAATTTAGAAATAACACTCCCATAGAGAATTTAGAGGCAGGCATGGGTGATATTTTTATTAAACTTGCGAGATAAAAATTATGGATAATAAGATTTTTGAATGGGCAGGAGTTATAACAGCAATATTATATTCATTATTCGTAGCTATGAATATTGGTATAGAGTTTTTTGGTTTTTGTTTATTACTTATATCTGCAATCTTAATTGGAATTTGGGCTTATAGGGGTGGTCATAGAGGAATATTGTTTCTACAATTCTTTTATGCAACAGCTGGTATTATTGGAATGTTCAGGTGGTTTTAATTAAAGGTTGAAATTATTTTAGGAATATAACTTTTAAAATTAAAAAAACCTTTGTTACAATATTGCCAAGAATATTGATCAAGTTTTCTATATAAAAAATCTACTTTTAAATTATTTGAATTTAAATAATCTAAGTTTTCACCCACTGTTGGATATAAAGCACAACAATTTTCAATTTTTTTAATGTCACTTATATCTATGACTTCACAATCAATTAAATTAGTTTTTAACCTTTGTTCTTGGTCTTCGATTAATAAGGATTTAAATTTCAATATCTTTTCACTAACTTTGATAGATCTATCTTTATTTTTATTAGAAATTAAATAAATTTTTTTAAATTTATTATTTTGAAAATCAGTAATTTCAAAAGAGAGATTATTTTCAAAAATTAATAGATTTTTATCTTCTATATTTTGTGGATTATTAAAATCTTTTTTTATGATTTGGTAAGTTTTTTCAGATACTTTTGGAGGAGCATTTTCATTTAATTTAACATTATTAAATCTATTATTAGTAAATTTTTTTATATTCCATTCACTTGCTAAATAATGTTTTCCTTGAGTTTGAATACCAGCGACCCATCTCCATCCAAGAGTATTTGATGCAGCGTCACCATCATAAAGATGTTTCATAAAAAATTCTGCACCTAATTGCCAAGGAAGTTCTAAAGTAAAAATCCAAATACTAGCAAACCACATTCTTGTGTGATTATGTAAATAGTTGTTTTCCTTTAGTTCATTTACCCATGTATTAAAGCATTCAATGTTAGTTTTTCCTTCTACAGCATTAATGTAATTCTGATTGTTTTGAAAATCTCCACTGATTTTATTTAATTCTATCAAATAATCTGACCAAACATTTGGTCTTAATTCTAGCCAACCTTTCCAATATGTACGCCACAAAACTTCTTGTATAAACTTTTCATTTTTTGAGAGAGAAAATTTACCAAGTGATTTTTCGATTACTTCTTTTTCACTAATAATTCCGTGAGTAATGTAAGGAGATAAACAAGAAATATTAGATCTATTATCTGGTCCAAAATCAAAATTTCTAAGTTTCGAATATTCTGAGAGACTACTGTCGACAAAATTATTCAGCTTTTCTAAGGCCACAGCCCTTGAAGGTTCAAAGTTCATTTTAAATTATTTTGATTTTTTTTTCTTAAGACCTAATTTATCACTGTGTCTGAGTCTTAAAATTACAATTGCACCAGCGATCAGCACTATAGCGATTGCCTCATAAACTAATGCAGTTGGATCCATTTCTTTTCCTTGAAGAATAATAAATCTTGCAAGTGCGGTAATTGCAATCAGCAAAGGTAAAGTTATACTTATTGATTGCTGATTCCAGAAAACTCTTACCATTGCTAAAACCTCTAAGTAAAGAAACATTAATAGTAGATCAGCTAGAGTAATTGATTGAACGAGAAACATTTTATTTATTTCAATTCCAACAGCAATTACTGTACTTATTAAAATTATAACCATAAGTACAAGCTGAAGATTTTTAGTGATCTTTTCCATTATTTGTCCTTACTAAATGGAAGCCATTTTTCAAAAACTGATTTTGATGATCCATCGTACGGAATTGAATATGAATATGGGTTCGGACTTGTTAATACTTCGATTCCTTTTGAGAAAACAAATATAAAAACTATTACAAAAACGAGAACCATTATTTTAAATGGGTCAAAATTTTTTGTTTTAAAAACACTAGATGAATTTTCTTCTGCTCTATGAAAATGTTTAAACGTCAAATAAACAGCAAATATTAAACCAATGTGTGCTAAAAAAAGTCCAGTCCAACCAAACACAAAAGTTGTATATGAAAATACGTATAAACTAAAAACAGTTGTCCATATAAAACTTAATACTAAGAGAATTTGTAACCTTACAGTCTTTGGTAGTGATCTTAAATCATTTTTGCTATCATCAAACAAAATATTTGCAGTGTCTTTCATCCAATTTTTAAATGATTCCATAAATTTTAAATTAAGTTTTTTTCAAAAATAAACAATCCCCAAATTGTCCACAAATAATTAGCTAGTTTCTTAACTTTTTTTTATGATAATCAATAAATCTCTCAACATTAGACTTATTGAATGATTTATTTTCCTCAAAAGAAACTTTTTTTTGGGAATATGCACTGCTTTTTGTTACTCTAGAAATTATTGTAATATTTCCTTTGTAAAGTTTTAATTTTACCAAACCATTTACTTTACTTTTTCTTAAGTCCACAATTTTTTGTAATTTTATTCTTTCTTTAGAAAACCAATAACCGTTATATACAAGTTCTGAATACCTAGGCATTATTTTTTCTTTTTTATGCATTGTTTCTTTATCAAGAGTTACTGACTCAATAGCTCTGTGAGCATGCATCAACAGTGTTCCGCCTGGAGTTTCATAAACTCCTCGAGACTTAATACCTAAAAATCTATTCTCAACAAGATCTACTCTTCCAATTCCATTATTACCTGCAAGTGTATTTAACTTCTCAAGTAATTTTACTGGATTGTATATATTTCCATTAATTCCAACTGGATCAGAATTTTTAAAGTGTATAGTTACAGTAGTTGATTTATTTGGAGATTTTTCGGGTGATTTAGTTCTTTGGTAGATAAATTCTGGCGCTGAATTTTTAGGATTTTCTAAAAGTTTACCCTCAGTTGAAGTATGAAATAAATTATCATCAACAGAAAATGGGGGTGCACCTTTTTTATCTTTCGGTATTTCTATTCCATGTTTTTTTGCATAATTTATTAAATCGGTTCTAGATTTAAGTTTCCATATTCTCCATGGAGCAATTATTTTTATTTTTGGATCAAAATAATGATACCCAAGTTCAAACCTGACTTGATCATTACCTTTACCAGTAGCGCCATGAGAAACTGCGTAAGCTTTAAATTTTTTTGCAACTCTAATTTGATCTTTTGCAATTAATGGTCTTGCAATTGAAGTGCCTAATAAATAAACACCTTCATAGATTGCATGCGCTCGCAACATTGGAAAAACATAATTTTTTACAAAATCATTTTTTAAATCTTTAATTACTATATTTTTAACTCCAAATTTTTTTGCGTTTGAAATAATTTTCCTTTTATTTATTTCTTGACCAATGTCAGCTGTATAACAAATTACTTCCGCATTATAATTTTCTTGAAGCCATTTTAAAATTATTGAGGTGTCTAATCCGCCCGAGTAAGCTAACACAATTCTTTTATCAGATTTCATTTATTAGCTGCAAGCTTTTTTAGCAGTATTATAGGCCTTAGTAAATCCAAGTAATGAATAGTGATCTATGGTTTGTGATCCTTTTTCATTATATCCTGCAACCATTATTCTAGATCCTTTCTTCATAACTTTAACCATAATATTTTCTTTTTTACTACTAGTCATCCATGCAAAACCTTGTTGTTTGATATCAAATTTGAATTTGTTATTACCAGAAGTTGCTAGAACAGAATTTTTTTTGTTAAACTCATAGCCCGCAGTGGTGCTTATTTCATTTGAAATTTTTTCACTTGGTCTGAAAGTTACGAATAATCTTGCATTTCTTTTATTATCTTTAGGCGCTTGTAAAACAGGTATTGATTGTGCAAAGCAAACTTTACCAGATGTTTCTGAAATTATCATAACCTCCCAATCTTTAAATTTACCAACCTTTTTGAGGTCTCCTGCAAAAGTTTTTGAAATTGAAATTATTAAAACGATTAAAGAAAATAGTAAGTATTTTTTAATTATGGACATGGATTTGGGTATTTTTTTTGAATTTCATTAATTTTATTTATTAAATCATTATTCAGATTTACATTTACACTTTCTATATTTGTTTTCAACTGTTCCATTGTCGTTGCACCTATAATTACGCTTGTAACAAAAGGCTGTATTTCACAAAACTTTAAAGCCATATGTGTGAAATCGATATTAAAATTTTTTGATATTTTGTAATACTCCTCTATGGCTTTTTGACCATTGTCGTTTTTATATCTAGTAAAATCCTTAAATAATTTCATTCTTGATTTTTCTGGTAGATTATTGTTTCTATATTTTCCAGTTAGATAACCAAAAGCTAGAGGCGAGTATGCCAATAACCCACTTCTTTCTCTCACAGATATTTCAGCTAACCCAACTTCATATGATCTATTAAGTAAATTATAAGGATTTTGAACTGACATAACTTTAGGAAGATTCTTCAATTTAGAAATTTCAAGAAACTTAGACAAACCCCATGCGGTTTCGTTTGAAAGACCAATATATCTAATTTTACCCTGGTTAATAAACTTATTTAAACTTTCTAAAATATCCTCAAAAGGAGTCCAGTTAATGTCATTTTCATCATGTTCATATCCATGCATTCCAAAAAAGTTGGTATTTCTCTCTGGCCAATGAAGTTGATATAAATCTATGTAATCAGTCTTTAATCTCTTTAAACTTTCTTCTAATGCTTCGGAAATTTTTTTTTTTCCAAAATTATATCCACCACCTCTAATATATTTATTTGAGGTATTCCCACAAACTTTTGTTGCTATAATAACTTCTTTTCTTCTTTTTGTTTTTTGAAACCAATTTCCAATTATCCTTTCAGTATCTCCATAAGTTTCTTCTCTCATTGGAATAGAGTAAATTTCAGCTGTATCCCAAAAGTTAACACCTTTGTCTAAAGCATAATCCATTTGTTCAAAGCCCTCTTCTTGAGTATTTTGTTCACCCCAAGTCATAGTACCGAGACAAATTGTACTAACATCTAGATCAGTATTTCCTAATTTTTTGTAATTCATTAAGGTTTTTTTTGTGCTAAATATTTATTAATCTTTTAAGGTATCTTGAATAATTAGTAAAAGACTATATATTTCACTAATCATGGAATTTGACAAAAAAGGTATTTTAGCTAGAGCAAAAGCTGCAGCTCAAGAAACTGCGGTAATGGATGAGGGTCTTAGAGCCTACATGCTTAAAGTTTACAATTATATGGCAACAGGTGTTTTGCTTACTGGGATAATTGCATTAATTACATTTAAAATGTCAGTTGTTACTGATGCATCTGGATCAATTGTTGGTTTAACGCAAATGGGTAATGCGATTTATTTGTCGGGTTTAAAATGGTTAGTGATGTTAGCTCCACTTGGAATTGTTTTTTACATGAGTTTTGGAATTAATAAAATGAGTGCCTCAAAAGCACAAACTACATTTTGGATCTTTGCTGCATTAATGGGACTATCTTTATCTTCTATTTTATTAATTTACACTGGTATGAGTGTTACGAGAGTATTCTTTATTACCTCCGCAACATTTGGAGCGATGAGTATTTATGGTTACACAACTAAAAGAGACCTAACGAAGTTAGGATCTTTCTTAATGATGGGACTAATAGGAATTATAATAGCTTCAATTGTAAATATTTTCATGAAATCCTCGATGATGTATTTTGTAATTTCAATATTAGGTGTTTTAATTTTTGTTGGACTAACTGCTTATGATACTCAAAAAATAAAAAATATGTACACAGCATCTGATTCTGGTGAAGTGATTGGTAAAAAAGCGGTTATGGGAGCACTTACTCTTTACTTAGATTTCATTAATCTATTTATTATGCTTTTAAGACTTTTTGGACAAAGAAGATAGTTTTTAAAGTTTTTTCCAATTAGTTTTTTTTAGTAACTCTTTTAAATCAAAGGAATTTTTTAAAATCTTTCCATTAGTATCTGTAATTAAGTATTTAAGATTTTTATTTTTTGGTTTAAAATTTTTACAAATTTTATAAAGAGCGTTTTCAGTCGCATTTTTAAAAACACTAAAGTCAACTTGTTTACTTGATATACTTAAACCATAATCTTTCCATGAACCTTCCGAGACCATTTTTGCATATAGATCTAGAATTATTTTTAATTCATCTTTTTTGAAGAAATTTTGATCCTCAATTTTTTTGTTATTAATATTATTTATTACTAATCTTAAATTATTGCTCATTTTTTTTATATTTATTTATTAATCCTATTTGAAAACCTGTAAATATAAAAGTAATGGGAAGTAAACCCCATACTTTAAAATTCACCCAAAACTCCTCAGTTTGTGTTCTCCAAACAAGTTCGTTCAGTAATGCCAATCCAAAGAAAAAATATGTCCACCTTTTAGTCAAAAGATGCCATCCCTCGTCTGTTAAGGAAACTGATTTACCCATTAATTTTTTTAAAATAGGTTCACTTGAATAATATTTCCCAAAAATTAATGCAAAACCAAATAAAATATTTATTATTGTAGGTTTTATGAAAATAAAAACAGGATTGTTAAAATAAATTGTTAATCCTCCAAAAAAAGTAATTAAAATACCACTTAATAAAGGAATCTTAGGTAATTTTTTTTCTAGAATCCATACTACTGCTAATGCTATTATTGTCGCAATAATGAAAGGCGGTATCGCGACTTTCAGGTCTTTTCCGCTATCGTAATAATAGTAGAAAAAAATTACTAATGGCCCAAAATCAGTAAGAAACTTTAAAAAAGATTTGTTCACTATACAGATATTAACATAAATATTATTTTTGCAAAAATTATAATTTTTTCTTATTGATTTTTATTTTTAAATACCCATACTAAAGTCAATGGCAATACAAAAAGCTAAATTTTCAATTGGAGATATTGTAAAACACAAACATTTTGAATTTAGAGGTGTTATTTACGATGTGGATTTTGAATTCAATAATTCTGAGGAATGGTATCAATCAATTCCAAAAAACGTCAGACCTAGAAAAGACCAACCTTTTTATCACCTTCTAGCAGAAAACGATGAGATCACCTATGAGGCATATGTATCTGAGCAAAACTTATTAATGGATTATTCAGATGAGCCAATAAAACATCCTTTAATAGAGGAAATTTTCTCTGGTAAAAAAGGCTCTAGTTATTTTAAGCCCTCAAACTAGCTAAATCACTTTTTAAACACATTTAGCTCAAATCTTTGACACAGCAACTTGTTACAAATAATTAATTCTGATCAAGAGTGTTAAATTGTACCCTTCGTTATTATCTCCCTCTACATTCTTGATCAGATAGTAATTTCATAATAAAAACTACTAAAAATATATATTTCTTTTAATGTTTAAATATTTTGAACCTAATAAAATATTCTCCGTAACGTCCAAAGCTCCAAAATATGTTTTATTATTATTTATAATTATTTTTTCTATTGGATTAACAGAGGCCTTAATATTTTCACCAGAAGATTATAAACAAAGCCATTCAGTAAGAATAATGTATGTGCATGTCCCAGCCGCATGGATTTCACTTGGTATTTTTTCAACAATGACTATTCTTTCTATCTTTGGATACATATTTAAGATTAAAAATTTCTTCTTAATTTCAAAGAGTTTAGCACCATCAGGGTTTGTTTTTAATGTAATAGCACTTGTTACAGGTTCTATTTGGGGGAAACCTACATGGGGAACCTGGTGGGCATGGGATGCTAGAATTACGTCTATGTTAATATTAGCTTTGTTTTATTTGATCTATTTAATTGCTTGGAGAATTTATGATGAGAAAGAACAAGTTTATAAGATAACTACAATTATAACAATTTTAGGAATAATTAATGTTCCGATTATTAAGTATTCTGTAGATTGGTGGAATACACTTCATCAGCCAGCATCAATTAATATATTATCAAAATCTACAATTCATTCTTCGATGCTAGCACCTTTACTAATTATGACTGCGGCATTTGCCCTATTCTCGTTGTTAATTTTTTTAATGAAATATAATACAGAACTGATAAAAATTAAAAATAAAGGCTTAGACAGATTATGATTGCTGAAATAATTAATATGAACGGATACGGAATTTATGTTTGGAGTTCATTTGGATTTACTATTTTGAGTTTTCTATCATTATATTTAGTTGTTAAAAATCAACATGTTAGAGAAAAAAATAAGTTTATTGTCAAATTTGGAAACCTAAACTCTGAGAGAGCCGCCTCTGCTAAACTACAAAAAATTAATAGAGAGATTTTGTCTAACACTTCAACTATTTAACTTTTAAACCATGTATGGTCGTAAAGTTAAACTAAGATTTTTTTTTATATTCTTAATTGCTCTTACATTAAGTTTCACAATATTTCTCATATTAAAATCGTTAGAGGAAAATGTTGTTTTTTTTAAATCTCCATCCGAGATAAAAACTTTATCTGAAATGCAGAATAAAAAAATTAGAGTTGGAGGAATGGTAAAAACCGACTCAATTTCTATTGTAAATAAAGAATTAAATTTTGTTATTACGGATTTTAAAAATGAAATTAATGTTGTTTATTCAGGATTAATACCTAATCTTTTTGAAGAAGGCAAAGGTGTTGTTGCAGAAGGATACTTAAACGATGAAAATTTTTTCTCGGCAACTAAAATTTTAGCCAAACATGATGAAAACTATATGCCTCCAGAAGTAAAGGCTGCTTTAGAGGAGAAATAAATTGCCTAGTTTAATTGGATATTATTCTTTAATTTTTGGTGTCGGTGTATCAACTATTATTATATTTTTCTCAATTAAAAATTTTAATGATCCTGAAAAAATAGATACTAAGGTTACCTCATTAGTCTTCTTACAACTTTTATTCGTGATAATAAGCTTTTCAAGCTTAATTTTATCTTTTGTAGTCTCAGATTTTAGTAATGAGACAGTTTTCAATCATTCTCACACAACTAAACCTCTTTTTTATAAAATCTCTGGCACTTGGGGTAATCATGAAGGAAGTCTATTACTATGGTTATTAGTTTTAACATTATTTATATTTGTCTTTTTATTAAGATCAAAAAAACAGCCAAAAAAATATAAAATTTTAACTTTATTATTTCAGCAGATAATAATAATTGGTTTTTTTATTTTTTTAATACAAACCTCAAATCCTTTTAATCATATTTTTCCAGTTCCAAAAGAGGGATTAGGATTAAATCCTATACTACAAGATCCTGCATTAGCAATTCACCCACCAATTCTATATTTAGGTTATGTTGGGACTTCAATAATCTTTTCCTCAGCACTCGCAGCAGTTTGTTCAAATAATATTACAAAAATGTGGGCATCTCACATTAAAAAATGGGTAATAGTTTCGTGGTTTTTTCTAACTTTAGGAATTTTACTTGGATCTATTTGGGCTTATTATGAGTTAGGATGGGGCGGCTTTTGGTTTTGGGATCCGGTTGAAAATGTTTCTTTAATGCCATGGTTTGCACTAACAACATTATTGCATTGTGTTTTAGTTTTAGAAAAAAAACTAATCCTTACTTCGTGGGTTGTTATTTTATCAATTGCAACTTTTACATTAAGTATGTGTGGTACTTTTCTTGTTCGATCAGGTATTTTAAATTCTGTTCATACATTCGCTAATGATCCAGAAAGAGGTTTGTATATTTTAATATTTTTATTTATTTTGATATTTTTATCTTTCATCATTTTTTTAATTTTTCACAAAAGTGAAAACAACAATAGCAAAAACTTCTATTTATTGAGTAAGGAAACATCAATTTTAGTTAACAATTGGTTTATGATGTATTTTTTATCTGTTGTTTTAATTGGAACAATATATCCAATATTTTTAGAGGTAATCTCATCTCAAAAAATATCTGTTGGTCCACCTTTTTTTAATAAATTGATTCTACCTTTTTTAATTCCATTTATGTTTGCTATGGCAATTGGACCTCAATTGAAGTGGATTAAATCGAATATTGAAGACAAGGTTTATTTAGTTTTATTTTTTATCATCTCTTTAATTTTATCTATTTTGATAATAAGAAATTTAGATATAAATTTTCTTTATAATACTATTTTAATTACAGCAGCTTTTTATTTATTCTTTATTACTCTTAGAGATTTTTTTCACAAAAAATATAGAAATCTATCTCAAATTACAGCACATTTTAGTTTTAGCATTTTAATATTAAGTATTTTATTTAACAATATTTTTTCATCTGAAATTATTACAAACTTGAAGATCAATGAAACTTACCAAGCTCAAAATTTAAAGATTAACTTTGAAAGTATTGAACAAGAAAACAAACAAAATTTTAAAGCTATAAAGGGAAAGTTTATCGTGGAGGATCAAAGTGGGATAATTGAAGTAATGCAACCTGAACTTAGAATATACAATCAACCAAATATTGTCACCAGTGAAGCAGATATCAAAACCAATATATTCACCGATAAATTTATGACGATGAATTATGTCCAAAATCAAGATTACTTTAATATTCGTTATCAAGTAAAACCATTTATGATTTGGATTTGGATTTCTACATTTATGTTATGTTTAAGTGGGTGTTTAACTTTAATTAGAAAAAGTTATGAAAATTAAAATCTTTCCTATATTTTTAATCACAGCATTTCTAATAATTTTTTTTGTTTTTTACAAGGGATTACAAAACTCAAATATTTATACGCCTGAAATAAAATCAGAAATTAAAATTCCTAATTTTCAAACGAAGGAGTTTTTTTCAAAAGAAAAAATAAATTCAGACAAGATTTTTATGGGAAGTGAATATTATTTGTTAAATATTTGGGCTTCGTGGTGTGTTCCTTGTAAAGAGGAACATAAGTATTTAATGAATTTAAGTAAAAAAGAAAACATAAAAATGATTGGACAAAATTATAAAGATAATTTTGATAATGCAAAAAATTTTTTAATTGATCTAAATAATCCATATGATTTGATTTTTTTAGATAATGATGGCACGATAGCTATTGAATGGGGTGCATATGGAGTACCTGAAACTTTTTTAATAAAAAATAATCAAATAATAAAAAAGATAATTGGTCCTTTAAATGATAAATTGTTTTTTGAGATAAAGGAACTGACTAAATGAAGATTATAAAATTTTTTATTTCTGTATTTTTTTTGATAAACTTTTCTTTCTCTGACTCAAATGCAAAAAATTTAGAAATAGAAATAACAAAAAATTTAAGATGTTTAATTTGTCAAGGACAATCGGTTTACGACTCAGACTCTGAATTTGCGAACAGTTTAAAAATTTTAGTTAACAAAAAATTAGATGAGGGACTTAGTGAAAAACAAATTTATGATTATTTAAAAAGCAGATATGGCGAATGGATTTTATATGATCCACAATTTAGCAAAAATACTTACTTTTTATGGTTATTACCTATCTTGATGTTTTTTGTTGGTGGTGCAATAATATTTAGATTATATAATAAAAATTAAAATTAAAATTAAAAATATTTTGTTCATGAAAAAAAAATTTTTTTATCTAGTTTTACTTTCTTTTTTGATGTGCCTTCCACTATCTGCCGAGGACGTAAAAATAGAAAATAATACAGAATTTAATTTATATACCGGGATGTTTGATTTCAGTGATGACGGTAAAAGATCAACTTTAATAGGCTTTCAACATCAAAACGAGGAACTAAATAGAGATACTTTTTTAGGAAATTTATCACCAATAACTGGTGCAATGTTCACTGCCGATAATGCCACATATTTTTATACTGGTGTGCAAGCTCAATATAAATTAGGAGGACTTAATATTACACCTAGCTTTACACCTGGATACTATAACCAAGGCGATGGTAAGGATTTAGGTCATGCTTTAGAGTTTAAAAGTGAAGTTCAACTTTCTCTAGATTTACCTAAAGACAGTCAACTTGGCTTTTCATATAATCATTTATCGAATGCTAGTTTAGGAGAAAAAAACCCTGGGGCAAATAGTTATATGTTTAACTTTCTTAAAAAATTTTAAAATCTAATATGAGTTTAAAAAATTGCCATAACTTTAGTGATTTCAGAAAATTAGCAAAAAAAAAATTACCTTCCCCAATATTTCATTATATAGATGGTGCAGCAGATGATGAAATTACGTATGCTCGAAATACAAGTGCGTTTGATGATGTTGACTTAGTTCCAAACGTCTTGAGGGGTGTTGAGAATGTTGATTTATCTACTACGATTTTCGGTAAAAAATTAGATTTACCTTTTTATTTATCCCCAACAGCACTTCAAAGACTTTTTCATTATGACGGAGAAAGAGCCGTAGGAAAAGCAGCGAAAAAATTTAACACAATGTTTGGTGTCTCAGCTTTAGCAACTGTAAGTGTAGAGGAAATATCTTCATTAGTAGATACACCAAAAATGTTTCAATTTTACTTTCATAAAGACAGAGGATTAAATGACTCTTGTTTACAACGTGCTAAGGCTGCTAAATTCGATGTAATGGCTTTAACAGTTGACACAATAACTGGTGGTAACCGAGAAAGAGATTTAAGGACAGGCTTTACATCGCCCCCAAGACTTACATTATCAAGTTTGTTTAGCTTTGCTACCAAACCAATGTGGGGTATCAATTATTTGACTAAAGGCAAATTTGAATTACCTCACCTTCAAGATTTTGTTAAAGAAGGTACAAGTACAAATTCTTCAATTGGAAATTACTTTTCTACAATGTTAGATCAGTCTATGAATTGGAAAGATGCAGAAAAATTATGTTCACAGTGGGGTGGCCACTTCGCACTAAAAGGAGTAATGAGTGTTGAGGATGCAAAAAAAGCAGTTGATATTGGTTGTACAGGCATAATGGTATCAAATCATGGTGGAAGACAACTTGATGGTTCACGATCTCCTTTTGATCAACTTGCAGAGATAGTTGATGCGGTAGGAGACAAACTTGATGTAATCTGTGAAGGGGGAATTCATAGAGGAACCCATATGCTTAAAGCTTTATCGCTTGGTGCAAAAGCATGTTCTGGTGGAAGACTTTATCTTTATGCTCTTGCGGCAGCAGGTCAACCAGGTGTTGAAAGAGCTTTAGAAATTTATAAATCAGAATTAGTTAGAGATATGAAATTGATGGGATGCACAAAAATTAGCGATTTAAATAGAAGTAATTTAAGATTTAGAAGATAGTGAGTTTAGATAATTGCTATAATTTTAACGATTTTCGAAAGTTAGCAAAAAAAAAATTACCTTCACCAATTTTTCATTATATTGATGGAGGATCTGATGATGAATTAACACTTAGAAGAAATACAGAGTCTTTTGATGAATGTGATTTAATTCCAAATATTCTCGCAAAAGTTGGTAAACCTGACATTTCAACTACTTTATTCGGTCGAAAAATAGATATGCCCATTTTTTTATCACCGGCAGCTATGCAAAGACTTTACCATCCTGATGGAGATAAAGCTTCAGCAAGAGCAGCCGAAAAATTTGGCACTTTTTATAGCATGTCTTCAATGAGTAATAACTCAATAGAGGAAATATCTAATATTTCTGGGGGACCAAAATTATTTCAACTTTATGTACATAAAGATAAATCGATTACAGATGATTTAATTGAAAGGTCAAAAAGATCTGGGTTTGATGCAATGTGTTTAACAGTAGACACTTTAGTTGCCGGGAATAGAGAAAAAGATCATAGAACAGGTTTTACAACTCCTCCCAAACTTACTTTACAAAGTCTGTTAAGTTTTGCTTTGAGACCTAAATGGGTATTTGATTATTTGACTGGAAAAAAGTTTGAATTATCGAATGTTAAAAAAAAAACAGACAAAGGGACTAATATTTCAAAATCAGTTATTGAGTATATTAACGAACAATATGACCCACAAATGGGCTGGGCGGATGCAGAGTATTGTGCAAAAAAATGGGATGGACCTTTTGCGTTAAAAGGCGTTATGTCAATTGAGGATGCAAAAAGAGCGATTGATATTGGATGCACCGCAATAATGATTTCAAATCATGGTGGAAGACAACTTGATGGATCACGATCTCCTTTTGATCAAGTTAAAGCTATATCAGATGCTGTGGGAGACAAACTTGAGATAATATTAGATGGGGGAGTAAGAAGAGGTACTCATGTACTTAAGGCAATAGCTGCAGGAGCAAAAGCATGCAGTTTTGGTAAAATGTTTTTGTTCTCTTTGGCCGCAGGTGGTCAACAAGGAGTTGAAAAATTACTTCAGAATATGCAAGATGAAATTAATAGAAATATGGTTTTAATGGGCTGTAAAAACTTAAAAGAGTTGAATAGTACAAAATTAACCTATAGAAGTTAGCGGGGTAAATATGAAATTAGCTAAAAGTTTAGAAAGATTAGGAACAGAGTCTGCTTTTACAGTGCTTGCTGAAGCAAAAAAATTAGAAGCACAAGGAAAACCAATGATACATTTAGGATTGGGACAACCAGATTTCAAAACTCCCAAGCATGTAGTTGAGGCAGCCAAGAAAGCACTGGATGATGGACACCACGGTTATGTTATGTCCAATGGTATTCCCGAGTGTCGCCAAGCTGTAACTAGATGGATTAAAAAACGTTATAATGTAGATATTGATTTTGAAAGAATTTTAATCATGCCAGGTGGAAAACCTACAATGCATTATGCTATTCAATGTTTTGGAGAGCCGGGAGCAGAGATTATTCATCCAACACCAGCCTTTCCGATTTATGAGTCTATGATAAATTATACTGGCTCTACATCTGTCCCATATGATTTAACTGAAGATAAAGATTTAAAATTCAATCCAGATAAAATATTATCTCTAATTACAGATAAAACACGATTATTAATTTTGATTAACCCAAATAATCCTACTGGAAGCTTTGTTGAAAAAAAAGATATTGATGTATTAGCTGATGGTTTAAAAAAACATCCTCATGTGACAATACTTAGTGATGAAATTTATAGTAGACAAATTTTTGATGGAAAAGAAATGCCAACATTTTTTAATTATCCAGAGTTAAGAGAAAGACTAATAGTATTAGAAGGATGGAGTAAAGCTTATTCAATGACAGGATGGAGACTTGGATGGAGTTTTTGGCCACAATACCTAGTTGAACATGTAAATAAACAGTTAATAAACAGTGTGTCATGTGTCAATGCTGCAGCTCAATTTGCTGGAATTGCTGCATTAGACGGCCCAGATGACTCAATTCATGAAATGATGGAAAAGTTTACCCAAAGAAGAGACTTAATTCATAAAGGTTTAAATGAACTTGATGGAGTTGAATGCAGTCTACCTGGAGGAGCTTTCTATGCATTCCCGAAAGTGATTGGAACAGGTATGAATGGAGCTGAGTTTGCTAGAAAGGCTATGCATGAAGCTGGAGTAGCAATAGTGCCTGGTTCTGCTTTTGGAGAAACTTGCCAAAATTATGTAAGATTTAGTTTTGCTGCTTCTAGAGACAATATTTCCCAAGCATTAGATAATATTAAGAAGATGTTAGCTAAATAAGCTGTATTTTTGCTTTAATATTTATTAGTATTCCCCAGATGAATGATCAAGTCCAAGCAGAACTAAAAAAAATCTTCAATGGAAGGTTTTCTACATCAGTATCAACAAGGGCAAATTATGCTAGAGGTGAAGATACTTACGATCCTATATTATCTAAAGCGGTAGTTTTCCCTGAAACTAATGAGGAGGTTTCAAAAATATTAACTCTTTGTAATGAACATAAAATTCCAGTTGTACCTTTTGGTACAGGAACTTCTTTGGAGGGAAATGTTGTTGGAAATGAGAAAGGCATCACCATTTCTCTAGAAAAAATGAACAAAATTCTAAATGTGAATGTAGAGGATTTTGATTGTAGAGTTCAAGCTTGTGTCACTAAAGAACAACTAAACGATTATTTAAGAGAGGATGGAGTTTTTTTTCCAATTGATCCTGGTGCAAATGCTGCAATAGGTGGAATGGCTTCGACATCAGCTTCCGGCACAATGGCAGTTAAATACGGCACTATGAAAACGGTGATCACTGGTTTAACTGTTGTCTTACCTAATGGTGATATAATTAAAACGGGGAGCAGAACAAAAAAGACCTCTGCCGGTTATAATTTAACAAATCTTTTCATAGGCTCTGAAGGCACTTTAGGCATAATTACTGAAGTTCAATTAAGATTGTCTCCTATTCCAGAAAGCATAATGAGTGCTGTCTGCCATTTTCCGTCTTTAGAGATGGCTGTACAAACTGCTCAACAAATAATTCAATATGGTGTTCCCATTGCTAGAATTGAAATGCTAAACAAAGATCAGATGGAAATAAGTATAAATTATTCTAATCTAAAAAACGTTGAGGCTCTTCCTACATTATTTTTTGAATTTCATGGGTCTGAAGTCTCAAATAAAGAAAATATAAAAATTGTTGATGAAATTTCTAAAGATAACAACGGAAGTTCTTTTAAATGGGCAAAAGATTTAGAGGAGAGAAATAAACTTTGGAAAGCAAGGTGGGATGTCTACTATTCAGTCAAAGCTTTAATAAATAATGGTAGAGTATATTCAACAGATGTATGTTTGCCGATTTCAAAAATAACAGAGTGTGTAAAATTTGCCGAGAGAGAAACAGAAAAACTTGGTCTTAGGGCTCCCATGGTTGGTCATTTAGGAGATGGAAACTTTCATGTTCTTTTACCTTATAATCCTAAACAAATTGAAACATATAATAAGATAAGAGACTTTAGTGATTTATTGATAAAAAAAACCTTAGAGCTTGGTGGAACTATAACAGGCGAACATGGTGTTGGACTGCATAAGAAAGCCTATTTGTTAAAAGAGCATGGTGATAATATTCCGCTAATGAAATCTATCAAAAGAACTATAGACAAAAATAATATAATGAATCCTGGAAAAATATTTGATTTAAATTGATAGTCTAACTAATTTATGAAAAAAATTTTAATAACTCGAAAATTAATTAAAGAAAGCGAGGACAAAGCATCAAAAACTTTTGAACCAATTTTTAATTCTAACGACGAATTATATTCACAGTCAAAAGTAATTGAGATGAGTAAAGGCTGTGATGGAATTTTATCCTCTTTAACTGAAAAAATAGATAAAGATACAATCGACAAGTTACCTGAATCAATAAAGATAATATCGAATTTTGCAGTAGGTTTTGGTAACATTGATTTAGAGGCAGCAAAAAAAAGAGGTATTGTAGTTACTAACACACCTGAAGTATTATCTGATGCTACAGCAGAAATTGGAGTGCTTTTAATTTTAGGTGCATGTAGAAGGGCTGCTGAGGGGATTGAGTCAGCAAGGGAAGGCGGATGGAAGTGGTCTGCAGATTATTTGATAGGAAAGCAATTGACTGGAGCGAGATTAGGTATTTTAGGTATGGGAAGAATTGGTCAAAAAATAGCAAAGGTAGCAAAATCTCTTGGAATGATTATTCACTATCATAATCGATCAAAACTGAGTTCAGAAAAAGAAGATGGGGCAATTTACCATGATAATGCAAAAAGTTTGTTTTCAGTTTCTGATGTATTATCTATCTGCTGTCCTGCAACTAAAGAAACTGAAAATATGATCAACAAAGAAACTGTTGAGCTTTTTCCTAAGGGAGCAGTGATAACTAACATTGCTAGAGGAGATATCGTTGAGGATGAAGCTTTAATTGATGCGTTAAATAGAAGAAAAATTTATGCAGTTGGTCTTGATGTTTATAAAAATGAACCAAATTTAAACCCAGGCTACATGAAAATAAAATCAGCATTTATTTTACCTCACCTTGGGAGTGCTACTAAGGATACAAGAACTGCCATGGCTAATCTTGCAGTTGATAATATTGATGAGTTTTTCAAAACTGGAAATTGTAAAAATAAAGTTAATTAATTCTAGTACAGATTGTAAAAATCATATTTCTGCGACATCTGAGTTTAATTTTACAAAGACTCTAAAGTGAATCTATGCTTTAATTATTTGAGTTAATTAACTTTAATAGGAGTAATAATGACAAAAGAAAATAAATCATTGAAGGTGAAAACATCTTCAAGACGTAAGTTCTTTAAAACTGCTGCTAAGACAGGAGCTATAGCTGCAGCCGCTGTTGCAATGCCATATGTAAAGGCAAATGCAGCAACAACATTAAAGATGCAAGCTGCATGGCCTAGTGGAGCAAACATCTTTTTTGAAATGGCTGGAGACTATTGTAACATGGTTAAAGAAATGTCTGGGGGTTCACTTCAGATTGATCTTCAACCGGTTGGTGCAGTTGTAAAGACCTCAGAAATCGGACAAGCAGTAAGTTCTGGTGTAGTAGATATGGGTCACTGGGTGACAGCATATTGGTATGGTAAAAACCCTGCTGCATCATTATTTGGAACTGGTCCTTCATACGGAATGTCATCTCAAGAAGTTATGGGATGGATGGAGTATGGTGGAGGAAGAAAACTTTATGATGAAACTCTTGCAAAAGTAGGTTTCGATTATATTGGTTTTTTCCACATGCCTATGCCAGCACAGCCTTTTGGTTGGTTCAAAAAGAACGTAACCAAAGTATCTGATGTTAAAGGTATGAAGTACAGAACGGTTGGTTTAGCGACTAACGTTTTAACTGCGATGGGAATGGTAGTTAGACAATTACCAGGTGGTGAAATTCAACCAGCTATGAAAACTGGATTGATTGAAGCTGCTGAGTTTAACAACCCAACTTCAGACTCTCAATTTGGTATGCAAGACGTTTCTAAGCACTATCACTTAGGAAGCTTCCACCAATCTCAGGAGATGTTTGAGATACCAGTTAACAAAAAAACATATAATAGTTTATCACCAGCGCACAAAGCAATATTGAAAAATGCTGCTTATGCTGCAAACAGTGATAACTACTTTAAAGCTTTAGTAAGATACTCAGCTGACCTGGCTAAGTTAATGAATGAGCATAAAGTAAATGTTTACCAAACTTCAGATGAGATTTTGGCTCAACAATTAAAGGGTTGGGACAAAGTAATTGGTGACTTTAATAAGAAAGATCCTTTCTTTAAGAAAGTCGTTGATTCTCAAAAAGCTTATGCGAAGAGAGTAATGAAGTACTTGCTGATGAATCAGCCGAATTACAAACTTGCATATGAAAATGAGTTTGGTCCAATAGGAAAAGTTAAGATATAATTAACTTTTATAAATTTAAATAAGGGGGCTTCGGCCCCCTTTTTATTTGATTAATTCATAACAATTCAATAAGAGTCTATATTTATATTTATGATGAGATCTTATATAAAATTTGCTGACCGACTAAGCGTATCGATGGGTAAAGCATTTTCATGGTGTATTGTAATTTTGATGGGTGGAACATGTTATGAAGTTTTTATGGCCTATGCTTTGAATGCTCCAACTTTGTGGAACTTCGATTTTAGTCTTCAGATGTACGGTGCAATTTTTATGATGGCAGGAGCTTATACTTTATGCACTGAGGCACATGTAAGAGGAGACGTAATATACAGATTATTTTCTCAGAAAACTCAAGCTTGGATAGATGTTGTTTTATATTTTATTTTCTTTTTTCCTGGTGTTATTGCCCTAGCTTTTTATGGTTACGAATACGCAGCACTAGCATGGAAAATTAAAGAAACAAGTTGGAATAGTCCTGCACAAATTCAAATTTATATGGCAAAATCTTTAATTCCATTATCTGGAACACTTTTAACACTCCAGGGAATAGGGGAAGTATTTAGATGTATCATTTGTATTCAAACAGGTAGTTGGCCTGAAAGAGGAACTGAGCGTGATGCTGAGGAAACTGAAAAAGTATTAATGAGAACTTCACAAGAAGGAAACAAAGAAGATGTTATTTAGTCTAACAAATCCAGAAGTAGCAATTATGATGATGGGGATATTTTTATTTGCTGTCTTATTAGGTTTTCCAATTGCTTTCACTTTAATGGCAATGGGTTTAGGCTTTGGATACTACGCATATTTTGATCCAACTAAAATGGAACATCTGTTCGATAACAGAATATTTCAACTCTTTGTTCAAAATACTTATACTGTAATGGATAATAACGTGTTGACTGCAGTCCCTCTCTTTTTGTTTATGGGATATCTAGTTGAAAGAGCTGGAATTGTTGCAAAATTATTTTTTGCAATAAGATTAGCATCGCACAAACTTCCAGCTTCAATGGCAGTTGCTGCATTAATTACTTGTGCACTATTCTCAACTGCTACAGGTATCATAGGAGCAGTAGTAACGCTAATGGGTCTTCTTGCTTGGCCAGCAATGATTAAAGCTGGTTATGATAAAAAATTTGCATCTGGGATTATTTGTTCAGGTGGTTGTTTGGGAATTTTAATTCCACCTAGCATTATGTTAATCGTTTATTCTGTAATTGCTCAATTATCGCCTTTAAGATTATTTGCAGCTGCAATTTTTCCAGGTTTGATGTTAGCAGGACTTTATATTGGTTATGCAATATTTAGGGCTTGGATGAATCCTTCAATAGCACCAAAACCTGCAGCTGAAGAGATACCTCCCACTGCAGTAATTATGAAAGAAGTTTTAGTTTCTTTTTTACCTTTATTTTCTTTAATAATTCTAGTTTTAGGAACAATACTTGCAGGTATTGCAACTCCAGCAGAAGCAGCCGCTGTTGGTGCATTTGGTTCATTAGTACTCTCATATTTTTATAAAACTCTTAAATGGAAAAATTTTAAAGAGTCAGTTTTTCTTACAGCTAAAACAACAGCTATGATCATGTGGTTATTTATTGGATCTTGGACATTTGCCTCAGTATTTTCATATCTAGGTGGCCATGAAGTTTTTGAGCATTTTTTTAAATCTTTAAATTTACAACCTTGGCAATTTCTAGTAATTACTCAATTAATCATATTTTTATTGGGATGGCCTTTGGAGTGGACCGAGATATTAATTATATTTGTACCAATCTTTTTACCACTAGTTGAATTTTTTGGAGTTAATCCATATTTTTTTGCAATGTTAATCGCATTAAATCTACAAACCTCATTTCTGACACCACCCATGGCAATGTCAGCTTATTATTTGAAAGGAGTTCAATCTAAGAATGTTGAGCTTATGCAAATTTTCGGAGGAATAATGCCTTTCTTAGGAATTGTGATTTTAGCTATGGTTTTAATGTATTTATTCCCAGGGATAGCACTTTGGTTACCAGAGACATTATTTGCAAATTAATTTTGAATGACAGACATATTTTCTTTAAGTCTTGAGGAACTAGCAAAAAAAATAAAAGACGCTCAAGTTACATCAGTTGAAGTTTGTGAAAAATATATAGAAAGAATTAATAAGTTTGATAAAGATGTTAAAGCTTGGGCACATTTCGATAAGAAAGTTTTACTTGAAAAAGCAAATGAGGCTGATGATCATAGAAGATCTGGAAAACCAGTAGGACCTTTGCATGGAGTACCTATAGCTGTAAAAGATATTATTGGCACTGTTGATATGCCTACTGAATGTGGAACCGTTATAAGAAAAGGAAAATCGTATTCTCAAAACGCTGAAATAATTGATTTACTTCATGCTTCGGGTGCCATTGTTATGGGTAAAACAACAACCTCAGAACTGGCTTATTTAGGACCTCCAGCTACAACTAATCCTCACGATAAAAATAGGACACCAGGTGGTTCATCTAGTGGATCAGCAGCTTCGGTTGCTTCTTTTATGGCTCCTGCTTCCATTGGTTCTCAAACAGGAGGGTCTGTAATTAGACCAGCATCTTATTGTGGTGTTGTTGGATATAAACCAAGTTATGGACTTATTTCAAGAAATGGAGTTTTAAGAACATCATACAGCTTAGATCAAATTGGTATGTTTGGACGCAAAGTTGAGGATGTAGCTATGTTGGCAAAGATATTAATAAAGAAAGATAAATATGACCCTGCTACAATACATTATTCTACTGAGAATATTTTATCTGAAACAAAAAAAGGTCCAATTTTTGAACCTAAATTTATTTTTTATAAAACTGATCATTGGAAAATAATTGATAAAAAATCACAAGAATCTTTTGAATATTTTATTAAATCTTTTAAAAAAAATATTGAGATATATGACACTCCTTCATATTTTAAAGATATACATAAATATCACAAAATTATTCATGAAACAGACTTAGCTAATAATTTTTCTGTTTATTTTCAAAAATTTAAAAAAAAGCTTTCAAAGTATATGCAGGATGCTATCTCAAATGGAAATAAATACACTGCAAAAGAATATGCTGAGGCAATTGATTTTATGAAAAGAAGTTATGAGTCTTATGAGGAGGTATTTGAAGACTATCATGGAGTATTATCCCCATCTAGTCCTGGTGTTGCACCTAAAGGATTAAAGAGCACTGGAACAGCAGAATTTAACAAAGTATGGTCTTATCTAGGTACCCCTTGCATATCACTGCCTTTACTTGAGGGTGAAAATAATCTACCATTAGGAGTTCAATTAATTGGCAACAAATATGATGATCATAGATTTTTAGGTGTTGCTAATTGGCTTGAGAAGGAGTGTCAGGAATAATTGTATGAATAAAATAACAACAATAATAGGTTTGTCATTTGCTGTTTTCTTTTTAATTGGTCTAGCGACCACTCTTACTAGATCAATGATGATAGGTTTTTTAGACGTAATACCAGTTTATTTGTTAATGGGCGCTGCGATCTTAATGATGATTTACGAAGCTTTCTTTGACAAGAGTTAATTTATCGTAAATTGAATAATTCAAAGAAAAATTTTTTTTCATTTTCCTTGTTATTTATTCAACCAATTTTTATGGCTAGTAATCTTGTTGTAGCAAGAGGGGGTGTTGAGTTTGTACCTCCAATATCATTAGCTTTTTGGAGATGGACAGTAGTTTTTTTAATATTATTACCTTTTACATACTTAACATTAAAAAAAAATTTTAAGATCATTAAAAAAGAATATAAAAAATTATTTTTTTTAGGCTCAATGGGATGTGGAATATGTGGAGCCTTTCCATTTTTGGCAGGCGAAACTACAACTGTAACAAATATGGGAATTATTTATACATCTTCGCCCGTGTTCATAATTTTGATTTCATACTTTTTTTTTCAAGAAAAAATAAATTTCACAAAAATAATTGGATTAATTGCATGTTTAATAGGAGTCTTTACAATCATTATAAAAGGAGATTTAAATTTATTAATCAATCTGCAATTTACAATAGGTGATTTATGGATGTTGGCTGCTGCTATTGGATGGGCATTATATTCAATTTATTTATTTTACTGGGATTCAGAACTAAAAATTTTTGAAAGATTTACCTTAATATCATTTTTTGGAGCTTTAAGTTTATTACCATTCTATATTGGTGAGGAAATATTTTTCAAACAGACAGTTTTTATACCTGAATTTTATTTCTGGGTAATTTTTGCTGCTATCTCACCAGGAATAATTGCCTTTACACTTTATACTATTGCTCAAAAAAAGTTAGGTGCATCTTTAACAGGTTTCACTCTTTATGTTTTTACAGTTTATGGCGCGATTTATGGGTATTTCTTATTTGATGAAAAATTTGAAAATTATCATTTCATAGGAACAATCCTTGTGTTTTTTGGCATATACTTAGCAAAGAAAAAAAATGTTAAAAAAGTCTAGGAATATTTTGCTGCTATTTTTTCAAATAATTATTTTTGTTTACTTTTTAGTTTTAATTTTTTTATATTTTTCTCAGAGAAATTTATTATATCATCCTAATGAAAATAATTATTCTGGTGATCAAATATCAGTCCCTATTGAAAAAGTAAAAATTAATACAGAGGATAATATAGATTTATTGGGCTGGTTTCATGAAAAAGACTTACAAAAATATAAAACAGTTTTATTTTTTCACGGAAACGCTGGTTCTCTTGAAAATAGAATTCATAAATTAAATCATTTCCATAAAATGGATGTTAACTTTTTAATAATTGCCTGGAGAGGATTCAGTGGCAATAAAGGCAAACCATCTGAGGAGGGTCTTTATAAAGACGGAAGAGGTGGAATAAATTGGTTAGTTAAAAAAGGTGTCAAAGAGGAAAATATTGTCATTTATGGAGAGTCATTAGGAACTGGTGTAGCAACTCATTTGTCACAAAATAAAAATTTTGCTGGTGTTGTATTGGAAACTCCTTTTACTTCTATGATAGATGCAGCCAAAACGTTTTATCCATATATTCCTGTAGGTTTATTATTGAAAGATAAATTTGATAATAAAAGCAAAATTAAGAATATAAAAGTTCCAATTTTAATAATGCACGGTGAAGCTGATCAAATAGTTCCATTTTTTATGGGAAAAAAAATGTACGAAAAAGCAAATATGCCAAAATATTCTTATTTCACAAAACATGACAATCATATGATGGAGTATGACGAAAACCTTGTTAAAGCGCTTAATTCATTTTTAAAAAGTTTAAATTAAGCCACAATCTTAACAAATATACTTCAGAATTTAATTTTATTAAAAGATAATGAAAAAATTATCTCTTTTATTATTTGCAGTTTTAATTTTCATTACAAACTCTTATTCACAAGATGATTTTTTTCAACCAGGTGATTTATTTCATATAGATCATATGGACTCTCACAACAAAGAATTTAGTTTATATTTTAAAGGTAGAGAAAAATCTATTATAGCAAAAGGTGAAAATGAAAATTACATAAATGATTATCCAAAAGATCTTTATATTTATAACCATTTAACAAAGTCCTCTTTACCTTTAATTTCTTATGAGTGGTTTCCCTCGCAAGCTAAATATTTTTTACAAGAATACGATTTTCCGGTGTTTCCAGATGATTTTGCGTATTATTTGTTAAAAGACGACAAAACATTAGTAATGATTAGTGCCGTAAAGAGTTTAAATGCTAATTTTAAATATGACATCATTAGTAAAAAACTGGAACTTTATCCTACCAATGGTAAATTCGACTTTATAATCTCTTCATTTTCTAAAGATTGTGGTCATTATAAATTTAATGATAATTATAAATGTAACATTTACAAACCTTTGATTTCAAGCAGTTTAATCAATTAATTTGAGTAAAAGCCTCAGCAAATTTTTCTGCTTCGAATAACTGTAAGTCGTCTTCTTTTTCACCTAAGCCAAGTGCAATAATTGGAATTTTGTATTTTTTTGCTAAAGCTAATAAAATTCCTCCTTTAGCAGTGCCATCTAATTTTGTCATCACGATACCTGTTATTGGGATGATCTTATTAAATTCTTCAACTTGATTTAATACATTTTGTCCTGAGGTAGCGTCTAAAACTAAAATAACATTATGAGGTGCGTTGGAGTCTATTTTTTTTGTGACATTAGCTATCTTTTTATATTCTTCCATTAAATTTTTTTTATTTTGAAGTCTTCCTGCAGTATCTATTAAAACTTGATCAAAATTATTTTTAATCGCTTCATCCACAGCCTTAAAGGCAACGGAGGCGGCATCGGCTCCTTGAGATGATTTTACTATTTGAACATTTACTTTTTTTGCCCAATTTTCTAGCTGTTCAATTGCAGCAGCACGAAAAGTATCTGAAGCTGCAAACATGACTTTATTGCCGTTAGTCTTCAATATTTTTCCTATTTTACCGATTGTTGTTGTTTTCCCAACACCGTTCACACCGGAAATTAACGTTGCATTAAGCTTTTCTTTTTTTTCAAAAAAAGATTTTTTTTCTAAAGGTTTCATTAAAGAAATTATATATTCTTTTAAAATAGAATTTACTTCTTTAGACAAATCTCTATTTGGATCAATTTTTTTTCTAGAAATTATTTCTTTTATTTCAGAGGCAGCCTCAACTCCCACATCTGATTGAATTAAAAATTCTTCAATTTTATTTAAATTTTCATCATTAATTTCTTTTTTAACAATTATTTCTTTAAGTCCAGATGTAAACGCTGATGCACTTTTCTTAAATCCGATTTTAAATTTATCAAAGATTCCCATTACAATTTTATATTTATTTTTTTAATATCTGAAACAGGTCCTTTCATGTGAATAGAATTATTTTCATCTATTAAAATTGATAATTTTCCAGTTGAAAACTCTATATCAGTTTCATTTTCTGTAAGATTATTTAATTTACCAGCATATGCTGTAGCACACGCCGCAGTTCCGCACGCTTTAGTAAGACCAGCTCCTCTTTCCCAAACTTTTACTTTTATCAAATTTTTATTAAAAATTTGTGCAATTGTTACGTTACATTTTTCTGGGAAGATTTCGTGATTTTCAATTTCAGGACCAATTTTCTCTATATTGAAATCTTCAATCCTTTTAACAAAAAAAACAATATGTGGGTTACCCACATTAATAGCGGTACCACCTAAATACTCATTATTATTTGTATCAATAATTTTAATATTTAAATTTTTCGTATCCATTTCTTTTGATAAAGGTATTTCATTCCATTTTAACTTTGCTTTACCGATTTCTGTTGTTACAATTTTTTTTTCTAATATTTCAGATTTTAATTTTCCAGATAGTGTATTTAAAATTATAAGTTTATTATTTTTTTCATTTGAAATTAAATTTGCAACACACCTCGTTCCATTTCCACATGCTCCAGACTCTCCACCATCTGAATTAAAAAATCTTAAACTTGCATCTGCAGAACTATCTGGATCAATAAATATTAATTGATCGCATCCAATAAAATTTCTGTCACAAATTTTAACTATTTGATCTTTCGTTAAATTGGTAATTTTTTCTCTATTATCGATTATCACAAAATCATTGCCCAATCCGTCCATTTTAAAAGCTTTAAAGTTCATATGTAGTTATTTAACTTATTTATTGACTTTTTGAACCTCTATTATAGTTTGTTGCAGTTTCCGCAAAAACATTAAATTTGCGGTGTCTTTGGAAACAAAGAGATCGACACTAGTCAGCGAGGGTTCGCCCACTAGTGCGATTACTGCTGTGTGTAATGAATATGTTTGAAAATTTGACAAATAAATTCGAGGAAGTTTTTTCCTCTTTAAAAAAAGCCCCATCACTTGATGAAAATCAGGTTGATGAAGGATTAAGAGGAATAAGACAAGCTTTATTAGAGGCTGATGTGTCTCTTGAAGTTGCTAAAGATTTTATTGAAAAGGTTAAACCAAAAGCATTAGGTCAAGAAATTATTAGATCAACATCACCTGGTGATATGGTGGTAAAGATTGTTTATGATGAATTAGTTAATCTTTTGGGTGAAAAAAATAATGATGTTAATTTAAATGCAGTACCACCAGTACCAATGATGCTGGTTGGGTTACAAGGATCTGGTAAAACAACAACAACAGCTAAACTTGCGAGATATTTAGAGAATACAAAAAAAAAGAAAGTAATGATGGTTAGTTTAGATATTTACAGACCAGCTGCTCAAGAACAGTTAAAAACTTTAGGTGAACAAAACAATATATTAACTCTTCCAATAATTGAGGGTCAACAACCCAGTGATATTTGTCAAAGAGCAATTAGTGCAGCAAACTTGAATGGTACAGATATTATCTTATTCGATACTGCTGGTAGAACACAAATAGATTTACAGATGATGAGTGAAATTAAACAAATTGAAAATACTATCAAACCAGCAGAGACTTTTTTAGTTGCAGATTCGCTTACTGGACAAGTAGCTGCATCTGTAGCAAAAGAATTTAATAATACAGTAAATTTGTCTGGAATTATTTTAACAAGAGCGGATGGTGATGCAAGAGGTGGAGCTGCTGTAAGTATGAAATTTGTTTCTCAGGTCCCAATCAAATTTTTAGGTATTGGTGAAAAGATTGAGAATCTTGAAGTTTTTCATCCAGATAGAATTGCAAATAGAATTCTTGGGATGGGAGATATCGTTTCTCTTGTTGAAAAAGCAGCTCAAGATCTTGGGGAAGAAAATTTAAAAAAAACAGAGGAAAACTTAAAAAAAGGACAATTCTCAATGCAAGATTATTTAACTCAACTAAGACAAATGAAAAAAATGGGAGGGATTGAAGGTATTATGTCTTTTATGCCTGGAGTTTCAAAAGTGAAATCTCAAATGGATGCAGCTGGTATTGACGAGAGTGTTATTACAAAAAATGAGGCTATAATTTTATCAATGACAAGAAAAGAAAGAGAGAACCCAAAAATAATTAATGGTTCTAGAAAAAAAAGAATTGCTAATGGTTCAGGAACTGATCCAGCCACTATCAATAAATTGTTGAAACAATTTAAAATGATGTCTGAAATGATGAAGAAGATGTCCAAAGGAAATCTGAAAGGTATGACTGATAAAGGAATACCACCAGAATTATTTAATCAATTAAAATAAAAAGGAGAGAAAATGTTAAAATTAAGATTATCTAGGGGTGGCACAAAAAAGAGACCTGTTTACAAGGTTGTTGTAGCTGACAGTCGATTTGCTAGAGATGGCAGATTTATAGAGAAAGTAGGTTTTTTTAATCCACTGTTACCAAAAGAAAAAAAGGAGAGAATTGGATTAGAGGCTGAAAGAATAAAATATTGGCTGAGTCAAGGTGCGCAACCTACAACAAGAGTAGCAAGAATTTTAGGTGAGAATGAATTGATGCCTATGCCTGCTAATGGAAATAACCCACAAAAGGCAATTCCAAAAAAAGATAGAAAAAAAGAAGGTTCAGAAGAGGCTAAAAAGGAAGATTCCGCAAAAGAAAATGCTGCTCCAACTGCAGAAGCTCCAAAAGCAGAAGCTCCAAAAACAGAAGCTAAAAAAGAAGAAGCTCCAAAAACAGAAGCTAAAAAAGAAGAAGCTCCAAAAACAGAAGCTAAAAAAGCAGAAGCTCCAAAAACAGAAGCTAAAAAAGAAGAAGCTCCAAAAACAGAAGCTAAAAAAGAAGAGAAGAAATAAAGTAAAGGATATTAATGTTGCAAGCGAAAGTATTTACACTTTATCCAGACATTTTTCCTGGGCCTTTAAGCAAAGGTCTTTACGGAAAAGCAATGGCTAAAAAATTGTGGAGTTTAAATGTAATAAATATAAGAGATGCAGCTACAGACAAACATAAAACAGTTGATGATACTCCTTATGGTGGCGGAACAGGTATGTTACTAAAACCAGACGTTTTAGCGAAATCCATCGATCAGAATATAAATGAAGGAGAGAGAATTTTTTACCTTTCACCTAAAGGTAAAAAATTTGATCAAAATCTTGCTATGGAATTATCTAAGGCAAAATCATTTTCTCTAATTTGTGGACATTTTGAAGGAGTTGATGAGAGAGTTTTGACTACAAGAAATATAGAGGAAATAAGTATAGGAGATTATATTTTGTCTGGTGGAGAAACAGCTGCACTAGTAGTTCTTGATAGCGTATTGAGACTTTTACCTGAGGTTTTAGGTAACGAAAAATCAGTTTCTGAGGAAACTTTTGAAAATGGTCTTCTAGAGTATCCTCAATATACAAAACCACAGATCTGGGAGCAAAAATCAGTACCAGATGTGTTATTATCAGGTGATCATGCTAAAATTAAAGACTGGCGTTTATCTCAATCTGAGGCTATAACACGCGTCCGAAGACCAGATATGTGGCAAAAATATAAGAAGAATTAAATTGATAAATATTAGAATGAAAACAATAGAAGAAATAAACCAATATACTGTTAAAAAAATTCTTTCTGAAAAGAAGATCCCAGAGTTTTTTCCGGGCGATGTTGTTAAAGTTGGTGTAAGAATTACTGAAGGTAAAAAAGAAAGAATTCAATACTTTGAAGGTGTTTGTATAGCTAAAAAAAGTAGAGACTTAAATTCATCTTTTACTGTAAGAAAAATTTCTTTTGGTGAGGGTGTTGAAAGAACATTCCCTTTATTTGGAACGGTAATAGATTCAATCAAGGTAATTCGATCTGGAAAAGTAAGAAGAGCAAAACTTTATTATTTGAGAGATAGGACAGGTAAGTCAGCAAGAATTGCAGAAAAAATCAGAAAAAAAATTGGTATAGAAATTGATGCTAAACCGGAAACTGTAAATGAAGAAAACTTAGCTCCAATTGTTGACGAGACAATTTCAGAGACAAAAAAAGATAGTAAATCGGCGAATGAACAAAAAAAAGATGAAGTTCAAAACATAGACGTGAAAAAAGACGCTTCTGTAGCCGAAACTAAGGCAGAAAAAAAACTTGAAAATTTACAGGAAAAAAAATAGTTTTTTTCTAAATGCCCAATACTCTTTACGATAAAATTTGGAACGACCACTTGGTTCATCAACAAGATGATGGTACGTCTTTATTATTTGTAGATAGACATTTAGTTCATGAAGTTACAAGTCCACAGGCTTTTGAAGGTCTTAGGAATTCAAAACGTAAAGTAAGACATCCAAAATTAACACTTGCAGTAGCTGATCATAATGTTCCAACTACTGATAGATCGAAAGGTATTTCAGATCAAGAGTCCAAGATACAGGTTGAAACTTTAGAAGAGAATTGCAAAGAATTTGGTATTAAACTTTTTGGAATGAATGACAAAAGACAGGGTATTGTTCACGTTACAGGGCCAGAACAAGGTTTTACGCAACCTGGTACTGTAATTGTTTGTGGTGACAGTCATACAGCAACACACGGAGCATTTGGTGCGTTAGCATTTGGAATAGGAACGTCTGAAGTAGAACATGTTTTAGCAACCCAAACACTAGTTCAAAAAAAAGCAAAAAACTTTAGAATAAATGTAGATGGTAAACTTCCTTTAGGTGTAACGTCTAAAGATGTTATTTTGCAGATCATTGGAAAAATTGGGACCGCAGGAGGCACTGGTTGTGTAATAGAATATGCAGGAAATTTAATTAGATCCTTAAGCGTTGAGCAGAGAATGACAATTTGTAATATGACAATTGAAGGAGGAGCGAGAGCAGGATTGATAGCTCCTGACGAAAAAATATTTCATTATTTAGAAGGTAGACCAATGTCACCAAAAGGTGATAATTGGGATAAAGCTCTAGAAAATTGGAAGAGTTTAAAAACAGATGATGGCGCAAAATTTGATAAAGAAGTTAATCTAAAAGCAGAGGAAATTTTACCAATGATAACATGGGGAACCTCTCCACAAGATGTCATTACGATCGATGAAAAAGTTCCTAATCCTCAAAATGAAAAAGATGAAGATAAAAAAAATTCTTTAGAAAGAGCACTAAATTATATGGGTTTAAAACCCAATATGGCGGCAAAGGATATCAAAATTGACAAGGTATTTATTGGAAGTTGTACGAATGGAAGAATTGAGGATTTAAGAGAGGCTGCGAAAATTCTTAAAGATAAAAAAATTGCATCTCATGTTCATGCAATGGTTGTTCCTGGCTCTGGTCTAGTAAAAGAACAAGCAGAGCAAGAGGGGTTAGATAAAATATTTGTTAATTCTGGTTTTGAGTGGAGAGAACCAGGTTGTTCGATGTGTCTTGCTATGAATGCTGATAAACTTAAACCTGAAGAAAGATGTGCATCTACCTCAAACAGAAATTTTGAGGGTAGACAAGGTAGAGGTGGAAGAACTCATTTAGTAAGTCCAGGAATGGCAGCTGCAGCTGCAATATCTGGTAGTCTTGATGATGTGAGAAAGTATCAAAATTAGATGCAAAAATTTAACACATTAACGAGTATCCCAGCATATCTTCCAATAGTAAATATTGACACTGATATGATTATACCTAAGCAATTTCTTAAAACGATAAAAAGAACAGGATTAGGTAAAAACTTATTTTTTGAAATGAGGTATGATGATAATGGCAAAGAGATTCAGGAATTTGTTTTAAATAAAATCCCATTCAAAAGCTCTAAGATACTTATAGCA
>CACMTO010000008.1 GCA_902616645.1 uncultured Pelagibacteraceae bacterium
AACCAATCTATTAATTGTTTTCTATGTTGAGAGTTCTTCACTCCAATATCTACAGAATTGCCAGTAGTGTGAGGTCCATTAGGACCAGTTGATGATACCGCAGCATTGTGCGTTGAACATCTAAATCCGCTATTAATTGAAAGAGGTCCGAGTTCATTTCGAGCCTCTTGGATTAGGTCTAGCATATCTGAATTTATTTTTACTTTTTCGCATCCGCATTTGCATTTGAACTCATCAAGTTCGAAGTTCTTCCACTTTTCCTTCCACTCTGATTGTTCGCTTATGTAAGTTGACATAAATAAATTTAACTCCTAATTTTATTTGTAATTCTGACCTTTCTCTTTTTCGATGATGTGCATCGTTATCTGTTTTCACATCAAAGAGATCTGTCTTTCCAGTTTGAATATTAAGTCTAACTAAATCTATTGGTCCTATTCCACAAAAGTTAGTAAAGACAAAGTGATCGTCATCTATTAGATGTTGAGCAGCAAGTAGATGAGCTTTAATTCCTCTATTATAGAACTGCATTAAATAAGACAAAGAGTTCACCTAATACAACAATACCAACTGCACCTAAGATATATAAAATTCTATCTACATCTTTCTTAATGTGCGCTAGATGGTTGTTTTCTAAGATGTCTAATTTTTGTTTAATTAGAGCAACGTCCTTATCCAATTTTCTAATTGTTTCGTCTGTTTCAATCATATTACCTCGCTGTACATGGAACATTATTGTCGCCAACCAAAGATTGACCAAAAGCCATATAAAAATATTGTTGACCAGATGAGTTATGTGCAGAGTTTGTTCCTCTTACTTTGAAACCATTTGAAAGCAAATCTATCTCATCATTTAAAGAACCTTCGGTATTGGTTAAATTAGGATATAAAACTGACATAGCATCATCGTTATGTGGTTCTCTTTTATTATCAGTTATGTACCAATTTTCAGTTGTAGTAGTACACTTGAATAATAAGAAAGATGGACGAAATCCTGTATATATAAATGGACCTGAACTTTGCCCAGTTCCAGTGTAACTACTAAATTTTGAAAAACCTTGAATTTCTTTAAAACAATAAGCTACATAATTTTTTGAACTAACATTAACCCAAGTACCACCACCACCTAAATTAAATACTGATGCTCCTATACTATAACCAGAGGAAGCATCGCTTTTTGAAGCAGTAGATTGCAATCTTAAATAATCTTGCGAACCATCAATTGCTGTTGTGTGAAAATACCATTCGTTACCATTATCAGTTCTATCTTTAATTAAAACTATGTCTGGAGTTGATAAGCCATGCCCAAAACTTGCTGCACTCCCAGTTCCAGCATAGGTTACAATGCTAAATCCAGCAGTGGTGTTTGCAGAAACAGTTGATGTTATACTTCCATCAGAGTTTGATGAGCCTGAGGAATTTGCAGCTTTCCAGTTCCATGCTACATAAGTATTAGTATTAGAGTTAATTTCAGCTTTATTTCCAAGAGAAAAACCATCACTATCAAAAGAGGTAATAGTATAACTATTCGTTGCTTCCGCCTCTGTGTTATTACTTTGTAAATATTTTGTTACACCTCTAACTGCATCAATTAACATATGACCATTTTCATTTGTGTTATTATTGTCTGCTCTTACCTTCGCCCAAGTGAAGTCAGGTCTAAATCCAACTCCAGTTATTGATTGTGTAGAGCCGTTTCCAGTATAAGTAACTGAATTAAATTGATTTGTGTGTTTATTAATTGTTGTGTATGGCATAAGACCTCCTATTCGTTAAATCCTTTGGTGCATATTGCGGTATAATTTGCTGGGACATCGTACTCAAATATTCCAATTCCTGATGCGTTAGTGCCAGCACTTGAGACTGCTGTTGTTCCAAAATAACCGTTACCAAAGTTTGCTGAAAAAACTTTAGTTCCACCAGAGGCAATAGTTGAACAAGCTATGTAATAACTTTTGCCTGAGGTTATTGAAACTGCACCAGTTCCAGTTGATCCTGATGTTGGATCGCCAGAATTTTGATAAGTTCCATTTTTATGAAAATATAATTTATGATTATCCATATCTAAAGCTATGCCGATAATATCGCCGTCAGTATAAGTTGAGGCATTATAAACATCTGAAGCATTATATTCTCTTACTTTACCTAAAGAGCCATAAGAGTAACCTCCAGGATAAGCGTTTAAATTTTGTGAACTTGTACTAAATTGTGTTTTTGTTTGAAGAATACCAACTCCAGCATCTATACTACCAAAGCTTCCTGATACTGCTTTAAACTCCATATACCATTTACCAGAGCTTACAGCTAAAGTGGAAGCTGATACTTTGTAATTATCATTACTTGTACTTACCGTATTATTTCCATTCGAATATGAAGTAGTACTCCCATTAAAGTTTAAGTTATTTAATGTAGCAAAAACATTGCTTGGACAATCTTCAGATTTTGTAAGCGTACCTGATGTTAAAGAAAAATCATTAGAATTAGCTGACTGGTCTGTAATTGTATTGCCATCTTTTAAAATTGTAAAACCGTCTGTACCTGGAGTAAATGAAGGCGAAGTTTTTATTTTCCATTCACCAGTCGTTGCATCTGTTTCACCAAAAACTGTTGGTTCATAGGCATAACCAGTTGAACAATGAAAGTGAGAAATAAGACCGTCAAAATTTCCAAAAGTATCAGTTTGACTTCTTAATGCTCTACCAACTGTAAACGCACCATCCGAAGATAAAAATGTTGCTATTTGATATGAATTGCTTGATGGATTATTATTTAATGAAAAGTCTGTTTGTCTAACTCCATTAATATAAAGTCTGCTTCTATCTCCTTGCGTACTGTTATCACCGTCAACAATATAGTGAAAGTGATACCAATTTGAAGTATCTCTAAATTTTCTATTTGTTATTTGGTAATATTGAGAAGTTCCGCCACTATCTCTAAAATTAATAAGTAACGAATTGTCAGAGCTAAAATGACAAGTTGAAAGATTTGCAGTAGAATTACTGCCTCTTCTTCCAAACAAGCCCATCTCGCCTAAACTACTTCTTTTAAACCAAAAAGAAAAAGTTGCTTTAAGATAATAATTATTTCCAGGTGTTCTCGATAGATATGTATTAGCCATTAGTTAAATTGCGCTCCTCCAGTAGCTCCGAATGATGATGTTAAACTAAACGATCGATCCGCAGTTTGACCTTCAGCATCAGTAATTCGTATTGTAAAGTTATAAGTTGTTGGTGTAACTGAGCTGCCGCCAAAATCTGAAGTGGTGATTGCACCAGTTGAAGAATTTAACGTGCAGTTTGCCTGAGACGCATTTGTTAAAACATTTGTCGTTTCAGAAAAAGCGATTGTACTATCAGACGATCCAGCGATCGTTGCGACTGTTCCTGAGAAATTCCCAGCTATACTTCCAAGAGAACCAGCAGCCGTTGAGAAACTAGGAGCAGTAGAAGCAGTAAGAATGTTATTTGTTGACCTAGCTGCATTACCATCAGGATTTTCTATTCTTACAAAATAGTTACCTGATGCTAAAGTTACATTGACTGATAGAGTTGTTGCATTTGTAAAACTGACAGTATTAGAAGATGTTATTGCTCCAGTAGAGCCATTAATAAATTCTACTATAGGTATTGAAACAAAGTTTGTTCCAGTAATATTAATCGTTGTAGCCGTAGCTGGTGCTATAGTTTGAGAAACATCTGCAACAGTTGGTTTAGTTTCTGAAATATTTGCAAAAGATAAAACTCCCGATCCATTTGTAACTAATGCTTGTCCATTTGATCCAGTGCTAGTTGGTAAAGTAAATGCAACATTACCAGCAAACGCAGAGTGTGCTGGTGCTTGAAGTGATACGTGATGAGTATTCTGTTCGCAATTAAATAATAATTTACCTGAATTTGTATTACCTTTTATCTCAACTGCTCCAGTACCGTTAGGAGCTAATACTAAATCTCTGTTTGAAACAGTGACTATCTCTTTATCGTTTGTATCTAAGTTTCCACCAAGTTGAGGTGTAGTATCACCAACTACTTCAAAGTTTGCAGATGCAGCAGCTTGCGATGCTGAAGCAGCAGCAGCCGTAGCAGAACTAGCAGCGTTCGTTGCAGACGTACTTGCCTCCGATGCTTTGGTTGTTGCGGTAGAAGCAGACGATGATGCCGATGTAGCAGACGATGCAGCAGCCGTAGCTGAGCTTGCAGCGTTAGAAGCAGATGTTGATGCCTCTGAAGCTTTAGTCGTTGCAGTCGTAGCAGACGAAGCTGCAGCCGTTGCAGAGGACGCAGCATTAGTAGCTTGAGTGGTTGCCGTAGCTGCATCAACTATTAAAGTATATTTTGCTGAATTAGCGTTTGATGTAAGAGGTTGAGAACCTGAGGATGTATGAGCCTCTGTTACAATAAAAATATTATTTGTAGAAGTATCTTTGACTAAATCTCTTACCGCATAAGCAGTAGAAGCTGCCCAGTTACCTCTAAAAGTTCCTAGTTCCTGAGTTACTGCTAACTCACCTGAGCTATCAAAAGATAAAACTTTAGTTGCACGATCAGTAGCAGAGGTCGTAAACTCTGTACTTGTCATGGTGTTTGTTCTTGAAATTTTTATTGATCTATCAACTTGTTCTTGTAATTCTTGGCTTATAGCAGTTAGTTTGTCGTAAGCTGTTTCAATATTATCAGCTGGCATTGGATCGTTTTCAATTAAATCCAAGCCTTGAGTTTGAGGTGTTGATCTTCTAAGTACAACAGTTTCAGTAGCAGTTGGTGTATTTCCAGTAGTGAAAGTTATAGATCCACCGTTTGCGTTTCCCACTCCAGCTACAGTGTAGTGAGTAGTCTTAGTTTTTACAGTTTCAGTTCCAGTAGATGATCTAATAATTACCTGGATCTCATCATCATCTGCTATTTTAAAAGTATAGTTAAACGAAGTAGTTGATCCGTTTCCGCTATAACTATTCTTGATCGTTGTTGTTGATATTGTCATTTATAAAACCTCGTTGAGAGTTGTTAATTTTCTTTTGAGCCAGTTCTTCTGCTCTTGTTTTTATATCTTGAAAATAATTTATTTGATTACCTTGTCCGTCATCATAACCAACATCTGTAAGTAATCCTTCTTTTGCTGCCGATTTTGCTGCAGACCATTGAGCCTCTATCAATCCTTGTTTGATAGCTCGTCTTGTTTCATTCTTATAAAAATCTTCTTGAACTAATTTTTTAAGATTATCGTTAAATATTAATCCAGTATTTTTTCTTAAAAATCTTTTTTCACCTGATTTTAAAGGAACACTAACTTGATTACCAAAAGTATCATATTCATATGATATATAATTTCTTACTGGTGTTAGACTTGGAAAAACATTTTCTAATTCTGCATCAAGCTCATCTTTTTCATACTGATTGAAATAAAGAAACTTATCGTACTTACGACCTCTTGCATCATAATCATTTTCAAGTTCACCTTCAGCAATATTTCTTTTAAAATATTCCTCCATCGATGTTGCAATTTTTTGATGCTCATCGTTAAATAATTTACCAGTTTGTCTTGCAATGGTTGGAACGTAACTTGTTGCCATTTCTGATCCAACTTCTTTAAATGCTCTTCCTGCTCCTATAAGACCACTACTTTGAAAACCTCTAGAAATTTTTCTAACATCGTCTGTTAGTTTTCCAGCACCAGCTAACATTGTGCTATCTGATAAGTTCTCACCAATAGAAAATATAAATGCCATTGTGTAAGCAATCGCATCTTGAGCTATTTGCATCTTTTTACTGTTAGAAGGATCGTCTGGATCTATGTTGTTATAGATAGAACCTTCAAGCATTGATAACATCTGTCCCATATTTGCAGAGTTAGCAAATAATTGAGCAACTGGATCAAAACCTCTAAAACTTACTTTTTGAAATTTATTATCACCAATAGGTACATTTATTGAAAAAGTCTCTGACTTTATTGTTTTCTTTAATAAACTTTTAGCACCAGTTATTTTGCCTTCAGCTCCTCTAAGATCAGATCCTTTTGTTACACCGTAATAACCAAGTGGTGCAGTTGCTAAATAAAAGGCAGAACCTAAAGCTAATTTTGCTCTTGCTTCAGCTGCTACTCTTCCACCTTGAGCGATTTTAGAATTATATCTAGTTAAAACCTGAGCAACTACTGGAGTTCTTTCTGCAACAAAGCCTGCAATATTAGTTGGTGTTCTAACAAACGGTAAATAATAATTTATCAACCAAGACCAAGGTCCTCTACTTGACGAATAATTTTTTACTGTTTGTCCAACTTTTGCTAAATCAAATAAATCACCTCTTTTACCAAGTGGTGTTTGAAAAGTTACATACTGAGCTTTTTTATAAGCTGCATCCATTATTTCTTTAGTTGGATTAGCAACTCTGCCAGCAATAAATTCTGGTATATCAGCTTTTGCTAGTAAGCCTTTGTTATACATTTCCATACCTTCAGAAAATGACAACGCATAAACCTCTGATCTAAATTCTCTGTTTTTGAAATAATCGTCTGCTACTGTTAAAAATTTTGTAGGAAGATTGCCTAAAGTTGCATATTTACCAACAACATCAACGGTACTTGCTATACCACCTTTTTTTAATCCAAAATTTTGAGCAGTAAATTGACCTAATCTTTGATCTATTTTAGAGCCACCTATTTTAAAAGCATTTCTCATAGACGCCATAATTTCTTTAGCCGCCATGTGTTGTCCCCAAGCTTTTGCAATATCTTCGTTAGGATCTATATAATTTGAACCTGAACCTCTATTAAGACCACCAAATATTTTTGATGCTAATTTTCTTTCTTGCATCACTATTGCTTGAGTAATCCAGTTACCAGCAGTATTTCTAACGTGAGTTAAAGGATTAGATAAAATTGCATTTATAAAAACTTCAGCAATAGCGTTAGATGCTTTTGTGCTAAAAGACATCAAACCAGTTTTTTCTATGGCTTTTAATTTAGCTGCATCGCCTGCTGGTGCTTGAACATATAATCTTGCAATACTTCTTATTTCATCAACTCCACCAAGCTCAACAATTAATTGATCTTTATTTAGATCATCAATGTTTCCACCAATGAAAGATTGTTTAGTTCTTGTTGGTATTCTAAATTGTTGTAAGGCTCTTGCGGTTTCTGTTTGAACACCTTTTAATACTTTCTGTATTTGAGCCATCAAAGCAAAATGTTGCCTAAATTTTAAAACATCGTCTGCAGTAGAATTGATTGGATCTTGAGCTTTGTTTGCTAAATATAATAATCTATTTTTACCACCTACTAGCATTTCTCTTATCGCTAGTATCTGTTCAGCGTTATAAGTTTCACCAGGTTTTTTATTTAGAACATCAACTAAAAAATCTGCACTATTTTGCAATTTTCCTGCAGCTGCTCTTGTTGTGCCTTTTGTTCTGACACCTCTTTTTTGTTTATCAATTTGTTTAGAAGTAGATTTAGATATTGCATTTATTAATCTGTAAATATCATCATCGGTTTTTATATTCTTAATATTAAAATCTTTAAGAATGTTTGGACCAATTCTACTTTTTTCTAAACCCCAACTTTCTAAAAATTCTTTCTCTGTTTCTTTAGATACTTTTGGTTGCTTTGCTTTTATATTTTTTAAAACTGTTTCACTATCTGCAACTTCAACTTCTTTGTCATCTATCTTAACTTTTCTTTTTTTTACATTTTGTAAAAGTCTTTCAGGATTTTCTGCTTTTCCTGAAGTAACAAGTTTATCTACTTCTTTTAAAATTTCTGCTTGCTCAGGCTTGCTTTTCTCTAAGCTTTTTATTTTTTTTGCTTTGCTAGTTTCTTTAAACTCATCTATTTCTTTAAGAGCTTTCTTAGTTGTATCTTGAACTAATTTACTTTGTATAATTCTGTTTAAAACCATTTATGAAAATACCTTTGTTGTGAAAAACAAATATCTGAGGATATTTATTTATTACTATTTTTCTGTTTAATCTGAAATAATATTGTTTTGTATATTGTCTTATCCTTTTGGATCTAAATCGTAATCATCAGGATAGTTTGTTTCAATACCTTTAGACCTTAAAAACTCACCTGATATTCTTGCAGCTTCATTTGTCGCTTTAATAGCCTCAGGTGATAAATTAGGTCTTTTCAACAATTCTTTTATTTCTTTACTTGAACCAGTGTACTCACCAGTCTCAATATTATAACGATCATTGTTAGTAATCATTAAAGCTTTTCCTAATTCTATGCCTTTGTCTTTAGATAGTTTCTCTGCTGCTTTCCTTCTATTATCTGTCTCGGTTGGACTAAAATCTTTTTCCCCAGCACTTGCTCTATCTGCTACTCCAGCTACTACTGCCGTTGCAGCTCCAGTTGTTACAGTTTGTTGATTGATAAAAGCTGGTATATTTTGCTTAATCATTTTAAATACTTTGATTAATCTATCACCAGCACTTGCCCAAGCAGTACCTTCAAAAGTAGTTGCAACTAACTCAGCAACCTCACTCTCAGGTGTATCTTCTAAAATATTTAACAATTCATTTGTTCTATTAATAACCTGACTGTCTATGATAATATTTGCTTTTGCTTCATCGTCACCACTTGTAAGACCGTAAGCTAATCCAAACGATAAAGGAGTTGCAATAAAACTAGGCAACCCAGTTTTTTTAAGCATTTTGTTAATTGGAACTGCAGCTGCAATATCTATACCAATATCAGCCATCAGATCCGTAACTCCATTTACATCATTATCTTTTCTGTACTGCTCTATATTTTTAACAAAATTTTCAGTTCTTTTATTTATAAGTTTAGCAAAAGATGTTGTTGCTTTTGAAAATTCATCTGCTTTTTCTGTACCTCTAAATAATAAATTTGATCCAGCTCCAACTAATTGAACAGCATTATTACCTACATTAGCCAAACTTTCTGCAGTTGATGTAACAGCTGCCTCAGGTAAATCTTTAAAAAAATCTAAAAATGCTGCTGAATATTTATTCTGCTCTTCTTGATCTTGTACTTTTCTTACTGGACCAACACCTTCTACTTTAGGCTCACCTAAATATTCAAAAGGATCTACTTCATTTTCTCTAAATCTTGCAAGTATTGGTGATGCGTATTTCTCTTCTTCTTCTTTGATTGGTAAAAACAAATCATTTACAACATCAAAACTTTCGTATTGTTCTAATTCTTTTTCAGCCATTATTTGCCACCATCAAGTTTAGTTTCTTTTTGTTTTAGTTGATTATCAGCTTTAAAACCAAATCCTTCTTGTAAATTTTCTCTGGCTTTAAACATATCTTCCATAATATCTAAGTTATCTAGATCTCTTTTGAGAGTGTCCATGTTGATATTGCCATTTTGATATTTTGTAAAAACTTGATTTCGCCAACCATCAAAAATATTAGATGCGTTTTGTTTTCTAGCAGTTTGTTCGTCTGGTGCGTTTATACTTATTGATGTAACTCTTTCTAAATCATAGATAGTTGGCATCCTATCTCTGTTTGCTAAAAATCCAGTTGATACTTTCATAAAAGCATCCTCAGGTGATAAGCCATCTGCAATAAACTCTGTATAAAGTTTTCTTGCATTGGTTCTTAAATTTTGATCTTTAGATGCTTTAGTTGGATTAAAATTTTTATAAAAAGATGTATTATCTAACTTACCAGTTACATCATCTATTTTTTTTAAATAAAACTTTTGATCTTCAAATACTGCTCTATCTTTTGATTTTTCAATTACTCTATGTATTGTATCAATATCTTTTACACCAAGACCAAGTAAAAAGTCTGGCTCTATATGAACCATCCGATCTAATTTATCTAAATCATCGATTGTCTCAGCAATAAAAAGTTGAGCGTGTATTTGATCTATAATTCTGTCATCTGAAACTTGTTCAGGATTTTTATAAAATCTTAATAAAGTTTCGTACTGAATTGAATTTATTTGATCTGCTTTGAATAAATCATTTAATAAATCTAAATCAGGTGGATTATCATTATCTTTTATTTTTCTAGCAATCGAAGTAAATATTGCAACTTTTTCATCTGTTGATCTTTTTTGAAATTCGTCCTCTTCTTTTTTCAATAAAGCTTCTTTACTTATTATTACTTGTTTAGCTTTCTCTTCTACTTCTTTTGCTAATTGTGGATCAATCTGCTTTTTTATTTGTTCTATATTTTCTAAAGTAAGCTCAGGATTATTAGCTGCTCCGAAGATAACTCTATTTTTTAATACATTTTTTTTATTATCTTCTCTAAATTTTCTAAGTTCATCATCACCTAATATTCTAACAGTCTCAGGCGCATTGTTTAAAGCTTCTAAATCATTTTCAGCTTCAGTTGCTTTTACAATATCAGAGGATGCTGCGAGTATAGATAATCTTCCAGCCTCATCTTCTAAGGTTGCTCGAGCCTGATCGTTTGATCTTTTAATAACTGCTTTAGTTATTGAGTTATATTCTTGATCTGTAGTTTTTAGTAACCACTCATCAAATAATCTTTTTACTCTTTTATTTTTATCTTTAGTTAAGTAATCGTATTTATTAGGTTTTACTAAGTCACTAAAAGTTTTATGTGCAAACTCTAAATCAGTATTTTTTGATACCTCTGAAGATATTTTAGATATATCTTTTTGTACTTCTCTAGTTATTTCGTAAAATTCTTTCTTATCTTCTACTGCTCTTTGTTCTTTATAAATATCCTCATAGACTTTGCCTAATTGACTAAATGCTGAACCTTGTTGTTGAGCAAGAGATAAAGGTAATCTTATATCTACGTTTTGTTCAGTTTGAGTTCTAACTCTCTGTTCTGATTGTGGAATTTTTAATACTGCCATTATTGACCCGCCAATAAGCTGCCTGCGCTTGCTATACCTTTTATAGTTTCAGTTCTTGCTGTCATATCACCTTTAAATCTTTCACCGATTGCTTTGCTTTCTAATAATAAACTTCTATTTATTCCGTCAAAGTAAGCTGATCTTGAGCTGTAATCTGCGATAGTCAAATCAGTTGCTTGATTATATTTTGCTTCAAGTAAAGCAAGATAAGGTGATGTGCCTGGTCTTACCTCTGCACCTGATTTTAATGCTCTTACGAAAAGAAAATCATACTCAGCATCTTGTTTTTTTAATAATCTTGGACGATCAACTTTATTATAAACTTCTCTTTCAACTTCAGCTTTTTTTCTAGCAAGTTGTGCTTGTTGATATACTGATCGCTCATTGTATTTGCCTATTGCTTTTGCAGACTGAGCTGCAGCAAAATTTCCTATAAAAGCCATTATAAATATATCCTCGCCATTCTTAAATAATCTGATTTATCTGGTCCGTAAGCTTGCATAACTCCTTCATTTTTAAATCCAAGAAATTCTGCAAATCTAATACCAGTTTTAAAATTTGCTTTGACTGCAGTTTGTAATCGCCAAATCTTGTTTGCAGCACAAAGTATATCGGTTCTATGTCTAATTAATCGAGCCGATTTAATTTTGTTTTTATAAATTCTTTTACTTGAGATAACCCAACCTTCAGCAACTCCATCCCATAAAGGATAAATGCCGCCACTGCACACAGCCAAACTATTATGTAGTAAAGTAAATGATAAGCCAGGTATTGCGTTATCAATCCTATTTTCTTTAAATGTTGCATCGTGATCCATTAATTTATCGTTCAATCCAAATTCAATCATATCGTTACCGTGTTGAATTTCGTAAGGAACTATTTCAAATTTATCCATCGCTAGTTACAATAGTTGGATAGATAGCAAGTACCGTTAATGGTAAAGGCTGATCTTGTTTAACAAATATAAAACCATCCGTATTGTAATCATCTCTAAACTCTACTTCTTTATCACCAGCTAATAAGGTATCTACTGGAGCTGATAAATTACTTGATGTTGTTCTAAAAGGAATAGTTTCTAAACTTGTTAATGAAGGTCCAACTTTTGCACCAACTGTTTCAAATAATCTTAAAACAACTTTTGATATTCTTTTTGTTTTACCTTGAGATGTTCCTTCAGCAGCTCCGCCTTCAACTCTCATAGTTTGTAAAATACTATCATACTTTAATCCGACCACCGCACTCGTCACTGATCGATCAAGTGTTATCGAGCCTGAGCTAACAGTCTTATCTGCATGAGTTGATCCATCCGCTAGAATTGAAACAACTTGACCTTCCAAATGTGAAAGACCACTCAACGTGGTGGTTGAACTGCCACTATAGATCAAATGACTGTCCAAAAACTTAAAATCTGTACTTGCCGTTTCGTCAAAATCAAAAGGAGCAAAACACTCAACATATCTTTTAGTAGCTCCATTAATTGTTCTTTTTACTATTACGTAAAGCTCATCTTCAGTTAGTTCACCTGAGATAGAAGCAACACTTTCTACAACTCCATATCCAGTAGCACTATCACCAGCTCCAAATGTTCCGCCTATTTTATGTTGATGCCAAGCTGTTACATTCTCAGCTCTTTGATATGTAAGTCCAACAAAAACTCCATCGTCTCTAACGCACCATAAAATACTATCTGGCTCTTGTTGATAAGCCATCTCATTGATACCTGATTTAGTTACAATATCATTTAAGATTGTAAGATCAGGCGCAACATATCCATCAACATCAAAGTTATATGTTAATTCTCTAATTTTTCTTTTTGCTTTTTGTAAAAATAATATTGATGATCCAGCTGGTTGAGCATCAACATTAGCAGTTCCATAAGAACTTTGTTTTTTAATTACAATATTTGTAGGAGTTATTGCTGCGTCTGTCCCGTCAGCCGAAACTGTAAACTCCCCGCCAGTCGTACCAACAATTAAAGTTCTTACTGCTTTTAAATATCTAATTTTATTAACTTGGTTTGAAGCAATCGTATAAACCATTGCATCATCTGCATTTGTACCAGTAGTCATATTTTCATAATCACCTGATTTAGAAAAATATAATGTTTGTGGTTCTGCAGTCGTACCAGCAAAAACTAAGCGTTGTTCAAAAAAAGAAACAGCCGATGGATGTCCAGTAGTCGTTGAAAATGCTCCTAGTTTCCAAGTTGTTACTGAGTTTGTATTATCGAAGTCATCTTGAACTGTTGCAGCTACAACTGTTGCAGATGTAAATCCAGTTATCTTAGCTCTACCATTAGAAAAACTTACTAATCTTCCAACATCTGTAGAAGCCCATAAACTTGCTGAAGCTGTTATATTTATTGATCCATTTGTAGCAGATGGTGTAAGTGTAGTTGCAGTAGTATTTTCTGGTACATAAGGACCATCTGTAAAATCTATTTCTGTTAAAGTCCAAGAAGTATGCCCAGTTCTTGAAAGCTTTCTTGCTGCGTGATTAGGATGGACTAAATACATTACATCAGCAGACTGAGAAAATTTAATATCAAATAATTCTGCAGTTAAATACGGAGTTGATATTTCAAAAGCAGATCCACCTGATTGAACCTGACCTTGATCTTTATAAACTCTCATATACTGATTACCAAATTCTAATACGTAAGTTTGTATTGTAGAAAATTCAAAAGGTATCAGTCTTGTTTTTGCTGCACTGTTTTTTACTTCAGCAATAAATTTTGTTCCTACTCTTCTAGTTGCAGCTCCTTGAGGATGTACTAGAAAGTTTTGAAGAGTTTTAGCCCCAGAATTATATTTCGAGAAGTCGGTCCTGCCGTCTAATTTCGCTCCTAGTTCACCAGAAACAAAACTTGTTAATGCAAGTGTTGTTCTTGGCATTATAACCTCGCATCTGTAAATTCGTTACTTTCTACAGTTCCTAAACTATTTTCTGTAGCATCAATAAATCTTGCTTCTCTTAATCTTTCATCTGCAATCGTTTGATAGTTTTTAGCAAGCGTTGCATTGTTTGTTATTGCATAAGCTAAATCAGCTGCAATTGCTGCAGCCAAAGCTTCGGTGAGATAAGTATCGTATTCGTTTGGATCAGTAACTAATGATATATAAACTAAGAATACCGTACCTTCATCTGTTTTAATTTTACGACCTTCAACAACGTAATCTATATCTGAAGCAATACTATCTGTAGTTCCAGTGTGTATTTTCAAAACTCTTAAGCAATCAGCTGGAAGAGTATATTGATTAGCATATTCAACTACTGGAGCATCACTGTCTTTTGCAAGTGAAACTCTTCTTGTTAAACAATTCCAAGCATGAGATCTGAACATTCTATTTCTAATATTCTCATACCTTTGATTACATAGTCTCGCATTTTTACTATCTTCAGTTAGTGCTGAGATTGTTGATGCTCCTAATAAATTCAGTGCGCTATTGCAGATGTCCACCACAGATGCCATTATGTTTTTGCTCCTATTTCTTTACATTCAAATTTTATAACGATCTTACTATTCTCAATGTAATCTCGATTGTATTCTTCTAAATCTTCTAGGTTTCTATATGTGCTTTGTGCAACTGCATAACCTGCATCTACACAATCATAAAAATTTGCAAACTGATAACCAGCAACCGTGCTTGTTGGACAAGAATTGCTAAGCATCGAACACATATATAAAACTAAAATATATTTCATTTAAAATTCTTTAAGCGATCAGGCGGATATTTCACCGCCTAATCTAATTGCATTACTGCTTTTTAATTAACAACGTATGAGATGTTCCATGAAAGAGTTCCTGCAGTTCCACCAGCAGCAGACATTGTTACTGCTATGTAGAAATAACCGCCTGGATCTGATGTATCACCAGCAAGCTCCCACATTTTTTTACCAGCTGTATCGATGTTAGCAGCTTCAAATCTAACGTCTGCCATTGCTCCAGCATCTGCAACATCTGTTGCAAAAACGTCTTCATCTTTTACTGTTCCATCTGTAGTGTAAATTCCAACATTGAACGTGCAAGATCCACCAAAAGTGTCAGAGCCAATAAATAAACTTGGCACTGCTGCGTTTGATGGGATCGGTGCTAACATTACAATATCGTCATTATCACTATCACCAGCTGCTAGCTCAACAGTTCCGTGTGCAGTTCTAAGTACACCGTGAAGTTCAGCTGCGTTGTTTTTAACTTGAGGAGTTGCCTCAAAGTTTGCGACTAAGTCTGTATTTTTAGTACCCATTTGATTTAACCTCCTCTATTACGCTTCGTGTGCTTGTATAGTTACGACTTTTTCTTCTTCCATTCTAGAAGCTCCCATAGTCATACATACGTACACTTGAGTTGCATAACCTTTGTCACTACGTTCGTCTATACGTGTCATAATATCTTGACCGAGTGCAAGTTTGATACCATCACCAGCATAAGCTAGGCAAAGTCTCTTACTTGAAGCGAGCGTAAGTCTATTTGAAGTTATGAAGTTAAAACCAAGGAAGGACGAAATTTCTCCGTTCGCAAGAGCCTTAACTGTATTAAAGTCCGAAGATGTAACTTGAGTTGTTCCTAACAAATCAGAAATTTGTTTTGGACCAACAACAATGTATCTCGGAATTGACGGATCAACTGAAGCACTATCGAATTTTTCTTTAGCACTTCTTAATTTTGCAATAGTTAATCCATCTGTACCACTTTCAGTAATTTTCTGAGCCGATGGTAGCGCAACTGTTGTTGAGCCAGTCTCACCAGAAAATGCGTTTCCTGAAATAGCACTTATGATTTCATCATCCATTGCACGACCAAGAGCAAAAGCTGCTGCTTGAGCGTAAGATGATGTTGGATCGATCAGAGTTCTGACCTGATCTTGTTTATCGATCAAATCTGCGTACTCATAATCTACCATACTCACTCTACGTCTGCTATGTGGAGTGTCAATCTGGGGAGTGTCCCCGTGTCTTGAAACTCTTTTTACAGCTGTCGCAACGCCTACTTGTTCGAAAAAGGCATTTTTGCCCACGACAGTTTCAGCATCAACAGTGTTACGTAGGAGTGAACCTTTTTGTTGTGACAACATTTGCACATTGTTTGAATACTGCTGTACAAAAGCTGTAGTTATTTGAGAACTCATAATAAGTTCCTCCTATGGTTGATTGATTTAATCGAATTGATTTTCCGCAGAGCGGATCTTTTCTTTGCCTTTACAGTCTGCAATTAGACTTTTTTTCGAGCGGTCTTTCGATTGTCGCTAGAAATCTGTTTTACCCAGTTAAAATATTTTTCTGCTTTTTCGATTGGATCTTTTCTTTCGAACTCAGGTCCAAACTCTGTTGCAAGTCTTAAACATTCTAATCTGATTTCAATATCTGAAATAGTTCCTGCTGGTTCAAATTTTTCGTTAGCCATTTAATTGCTCACGTAATTTAAATACCTGATCCACTGTCTTTTTGTGGTTAGGATGAGTTTTATTCCAGTATGGTGATCCATCTTCAGTAAGTTCTGCAATTTCTTTTTCGATCTCACTAGCAGTAACATATCCAGTACCTTCACCTTTTATTATTTCATCTTCAGATAATTTATCCGCAAGCATTGAAAAGGCTTTGATGACTGAAACATTATCACCTAATCTTGAACCATCTTTAAGAATTGTATTATTTAACATCTCAGTTCCTAAAGTTTCAGTCGCAAGTTTTTTAGCTTGATCTAATCTCTTATTGTAAGTTGGACCAAATTCTTTTTTAAGATTGGACATAGCCTCAACTTGCTTTTCTTCAAATACTTTTGCTTGATCTGCTTGTTGTTGCTCGTTCAATTCGTTATAAAATTTAATGATACGCTCTGCTTGTTTTGGAAGTAATCCAATCCTATGAGCTGTTTCATTAAAACTTTTTAGCTGGTCTTGATTAATTTCATCATCTTTAAATGAATACTTATAATCATCTGGTTTATCAGGACGACCAAGTTTTTTATAAACTTCGTCCCAATCTTCATCAGTTGCCATTTTGTTTGGTATAGCAACTTTATTAGCACCAACTAATTTTTGTGCTGAAAGATAAGATTTTACAAAATCATCCATACTTGCAAAATTTTGCAGTGATTTCTCATCTTTATAATCCTCAGGAATTAATTCTTTAAAATTAATTACCTTTGGATCTTCTTGTACTTGTTCAGTTGTAGCTTCAGCTAAAACTGTATCTTTGACCTCAGGTGTTGCCTCAGGTTGTTGAGCAACATCCTTTGGTTGCTCAGATTGCTCCACTGGAGCAGTTGTCTGATTTTCCATTTTATACCTCGATTATTCTTTTTGATTTAATAAACTTTCTATAAATACGACTAATGATCTTTGACCTTCGTAAAAAGCACTCTCATACGGATCGCCTTTTACATGAGTTGTATTATAGAAGTGGGATCTTTTTTTAAGATCTTCTAAAACTGTTTTGCCAGTATCAGTATTAAATGTTGTTTTATAATTACTGACTAATTCTTTTACTTTTTTATTCTGTTCCACGGTTAAGTTCTCTAAGCATTGGTGCAGCATCTTTTGCAACTTTTGCTTCTTGCATTGCTTGCATCATAGCTTGTTGCTCTGCTTGCGCTGCTGCTCTTTGTTGTCTTAGTTCAGCAACTTGATTGTCTGATCTAATCATCCTAGCTGGTAATCCAAGTAAGCTTATTATTTGTTTTACTAAACCGTTTTCATCAATGAAATCTTGTACTGGTGCTATCTGACCTATTTGTCCAAATAATTCTAAACCTCTTATCAAAGATTGTAACTCTTGAGATCTTTGAGCCAAAGCCATAGGTGATACATACTCAATATCTATTTCTTGATTAGCAAGTATGCCTGGTGCTTCTCTAAATAATTTATTTCTTAGCATAATATTAAAAACTCTTAATATCATTGGCTGTAATAGTTCTTGTTGTAATCTACCTAATACTGGACCAAGTATTCTCATCTTCTCTTCGTTTCTTTGCAACACTTCAGTTGCAGTCATTGAACGAGATTGAGTAATCATAAGTTGGTCTATATGAAATATTTTTGCAATCGCTTCTCTTCTTTGATTTTCTTGATTAAGAGTTGCAGATGTTGCTTGACCAATATTTAATGGTTCAATTCTATCTCTACTTCCTGATCTATAATAATTTAAAGAACCAGGCGACATCCTAATTGGTGAAATCATACTGTCATCAGGAACTAATAAAGGTGGATCAACTTGCTTAGCAGATGCTTTCAAACCAGTCTCGACCATCTTGTTTAGTACCTTTACATCTGGTAAGGCGTTCATCGCAGGCGATCGACCATAGATCTCTGTAGATGCTTTTAAGTATCTTGGAATGACATAAGGTAATTCTTTAAAACCACCAATATTGATTATATGTCCTGAGCCAAATTCAAAATAAATACTTTGAAAAGGCATATTACGTTTGTCTTGTTTTAGTTCATTGTAAACTGTTCTAGGTCTAACAACATGAACCAACTCTATTTTTTCAAACGGTTCTTTTAAAAATAATTTATTTGTTTCTTTTGATAAATTTTCTGCACCAAATTTTTCTACTGCAGCTGATACTGGTATTTTAAATCTTCTATAAATAGTATCAACAAAACCTCTTTCGTTTTCTTGGATATATAATTCTTTTATATGTCTTGATGAAAATCTAAGAATATCGTTTTGATCTTCCTCGATCATTAGACAAGCTGTACCAAAAGCAATCAGATCGTGATACGCTTCGAACACCTCTTGTTGAAAGTTTGATCGTGCAAATGCAACATACATTTTATCAGTTGCATCTTCTAACCACTCTTTCGCTTCATCGGTTGAGTTCAATTTACTTTCTTTGTATCTCAAACTAAACCAACGATTAGCTGAGCTAGTCAACATACCATGCAAAGATGCTGCCAAAAGTTCTAGAGCGTGAATAGCCGTTGCATCAAATATTTGTAAGTTTCTCTTGTCGCCTCTTGCTCGTTCTTGAGTGATCTCTGCTTTTCGTGGTTGCATAAAATCTGCACACTCTTGCCAATGGCTCTCCCAAGTGGATCGTTGTTCCATTAGCCTAGAGAGATTAGACTTCAGCTCTCGAGCCAATTTTCTAAATTCTTCTTGTTGCATTATCCGCCTAATAAAGTTTTCTTTGTAAGTTCAAGTTCGTCACTTGCTCCAGTTGTTGAAGTTAAAATAGTTGATCTTCGACCTCTTCTTTTTGATTGTGAGTAAGCTGGATCAGTTGGATCTATATCTTGAATAACTGGTTTTGGTTTAGGTTTTGGTTGCACTGGTTGCACGACTGGTGAACTAATTACTCGTCTCGCAAATCCTCCCATAATTAACCTCCTAATAATGTTGGTCTATCTACATCTGCATCAGTATCTTCGTAAGAAGGTGATGTAAGAATTGTAGATCTTCGACCTTTTCTATTTCTTTGCCTTTTTCTCATATCCTCTTGTTCTTGTCTTTTTCTTGCTTCATCTTCAGCTGAAGGAACATCCTCCACTTTTGGCATTTCCAAAGGTGGCGGCATAGGAATACTAGGTGCTTTAAATAGTGAACTCATATTTATAATCCTTTTGAAATAATTGTTTGTTTGTAAGATTAGTTCTTTCTAAACCAGTCGCTAAATATCTCAGCGCATCGTTAGCGTGAGATGACCAATCGTGATTAGGTTTAGCAGAATAAATATTATCTTTTTCTTTATACTTTCGATGATAATGTCTTAAAGCATTTATAAGCTTAGAACAATTATCAACATCGATATAGCATCTTGGCAGCAACATTTTTACTGCGTGAATACCATCTTCAACATTTAGCTTTGGTGCTACCTTAAATCTTAATCCTAACTGATAAGCAACTTCTCTCTTAGTTCTACCAGTTGTAAAATCTGTATTATCAAGGTCATGCGGTCCTATATGTTCAACATACGCATAATCTTTTTCTTTGAGTATTTGAGCATAATGAGGAAACGCTTGATTACTGTTTTCGTAGTAGTCAATAATATTAATAGCGTGTCCAATATTTTGATAAAAAATGATAGCAGTAGCATCATTATAACCAAGATCCCAAGCGGTAGAAACACCGTAAGACGGATCGTGAGGTACTCTAGCAAACCTTCTTTCATCTTCTAGCTTGTTAATAAGATCACCATAAATAGAACCTTTTACATTTCCAATAAATGAACATTCAAACTCTTGATTATAGGTTGCCGTTCCCATAACCGACAATGCAGCATCTAACTCTTCTTGGTCAACTAAACCAGTTTCCGATGCTTTTGCTGTATATAAAAACCACTTATCATCTGATTGTGCTTTTAAATACATATCGTAAAAGATATTGTTCATACCTTTTGGAGTTGAACATAAACACATCCAACCTTTTCGATCAGCGATTGCAGGACGAATTACTTCATCAACCAGCTCTCGGCTAACTTGCGAAGCTTCATCCAGGACTACTCCATCAAGATAGATACCTCTTATGCTATCAGGATTTTCTGAAGATAAGAGTTGTATTCTTGAACCATTAAAAAAATCTGCTCTTAATTCTGTTTCGTTATACTTAGTACCTGGTAAATTTTTTGTATAAAATTTTAAATAATCCCAAGCTATCTTTTTTGCCTGACTATAAGTCGGAGCAATGTAAGCAAATCTAGGTGCGTGATTTTTTGATGTCATACATCCTTTGATAAGATGATTAATCAACATCACCGTTTTGCCAAACCTTCTATGACAACAAAGAACACTAAATCTTTTTTTGTCTAATTCTTTATGAATGAAAGCCTGCTGCTTCCTTGGCTGGTAAGGTATTGTAACATTCATTAGTGAAGTGTTGGTGGACCTTGATAATTTTTAAACTTCATTCCTATTTTATTGAACAAGAACTCCGCAAAATCTGTCATATCATACTCTTGATCGAAACCGTGAAAGACAACCATCAGCTCATCGTTAGATGTAGTGAAGGTAAAACTTTCAACATCTTTGAATTTCTCAGGAATATATTTGTTTTTAAGTTTCTTTGTTTTGTTCATAGGTAATTTATTGTATATAACTAGCGACCTTTGCTAGCGGCATACGCCTTTTGCGCAAAAATCTTTTTGTTTTCTGTAGATTTTGGCTACTCCTTAGATGCCTTATCTCTGGCTCTAGCACGTTATTTCTATAAAATAACAAGCCTGGTACGTGTTTGGTACGTCAGCTATCTCTCGAACTCCATCACACGCGCGAGACCGCCTCACGCTGCTGCTACTACAAGTCTTTTACTATTTCACCATCAACAACTTTCATATCAGGTTGCTGCCAAGTGATCGTAACCTTTGTGTCTTGGACCACCTCTTGTTTATCACCATACAAGCTAGGCAATAACTTACTTGCAAGCCATCTGTAGTGATGAAGCTTTTCTTTTACAATACCAACATCTTTAGCTGATACTGTCTCAAGCTCATCAATCATTTTATCTAAATAATACTGAGTACCTACTCTTCTTGCCTGCAGTATTTGTTTAGCAAAGTCAGGATGTTTAGCAATCCATCTATGAACTGTAGCAAGACTTGGCAATTCTTTAGACTGGCAAATCCTGGTCAGTGGTATGCCGTTCATTAGCTGTTGGCAAATCTGGTCTGTTATCTGCGATGTAAGTTCTAAAGCTTTCGTCATTCCGAAACTGTTTTAAATTTTGTAAAGATTTTAATTTGCCTCTTTTTGTTTTTGGACCACTACTCATTCCAGCGTGGTTAGGACACCTAAACTTTTTTGAAGTCTTGCAAAAGAAACCTTTGCGTTTGCAGCGTACTGTATATTGACTTGATCTTGTAAAACTTTCGCACTGATCTGGTTTGAATTTCATAAGTGGTCAAAGATCGTTGGAATAAAAAAAAAGAGTAAAAAAAAATTAAGTTTTTTGGCAATACGCTTACAACAGTTAAATTATACAAGTGATTTCTAAACTGTCTATTATAATGTTTTAACTTTATTTCCTATATGATTTTAAAAAAATAAATATTTGAAGATATAGTTATTACTTAAATATTTTGTCGAAGATGTAAAGATTATTTTTTAATTTATTACATAATTTATCTAAGATTGTCTCATACATCTTTTTGATTGTAATACGATGATAACCAAATTGTTTTGCTAGTTGTGTCCATTTAAAACGATTAGCACGTAACCACAATAACTTACGAGCCATTCTAGGATTGTCTGATACATCTTTATCTATTTCCATCAAAATATCTAAAGCTAAACTATACCTGGTCATCTGTCTTGGAGTAGCACGTAAAACTAATTTAGGTCTATCATAAAATCCAAGATCTTTTTTATCGTAACAATAATCTAAAATCTTATACATACTAGGACAATTTCTATTATGAGGTTTAGTTATAAATCTTTCAGCATAAGCAGCATCATCAAGTATATCTACGATATAACTTAGCAGCTTAACTTTTTCTTCAATTATTTTTTCTAAAGTTTTTTGCATTACGTAGTACCCAAGGATATTGTAAATCCTTTTCTTTTATGTTTTGAAACTGATCCTCTGGCAATTCTAATAACAGATCTAACAATTCGTATTGGTCCAGCTTTGGATATAAATATTTTATTTTAACTTCTTTGTTTGAAAGATGATCTCTTAAATGCTTCCAGCCTTTGTTTGAATTAAATCTTTGGAAACCGATTGATTTAATAAAAACTTTATGTCTTGGCATATCGAATACAAGAAATTTTCCATTATCTCTAATCTTAATTAATGGTTCACCACCTACTCTTACCTTGGTCATCCTGGCTAGACTATGCTGCACTTGCTCTATCGATAATTGGAACTGACCAGCTATATCTACAAGTCTAATAAATACTGTAAATGTTTTTACGTTAAACTGCCTGCAGCAGTGTTGATATATTCTAAAGTCATCATCTTGTAACTTTAGTTCATTTAATACTAATGGATCAGATAGATAGAAATTCGACATAATTTTGTTGCCTTATAAATTGATTGCCACATTTGTTGGCTTTGATTTTTCTAATTAAATATTCTCTGTTTTCACAATTAGGACCATGCGATTTTAAACTCATGTGTTCTAAAAATTGTAACATTTGATCTGGTGTAAGATCGTGCCATCTCTTATTTGAATGAGGATAGATCCTATGAATATCAAATCTTATAATGTTTCTAAATGGAGTGCTTTCATCAACTGTATAGAAAAATTCATAAAAAGGTATTTCAGCTGCTTGAGCTAAAAAAACGTATGGTCTTTGTTGCCAGTGTGATTTACCTTGAAACCTAAAATCCTTGTTATAGATAGTATCAGCAAGAAACAGTGGTTTTGCGCAACCTGGGCAAGTACCCACGCAATCCAAGTCAAAATAATTAATTCCATCGTGCTGCTCTCTATGCCAATGGCTAAAAGGACTGACTAATTGGTCAAAATACTGTTTTCTAGGCATCAAAAAGCCTTTATTTTACTCAGCTTATTTGTCAAGACTGACAGTCTTTTTTTGTTGCAATCTTAAGACGAAAGATTATATAAGACAGTAATATATGAGCAAAATAATTGCTAAAAATGTTGAGCATGATTGGTCTCCAAGAACACCAAACAGAGCAGAACCTTTAGAGTTTGATAGGTTTCATATTCACATTGCTGGTAATCACACAAAGATAGATCTGTTTTCTTTTGATAAACAAAATAATGAAATATGCCATAGCATTCAAGGTGATATAGAAAAAGCATATCCTGAGGCTCTTAAATATATACCAGGACATAGAAGTTATGATTTTGAGAAAGATTTTTCTGCAGCATCAATCAATAATGTAATTAAAATAAATAAGGCGAAAGGTTGGCTGCCAAAAAATAGCAAAGAAGTACCACGAAAAAAACAAGATATAAAAAGAGAATTTGCCTCTGAAATTAAAAATTTAGAGTTAATGAACTTTATGTCACCAGGTCAACTTTTATCACAAAGAATAAAAGCAAGCGGTCTTGAACTTGGCGAAATAGCAGAGAAAGTTGGATTGCATTATTCAATGGTTCAAAAACAAATGACTGGTGAAAGAGATATAACTAGAGACCATGCTTTAAGATATTCAAGATTGTTTGGTTGTGATCCTGCAAATATTTTATTTCCATCACCACAAATTCCAGTATGGGCAAACGTAGATTTTTTAAATATTAAAAATGATGATCTGCCTTTTAATGCTGGTGAATGTATTCCAAGAAAAGAAAGATTTAATGTTACTGTTTCAAGAGAACAATACAGACCAGATCTGAAAGCAATTTTAGTAAAATCTGAAGGATCAATTTATGATGGTATGATTTTATTATACTATGCAACAAGTGATGTAAAACAAGATTGCGTAAATAGATTATGTATCATTGGTGATGATGAAGATGGCGATATAGAATTTATGAGATACGGTGAAAGCCAAAGATATTTTGTTGGTATCTTTGAACATCATCGAGGTAAAACAAGATTATTAAATCCTGATCCTTTTGCAAAAGAAGCTTTAAAAGATAGTGCGCAAGGTGGTGAATTAGTTTTAAATAATGTAAGACCAACTTTTGCTGCACCAATAATTGCAATTATAGATCCAAAGAAAAATAATAAAAATAAATATTCTGAAAAATTATTACAAATTAATGACCAAGCATACAAAGGTCAAAGGATGCTTGAAGAAGCTAAATTAAAATTTGCAGAAATGATGGCAGCTGAAATGAATAAAATGACAGCCAAACAAAAAGAGTTACAGAAAGAATTAGAAAAACTTTATGCGCAAATGGAAAGCGAACAAAAAAAAGGAAGAGCTTTCTTTTTTGGCAGACGATCTGGTATCCCAAGTTTATTAGATCAAATGAATACAAATAAATTAGAAATGCAAAAACAATTATTTGAAACAGAATTAGCTGCAGCAAAACTGCAAGCAGAATTAGCAGCAAAAAAAGTAAATGAAAAATAAACCTAAATTATTAACAGTAGATAAAATTTATAGTGAGTATGGTATTAAACCAAACACACTTAAATACATGAGAGAAAATCCAAAAAAAAATGACGGTGATGTACCTACTTGGTTTCCTATTATGAACCGTCCACACTATCCAACAGATCAATTTGATTTATGGTATGAAAGACAAAAGAACAAAGGTGTGAAATCGGCGAAATCAGATAATAAGCTTAAATTAGTTAAGAAGTCATAATAGAGACTGTCAGTCTTTTTTTGTTTGCTTAATAAGACTGAGAGTTTAAGACACTATCAATGATAAAAAACGATAGTGTTATAGATCCTTTACACGAGTTAGTGCTTCCAAAGTGGGCAACTACTCTTGGTCAAACTCATCACTCAGCAACTCAACTACTTATGTCAGATGGTCCATACGTATTTAGGTATTGCGAACTTACTCAAGCAGAAAGACGAATGATACCAGGTAATGCACAAATGAAAGCTGGTGTAGCAGTTGGTGATGCGCTGCAAGATTATTATGCAGATACAAAATGGAGTTTAAATCCAATTACAAAAAAATTAATGCCTTATGCTAATGCAAAAAAAGGTACAGAAAAATCAGAAATAATAAAAGACGTATTAGAAAAATATAATAAGTATCAACCTATAGATCCAAAGGATCAAGAAAAATTCGATAAATATCAAACAGAAATTACTGAAGTTATTACAAACGGTTTCCTTGCAATGGAAGAGTTAGGTGCAGGAAATCTTTATCCTATCACTTGCGAAGAACAAATTAGTATTGGTCAAGAAAAAACGGATCTCCTGTTGCCGTATGTTGGTCGTACTGATTTTGCATTAGGCGGAGTTAGAGAAGTTGACGGTGTTATTGATGCTCCTATCCCATCAAGTATTGTCGAATTAAAAACTCAATGGTCTAAACTTGGCAAGGTAAAGAAAAATGGTGAGCGTAGTTTTATTAGTTTGCACGCTCCCACTGCACCTAGTTTCAATCACGTTGCACAATGTAGTGTATATGCAGCTTTTTATGATTATAAAGTTCCAGTAAGTTTAGTTTATGTAACTAAAACTGGTTACAAAATATTTGATTGTGAGAACACCAGCTTACTAACTTCATCTGAATTAGAAAAAACATTTAAAAATTTAAACAACGTAGCAAGAAGAAGAGAAAAACTTTTTGGTATGTTTGAAAATCAAACTAGAGAAAATTTAATTAAAAGTGTTGCAGCTATAGTAGATCCAAACTGGGATCATCCATATGCGTGGCATGGAATTGGTGATGAATTTTTATTCAGAGCAAAAAAATTATGGAATTTTACTTAGGAGGTTAAATGTCAAAAGAAAAAGTAAAAATAGTGCCTGATGATTTAATCCTCTGCATCAATGACTTTAAAAGAAGTCTTAATGGTCAGACGATTAATGTTATGGGCAAAGATTATGCAACTGTCGCATTAAGGCTTGCAGTTGCTAGACGTAATCTAGGATCAAGATTAAGAATTGAAACTGAGATTATGCACAACGATAAGGAAACTTGCGTTGTAAAAGCAACAGTTCTTATTAATGGAATGATAGTTGCAACTGGTCTTGCTGAAGAGAAAAAAAATGCAAGCAGGATCAATCAAACATCTGCTCTTGAAAACTGCGAAACATCTGCAGTTGGAAGAGCATTAGCTTTTTGCGGTATGACTAACGATAAAATCGCAAGTGCTGAGGAAGTATCAGCTGCAATAGAGCAGCAATCTAAAAAAGTCCAAGAGGTTCTGAAGTCGTTACAGTCAGTCAGTCATCTAGGCAATTATCAAAAGTGGATCACCGACAACAAAACTTTTTTAGCTGATTTAAAATGGAACAATCCATTGAGCTATGACAGTTTTATGAAGGAGTTCGCTTCAATTAAATCTCAACTCAAATCAAAAGGAGTTTTACAATAATGAGTGAAGAGCAAAAAAAAGAAAGACCACAATTAGGTCTTGCAATACCAGTTACGAATAAGGCGAAAGCATCAAGCTACGATCTTAAAGGTAACATAATGATCGATGGCAAAAGCTATCGGTTTGGAGCTTACAAAGCTCAAGCAAAAGGCAATGGTAAATTGGCTGCTGGTCAAGAATACTATTACTTCCATCGTGTTGAAGCCATGGATGCTGCAACAACTGGAGCTGCTGGAGCTGCTACTGATTTTAATCCTGCGGAGCTGGAGGCTTAGTTATGGATGCAGATAAGTTCAAATCAGTGGCGATAAACATTAAGACATACAGATTGCTTGAAGAGTTATCGCAGAAAAAATTTGAGCTGCCTATCAGTATGTCAAAAACCGTAGAGTTCTTTATCCAAAAAGGACACGAAGAGTTTAAAGATGCAAATCGAAAAGCTAAGTAAAGAACTCAAAAGTTTACGGAAAATCAAATCCGATGAGTACGGTCCATTTAATAAGAAGATGCAAGCGATTGCAGATATATGGACTGTACTTGTTGGAAAAAAAATAAGACCTCACCAGGTCGCTCTTATGTATGCAGCAGCAAAAATTGTAAGAGCAAACAATGAATACAAATACGACAGTTATATTGATGCAATCAACTACTTGGTTCAGGCAGATGAAATTCACCGAGAAGATGTCTCGGAATTGGTCGATAGCTACTTTCCCAAATCGGATGTCTCTTTATGAGTTCAAACTGGAAATGGAATTTTGCGGCTTCAACTCAATTAATGCAGAACACTTTTATAAAATTTATATAGATGAACATAATAAACAAAAATCAGAATAATGTAGTCTTACTTAAAGACGGTATAGAAAATAAAAAATTAAAAGAAGCTCAAGATCGTTTTCATGTAATAGTAGGATCTATTGATGTGAAGATGCAATCAGCTCACTGGCAAGTTACAGCCTTTGATGATGAAGAGCTTGAAGTCCTGGCAAATTTTGGCGAAACAATAAAGTTTCCGCACCCAACTACAGCACTAAGAGTAGCTGCTGTTCTATCAACATTTTTACTTAAACACAGAGAGGTATTTTCTTATGAGTAAAGAACGAGTACATACAAAGTCTCTTCATAAAAAAGAGTTCTTTGACAAAACAAAAGGACCATACGCAGCTTTAGGTGGACCTTTATATATTAAAAAATATTTAGGTAAGGCAACTTATCTTATTCAAGCATCTGATAGTTTCTATCACGAAATATCACCAGCTTGTTTTGAAGCTACAATAGCAAGATCAACAACAATAGATACAGATGCAGTAAAGAAAAAACTGGAGGCTTTCAATGGACAGAAGAGCTAGAAGAGATCACACTTGTAACTGGTGGAATGATACATTTGGTAAAAACCTTAGATATGTAAGAAATAGAAGAAAGCTAACACTGCAGAAATTAGCATCATTAGCAGGCGTTAGATACCAGCAGATAGGCAAGTATGAGCTTGGTGTGGATCAGATGTCAGCTTACAGACTATGGCAGTTATCGCAGCTCCTAAAGGTAAAAATAAAATATTTCTTTGATCCAACATATATCGAGAGAATGAATAATTATCATAAAGGTAAAACTTTTCATGCGGCTATGCCGCCAGAGTTATTGGATATAGACCAACTGCAGGCAGCTGCAGCTGAAGCTATGGATCAAGCGGAGGTGCAAGCAAGCTTATAATGTTATGGCTAAAATTATTAAGGTTACGACTGGTACTGTTGATGTTGTTGTTGAGGAAGAGTTTGACAGTGAAGATAAAGCTCTGGTTGGCAACGAGCCAAATAAAGCAGTCGTGGAAATTACAGAGTTTAAGATTGAAAATACAAAGTGGAAAAGAGGAAAAGTAGAAAATGAATAAAGTACCTTATGATCTTCCAAAAGATAGCAGGCTTACAAGAATGAGAAAGAGGCTGCAAGGCTTGCAAAGAGTTGCTGCAGCTATAAATGATTTATATATCTATGGTGTTTATCCTTCCAACTATCCTAATTTAACAACTGTTTTAGAGCAGGCAAAGGACCATACTAAACATATCATCAAAGAAACAAAACAAGAGATAGCTTTATATGATGATCCAATGGACCAATACGATTTAACAGATAATGACAATTTGGAGGTAATAAAAGATGAGTAAAGATAACTGGATTAAAGATCCTTTATCAAAAGAAAATTCTGAAAAATTAGAACTAGCAGTAAAAGATATTTCAAAGGCTGCTTTAGTACATAAAATTGAAACACTGGCGGATGAGCTAAGAGTAATAACTCAAGAGAGAGATACTTTGAGTAAGGAAAATGAAAAACTTACTGAAGAGAACTCAAACATCCAATTACTTGTAGGTAAGAAATAGTGTTCAAAGTTGCTCACCGAGGCTTCTTTCTGAAAGTCCTGGATATATACGTTTCCTCGGACCGAGCAGTCATCATGTTGCGTATATAACTAGGCAAATGCTGGAGGAGATAGGACCTCCAGCTATTTACCATAATATTTAATTTATTAATTTAACTTCTTTGTTACGTGCAGCTTCTATTTTTGCAGCAATCTTATGATGCTCTTTAGTATCTAAAAGATCGTGGTCACCATATATATCTCTAGTCGTAGAGTATAAATCATGTCCCATAATTTTCTTGATATAGTTATCAGATAACTCAAGCCTTTGTCTTTCTTGAATTAACTGAGCTGCTTTTAGATGCCTCCAAGTTTTAGATGCACAGTCTTTAAATGGCGACCAAATAATTCTAAACTTATGAGAACTATTGGATCTATGCCACTCAAGCTTTGCTAAACCTAATTGTTCATACGTTGCATAAACAACTTTTCTAAACATATAAGGTGACAATGGATTTTTACCTCTGGTTGCAGCAATCAAATAATCAGATGCAGGAAAATTTTTATTAGAATAATCTAGCATCCATTTAAGAACTTTAGCTGCTTTACCATTTGGATCAAAGTAAACAAACCTTTTAGATCCTTTATTTTTTGTTTCGGATCTATAGGTCCAGTTCTCAGCATCCCAAGCACCTTGTATATCTACATAACCTTGAACAACATTTATTTGAGATTTTTTCAAACCTAATATTTCAGATCTTCTAAATCCAAAATAAAATAAAATATGAAAAATCATACAAGCATAAGAAAATTTATAATCATCTTCTCTATGCTCCCAAACAAAGCTTATAAGTCTAGCAGCATCTTTAGGATTTATAACAGTTGCTTTAACTGGATCTCTAAGATTGCTATCCATAGGCTCATACTGCTCAGGTATTCTATAGTCCATAGCTGATTGAAAATTTTTGTGATATTCGTTGGATGAACACCACTTAAAAAATCTTCTAAGATTAGCAAGAACAAGATTAGCAGTTTTATATAGCTCAGGTTTTGTGCCTTCAGCTAATAGCTTATCTATAAATTCCTGCAGTTTCTTACCACCTATTGTATGAACTGGACAGTCATAGAAGTTTGGTTTTATGTAGTTGTTAAAATGAGACATATATCTATCGCCTGCAGATTTAGTTATGCAAGTTTTGATATTACGTCCACCTTGTTGCTTTTGAGTTGCAAACTTTAAAAACAGTTCATGAAAACTGTATTCCTTATCTACAACTTTTTCTAAGTGCGCAGCTATACGATGTTTTTCTACGTACTTATCAGCCAACGCTCTAGTTGGAAAATCAGCTATTTGTTTCTGTTTTCCATCTATTATTTTTTGGACAACATATTTTTTATTTTTATATCTTATCCAATATTTATGATCTTTAGTCATAATGATTGAATAAGTAACTCAGCTTATTTATCAACTGTACAAGGCTCTAAATATTCTACTCATCAGAGAACAAACTTTAGAAACAAAAAAAGTCGGTACGCATTTGGTACGCACCGTAAAATTAAAATTCCTAAATGTTATGATTTTCCTATACTTTTTGATGTTCAGCAAAATCACTTATTCTAACTCCTTTCGTTTTGGTTTCTTCGAAAAGGATTGAATAAGAATACTTTTTGGTAGCGGGAAGTGGGATCGAACCACTGACCTCGGGCTTATGAGTCCCGCGCTCTAACCAACTGAGCTACCCCGCCAAAAATAATTGATGGTTTATACTACTTTTAATTTCTGTTGCAAACAAGTTTTGCTTTTAAATTTTTGAGTCGAAATTATTTTTTTTTAATGACCTCATATTCAAAATTTTGTGAAGTTTCATTTACCTGAATAAGTTTCGCTCCATTTTTACTGTGAAATTTATAAGCCATGTCAGTAAGCGGGGATAAGGTAACTAATCGATTTAAGTGGTTAGAATTTTTAATCTTTTTAAAAACTTCTTTGACAATTAATTTACCGCCACCCTTTTTTTTTGACCAAACTGTATAAGCTATTGCTATTTTACCAACATTTTGAGCTCTATGAGTGCTTTGTAAAAAAGCATCGTGGCTAAATTTATCTAATTCTTCAACAGATTTTGGTATTTCATTAGTATATGCAAAACACATTACTGCATGTATCTCATTCTTATATTTTACACCGAAAATCTTTCTTCCATACCTAGTTCTGAAATCATTGTCTAATTCAGGCCTTACTGGGTCTTCATTCGTATTACAATTTTTTAATTCGACAAGTTCTGCTCCCTTAATCCAATCGAAAAAATTATCAATTCTCTTTGATATTAATTGCTTATTTTTTCTCAATCTGGCTTTTATCCTAGGCTTAAATTTTTTAGCATTTTTTGAGTTTTTTTGTTCAAGATATTTGACAGTTAATTTTTCTTTTACATTTTTGAATATTTCTTTCATATATAATCTTTCGTCATCGACTTATTAAAAATATAATAAGGTAGAAATTACTCCTAAAATTGCAACAATAATCAATGCGACAACATAATTTATCTTAATATTAAATTTTTTGTAAACTATTTCATTTATATTTTCCCAAAAAAGAACAATTAAGATAATAATAATGGCTGGTATTAAAAATTTAATCATAAAATTTTAATTAAGAATTTTTATCTCCAACATATACTGAAACACCTCTCGAATTAATATCTACATCAAACTTTTTGTGTAAAGGTGGGAAAGCTCTTTGAGAACAGTCTAATCTATCACACGTCCTACATGACACACCTATCGGTATTTCTGTTGATTTGTCGTTAATGTTCAAATTTTCAGAATAAATGAAATCCTTAGCGTATTTTGCTTCGCACCCTAGTCCTATAGATAAAACACTTTTCGATTGTCCAAATCTTCCAATTCCTTTTTCTACTGTTCTCGCGATACATACATATTTTTCACCGTTAGACATTTTACTCACAGCTGCTTGAATTACACCAGGTCTTGTCAAAGCTGAATAAACGTTCCAACGTGGACAAGCGCCACCATATCTTGGGATTTCTATCCCAGATAATGAAAATCTTTTTGAAATATTTCCAGCCATATCTACTCTTAAAAAATGAAAAGGTATTCCAGGTAGTTTTGGATCTTGTAAACAAGTTACTCTGTGAGCTACTTGTTCGAAAGAAGTTGCAAATGTATTTTGCAACAACTCTAAATCATATTTTAGTTTTTTACATTCTGCGTGAAATAATTTGTAGGGCATTAGTATTGCTGCTCCACAATAATTTAATAATGCGACTTTAGTCAATTTTTTAGACTCATCAGATGGAAATTTAAATGTAGTTAAGTATTCCTCAATTTCTTTATCAGAGCCTTCCTGAGCTATTTGGGCTGCAGCATGAAGTTTTTTTGTTTCTAAAGAGCTATAATCACTTAATAAGAGTTCTTTTTTATTTTTGTGGTAAATTTTAGAAAAAGGTTTTTTTTCCTCGGGAATGACATCTTTTACAATTATATCATATTCTGATTTTAAATAATCACACAGAGCTATATATCTTGTTCGATTATTTTTTTTGAACTTTTTCAAAAACTTTATTTGCAAAATCTTCAAGTTTTGGAAAATAATTCTTATGATCTTGTAAAAAATCTGAAATAACTTCACCTGGAAACGAATTTTTTCTGTTATCAACAATTTTACCAGATATTGTTTCGATTTTATTGATCATTTCATGATCTTTTTTTTTTAAAATATCTCCCAATCTTACAATTGCTCTACCGATTTTCGGATTCGTACTAACAAGATCTTTAACTTCTGGGGCTAAAATATCTAAATCCTCAAACAGTTTATCATCAAGAATTTCTGATAATGTATTTTCTAAATTGATGTCAGTTTTTGAGGTTAATTGTGAAAGATCAATATTTAGCTTCTCACAAATTCTTAAAAGTAAATCTCCATCTATTTTTCTTTTTCCACCCTCTATTAAGTTAAGATAACTGGGTGATATATTTAAATCCTCTGCTAATTTGTTAGCTTGAAGGCCTAATTGTCTTCGAAAAGCCTTGATTTTTGGCCCCAATTTTAAATCTAATTGACTCATATTTTCTATTTGTAAATTTTGTAAATATATATTTACAAAATTTTTTATGTATTTACAAGCTTTTTTTACTTTTTAATAGATTTTGTAAATTTTGTAAATTATAAGATTTACATGGACGAAAAACTAAAAAAAACAGAAAACGAAGCTCAAATCATCAGACATGAGGATCTAGCTAGACACAACAGCAGAGGGATTTACATGCGAGATGATCATTGCGACTGGGGTTCTAGTGGAATGAACGATTTAACTGAGACACTTACAAACTCAAACTAAATCTTATAATTTCTACTAAATTTCATTTTTCAATAATAGCTTTTGAAACCAAAGGAAACGATAATGAGTGCTGAAAATATCTCATACGACTTAAAAAGATTTGCTGGGATTAAAAGAGATTATACTCCAGAAGAAGTTGAAAGACTTAGAGGTTCAATTAAAATTGAATATTCAGTTTGTAAACAACAATCCACAAAACTATGGAAATTGTTAAATACTGAAAATTATGTAAATACTCTTGGGTCGTTGTCAGGCAACCATGCAGTCCAACATGCAAAAGCCGGTTTGAAAGCAATTTATTTAAGTGGTTGGCAAGTAGCTGCTGATGCAAATAGTGCTGGAGAAATGTATCCCGATCAATCTTTATATCCTTATGATAGTGCTCCTAAATTGGTTGAGTCAATGAATAATGCTTTAATTAGAGCTGATCAAATTCAACACATGGAATTACTAGATGGTGATATGAAAAAAGAAAAAAGAGTAGACTATATGTTACCAATTATAGCTGATGGTGAAGCAGGTTTTGGTGGTCCTTTGAATGTTTTTGAACTAGCAAAAAAATTTATCAAGGCTGGAGCTGCAGGTGTTCATTTTGAAGATCAATTAGCTAGTGAAAAAAAATGTGGTCATATGGGTGGAAAAGTATTGGTCCCAACAAGCACGATGATTAAAAACTTGAAAGCAGCTAGGTTAGCTGCTGATATAGCTGATGTACCATTAATTATTTTAGCAAGAACGGATGCAAATGCTGCAAAATTAATTACTAATGATCACGATGAAAATGATAAGCCTTTTTTAACTGGAGAAAGATCACCAGAGGGTTTTTATTATGTAAAAGCTGGTATAGATCAGGCCATTTCAAGAGGTATAGCATATGCACCCTATTCGGATTTAATTTGGTGTGAAACAGCTACACCTAATTTAAAAGAAGCAAAAAAATTTGCTGATGCCATTCACGAAAAATTTCCAGGAAAACTTTTGGCATATAACTGTTCTCCTTCTTTTAATTGGAAAAAACATTTATCTGACTCTGAAATAGCTTCCTTCCAAAAGGAAATAAGTGCAATGGGATATAAATTTCAATTTATAACACTTGCTGGTTTCCATACACAAAATATTGCTATTTTTGAGCTTGCAGAAAAGTATAAAAAAGAAGGTATGACTGCTTATTCAAAAATCCAAGAACAAGAGTTCGCGCGTGAGAAAGACGGTTATACTAGCGTAAAACATCAAAGAGAAGTTGGCACATCTTATTTTGATGCAGTTTCAAATACAATATGTAACGGAAAGAGTTCTACCACAGCAATGGATGGTTCAACAGAGTCTGAGCAGTTCTAAATAAAAATTTTTTGAAATTCGTTTAACGTAATTAAGCTTTAATGTTATATCCCCTTTTTAACAGTGTAGACACACTTACAATACATATAATCAAGAATAACACCATTAAACTAACACTGATCCATATGTTGAAATCAGATACACCATAGAATGAATATCTCAAACCGTTTATCAAATATACAACAGGATTAAAATAAGTGATAGTTTGCCAAAATTTTGGTAACATATCTAGTGAGTACAAACTTCCGCCTAAAAAAACCATTGGAGTAATTACTAAGGAAGGTATAATAGACATTTGCTCAAAATTTCTACTCATTAAACCTATTAAAAAACCAAATAAAGCAAAAGTAAATGAAACCAGGACTAATAAAAAAAGCATTAAAGCTGGATGTTGAACTTGAACATCAACAAAAAATAAGGAAGTTAAAAAAATTACTAATCCCACAATTAAAGTTTTAGTAGCTCCTGCACCAACAAAAGCCAAGACAACCTCAAAAGTAGAAATTGGGGCTGCTAAAATTTCATATATTGTCCCATTAAATTTAGGAAAAAAAATTCCAAAAGATGTATTACTTATTGATTGAGTTAATAAAGTAAGCATCAAAAGTCCTGGAACTATATAAGAGCCATAACTAATCCCATCAATATTTTCTACGTAATTACCTATAACCGACCCAAAAACAATAAAATATAGTGAAGTAGATATAACAGGCGATAACAAAGATTGCCCTAATGTCCTCCTAAAACGATCCATTTCATGGAAATAGATTGCCTTAAAACCATAAATATTAATTTTCATTATTTTCCTTTACTAATGAAACAAATATTTTTTCTAAATTACTTTGCTCAGTTTTCAAATCTTTTAATTTTAATCCTGCATCTTTTAAATCTTGTAACAAGTTTGTAATACCAGTCTGTTTTTCAGTTAAACTATAAGTGTAATTCAATGACATTTTATTGCCTCCAAAAGATAAATTATATTTTTTTAATGAATTTGGAATTTCATTAACCTCTTGTTGAAGTTCAATAATTAATGATTTGCTGCCCATCTTTTTTAATAATTCGTTTTTTTTTTCAACAATTATAATTTCACCTTGATTTATAACTCCAACTCTGTCGGCAATTGCCTCAGCTTCTTCAATATAGTGGGTAGTCAGTATAATTGTCACACCTGTTTCTCTTAATGCCTCAACAACTTTCCACATCTCTTTTCTTAATTCTACATCAACACCAGCTGTAGGTTCATCTAAAAATAAAATTGTTGGCTCATGAGATAAGGCTTTGGCAATCAAAACTCTCCTTTTCATTCCTCCTGATAATTGTCGAAGGATTAAATTTTTTTTATCCCAGAGAGATAATTTTTTTAAAATTTTTTCTATATGAGTCGGATCCGCTTTTTTACCATATAAACCTCTCGAATATGATACATTATTAAAAACAGTTTCAAATTGTTCCAAAGTAAGTTCTTGTGGGACTAATCCAATCCTTGATCTAGTCTCTCGATAATCATCTATGATATCAAAATTTTCGACAGTTACCTTTCCTGAGGTTGGTTTAACTATTCCACAAATAATGCTTATTAATGTTGTTTTTCCAGCGCCATTAGGCCCTAACATTGCAAAGATTTCACCTTTTTTGATATTCAAATTAATGTCTTTTAATGCTGTTAAGCCATTTTCATAAACTTTACATAAATTATTGATTATAATTTGATTGTTAGACATTGATCCTGATTTATAACAATAAATTTTTTTAATACAATCAGGTATTATTTAATCTTAGTAAATTTAAGAACAATAATTGGTAAAAAAGTTGCTGTAACAAATGATAAAAATAACAATGATTGTGAAATGAATGGATTAAATATTTCCAGTGGCAATATGCCCCCTACTAACAAACTCTTCGAGAAGTCCATCGAGGGAAACATTAAAATACCACCAAATAGACCAACAATAATTGATGTATAGGCAGTTTTCTCATTTATTTTTTTATTATAAAAACTATAAAAAACGGTAATTACAAATGCACAACAAAATAAATCTGCAAGTAAAAATAAATATAAAATATCAAATCCTCTGGAAGCAACAATAAAAGATATTAATGAGAGAAAGATAATTATATATTTGGATACATTAAAATAATTTGTTTTTTTTAAACTTAACGTAGCTTTACCATCAACAATAATTAAACTAGATATTGCATTTATTAATGTGTCTACTGTTGAAATAGTCAATGCTAACCCTAGTGTAATAATAGTTAACGATATTAATATGGATTGATTCTTTAATAATAAAGAGAAAAAACCAAGATCAGGTCTGACTGTTTCATCGATAGAAAATGCAACCATGCCTGCAAAACCCATATAAAAAACAATAGGTATAATAATCACAAAAGAAATAATCAAACTGCTTTTTAAGATTTTAAAACTTTTAGCTGCATACACTCTTTGCCAATTACCCTGATGAAATAAGTTAGTTGCTGCAACAGCTATAAAAAATGTCAAACCAGCTGTATAGCTAGATAAATACGACATACTAAGAAGTTGTGGATTTTTTTGACTAATAAATTCGAAAGAAAATTGCGATCCGATTGATGAATTTATATATATAAAAGAAATAATTAATATAATTCCAATAACAATCATCTGAATATTGTCAGTAAATATTGAAGCTCTTAACCCACCATACAAAGTGTAACATAGTGTAGATAGTAAAATTATTAAAGCAGTAACCCAAAGTTCTGTACCTGATACATAGTTAATCAAAACCGCGACTGCAGTTACTTCTGCACATAGAAAAATAAACATATAAAAGATTGTCATTAATAAAACTAATTTAAATAAACTTTTTCCGAATTTTCTTCTTAGGTATTCAATTAAAGATGAGCCCTTTGGAAATTCAGATCTAATTTTTTTTCCAAAATAAACCAAAAATAACATTGGAAACGCTGTTCCTAAGGAATACCCAATTATTGATCCTAAGCCTCCCCAGGTTGACGCAGAGACAGGTCCAAACAAAATCCAAGCTCCTAATGCTGATGCAGTCAAACTTGTTGTGAGAGAAAAAACTCCTATATTTCTATTTGCAGTTAAATAATCACTTGTAGTTCTAGACTTTCTTGAATGGTAATAACCTAAATAAGCGAAAATAAAACTAATAACAATTACTAATGTGAGCGATGTTGTCTGAGATATGAAATAAGTATTTTGCATTCTCCCTTTCTGAATTACCGGACAGGTTCATAGGGTTTGATCTCAGTCTGTTAAGACACCCCTAAATTATCTATTATACTTTATTGTCAATAATTTCAACCATGCATTTAGTGGCATAGTCCCTCCACTCCGAGGAACTTTTTCCCCTCAAGCTATTTAAGTGTTCTCTATTATTTTGAATATCTTTTTTATGTTTGCTCATAGTTTTATCATCTAACAATTCTTCCATCCGATTTAAATTCTTCTCCATAGCTTCAATCCAGCTATTACCTAAAGCTATACATTTTTTATCGTCACTTTCATCGCAAATTTGTTTAAAAAAATTAAATATTAAATCATCTGTTTTTATGTGGGTGCCCATTTTTTATCTATGAAAGCAATTATTTACTAGAATAGCCATCAAAATCCAAACTACGAATATTTCACCATGTGAAAAAGAGTAATCCGCTCCAGCAAATCCAGCAGCAAAGTTTATTGCATATATGATTATTGTAGAAACAAACAAGCTTACAATCAAATGAATAAGTCCAGTAATATATCTCATATTGGAAATTTATATTTATTTTTTACTATTGCAAATAAAATTATAGACAAGGAAAATAAATTTATAATGTCGGGATACTATTAAATTACTAGGTTACATTCAATAAATTTTTTTTATTCTCTTTGAAATTTTTCTATTGAATACAACCTAACTTAATTTTATTTTTATTATTAAGGAGGTTATTATGAATCAAATGCCACCTGACACTTAGCTGGCAAATTATATATCCAAAAAAGACATAAAACTTGAAATCCAATTGGATTTAAACGCCAAAAAGGCTAAATAGAGGAGCTCTTTTGGTTAAAAAACTAAAAGAGCGAACCTCTAATTTTATTTAAATCACTTATTGTTTCCCTTAAATAAAAAGTAGAAACCACCGATCAAAAGAAAAATTTGAATATTTGTAAACAATTGTTTTGTAATAAACCAGTCACTGTGAGCTATGACAAAAATACAAATCATTAGGATAACAATGTTAAGTCCTGCTAATCTAGTAAGAGTGTGACCTATTGGATTTTTGATAAAACCAGCGACTATCAAAATTATCCCTGTAAATAATTCAGATATTGCGACCACACTTGCTAAAATTGGTGGTAAACCAAAATATTCTATAAGACCCTCGGGTGGTAAAGGAAATTTGCCTAGGCCGTAAATGACAAAAGCTATTCCAATTCCGAACCTAAAAAAAAGTGACCCTAGAGCCTCAAAATTTGAAAAAAAATTGTTAAATTTTAGAAAGAAACGACTCATAAATTAACTTTAG
>CACMTO010000009.1 GCA_902616645.1 uncultured Pelagibacteraceae bacterium
TTTAGTTTGGTGTAGTGGAGTTTTACATCACACAAAAGATCCGTACGGTGGTTTTAAGAATATTCAAAATTTTGTAAAAAAAGACGGTTATATAATTATAGGGCTCTATAATAAAATCTTTAGAATAAAAACAATAATTAGACAATTTTTTTACAAATTTCTTGGAAGAAAATTTCTTATGTTATTAGATCCCCATTTAAGAAAAATTAAAAATGAAGATGAAAAAATTGACGCATGGATCAATGATCAGTACGAACATCCTGTGGAAAGTATGCATACTTTTGATGAAGTTTTAAAATGGTTTGACTTGAATAATATTGAATTTATAAATTCTATACCTTGTATGGATAGTTTTAATGAAGACAAAATATTTGAAAAAATAAAAAAAGGAGATAAATTTTCTAGGATGATTACACAGTTTTTTTCTATTTTTTCACCATTAGCGAATGAGGGTGGTTTATTTATTCTAATAGGAAGAAAAAGATGAGTTCTTATTTGAGTAAGGAATTTCTATTGGTAAAATTTCCATTTTTTTTCCTCTTATTTATGGATTAATTCTCTTTAATTTTCCCTCATTTGAAACAACTTTAATTTTTCTTACAATTTTATTACTCGCCGAGCCTCACTTTGGAGCCACTTGGCCGTTTTTTTTGAATAAAACTAACAAAGATCATATATTACAAAACAAGATATCGTTAATATTTATTCCCTTAACTATCTTCTTTTTTTGTTTAGTTGGATTTTTCTTTTTTAATAAAATATTTTATCTAATATTTTTTGCAGCAAATGTATATCATGTAACTCGCCAAAGTTTTGGTGTCTCAAAACTTTATACAAAAGAAAAATCAAATGTAAATTTTCAGGAAAAACATATTTATTTTTTTAATTTTTTATTTTTTTTTATTGCTTATTTGAGATTTTTCCTAGAAATTGATATTGCAGATTTTATAATCTATTTAAATATAGCTGTACTTTTTATTCTGGGTATTTCTATAGCCATGTATCTATTTAAATTTGGCTTTGATCAGAGTTTATTTGCATTTATTACTGGTTGTTTGATTTTTTATCCTGCTTGCTTTGTAAACAATCCTGTTCACGTAATATTGATGGGTGTAACCATGCATTTTTCACAATATCTTTTTCTTACAAATAAAGTTGTCATTGGAAGAAAAAATGAAAATAAATCTGAACTTATTAAGTCAAGGTTTTCAATGTATTTTGTTTTAGTTGCAATTATTTATGGATCAGTCATGGCATCACTATCTATGTTTGGTAAATACGAGGAACAAGCTCTAAAAAATTTAATCATAATTCCAATAATTGGCCAAATTTTACATTTTTATTTAGACTCACAATTATGGAAGTTTAGTTTAAAACACAACAGAGATAGTGTTTTAAAATATATTATGAATTAAATTCTTTACACCAAACTAAAATGAAATAGATTTAGTCTTTTTACAATTAGATTCATATTTTAATGATTAATAATAATTCTAACGGTTTTGTATATTATATACTGAATTTTATACTTACCTTATCTGTTATTGTTTTATTTTTTTCTATTTATAAATATTTTACCGTAAGTGATTATTTTAAATTATTTTATATTAAGTTTTTATTAGCATTTTTTATATTTAGTTTGATTGTTTTTTCATTAAAAAAATTTTACAATAAAACTATTGTTACCTATTTTTGTATTTTTATTTTTTACTCTTTATTAAGTGCTTTTATTATTGAAATATTATTTACAGTTAATTCAAGAGTTCAAATTAACGATGTTGAAATTAGAGCTGAACAGGCAAAAAAATTGGGTTTACCTTTTGACAAAAGATCTAAGTATGAATTTTACAAGGATTTTCTTAAAAAGAAAAAAAATGCGATGCCCAGTATTCCTCCAAATGATTTTTTTGTAAATTATAAAGATTTTAAATCTGAAAACAGTATGTATGCTTTATCAGGGACCTCAAATATCCCAACAGTATTTTGTAATGAAGGTGGTAAAACAACAGTATATACAAGCGATAGATATGGTTTTAGAAATGATGACAGGGTTTGGGAAAATGATACCGTCGATTATGTTTTATTGGGAGACTCCTTAGCCCAAGGAGCTTGCGTAGATGATCCTGATACAATTCATGAAAGAATAATTTATTATTCTAAGAAAAAATTTTTAAATCTTGGTTATCAAGGACACGGCCCCTTAATGCAATTAGCCTCAATAAAAGAATATGCTAAATTTAAAAAACCTAAAAAAATTATATGGTTTTACTCTGAAACAAATGACATTGATAATTTAATTTATGAATATCAATGGGACGTTTTTAAAAATTATTTATTAGATGAAGAATACACGCAAAAATTAATTGAAAATCAACCAAACTTAGATGATGACCATAAAAAAATGGTCTCACTCATTTATGCAGATAAACAAACTGGAGATAGACAAAAAAGAAAAAGTGAGAATGATATTTTCTTTACAATTAAAGGTGTTTTGAAATTGTATCATTTACGTGAGTTTTTAAGTTTTTTTATTCCCAGAAAGTTTTCACTAACTTTACAATATTATAGTCCTTTAAATACTTTTGAAATTTATAGTCAGGTTTTAGATGAGGCAATAAAGACAGTAAATACATGGGGAGGTGAAATATATTTTGTATATTATCCTCATGCCGCAAGATATTTTAATCATCTTGTCCACCCTTATCCTTTAAGAAAGTATGATTATATGCTTAATTTAGTAAAACAAAAAAATCTTAAAATTATAGATTTGAGAAAAAATGTATTTGAAAAACACCCGGATAAAAAAAGCTTGTATCCATTGAGAATAAGTGGACACCCCAATGAAAAAGGATATGATTTAGTTGCGAAATATATTTCGGATTTTTTGATGAAAGAATAAAAATAAGTATTGTTATTGAAATATCAATTTGTACAATTAATATTAATTTAAAATGTTAAATTTAATAGAAAAGTTTAAAAAAAATATTAGTAATATCTTATACAAAGATCGGTTTAATTTTGTTGAGATTGATGATTTTATTGACGAAAATCTTTTTAATGATTTGAGGAATAATTTTCCTAATGAAAATTTTTTTTATGAGCATAATGACTTTGCCATGTCATTTCCTGATGATAATGAAAAATTTGAGAAATTTATAAATGAAAATGAAAATTGGAAGAATTTAATTAAACAATTTCAAAATAAAAATTTCGTAGAATATTTAATGAAATTTTTTGGAATAAATAATGTTTATTACAAAAACTCTTGGAAAAAATTTATACCATTTTTTAAGGAGTCAAAACTATTATTTTGTTTTAATATTTCTAAAAACGGTGGATTTAGTTTACCTCACACTGATAGCTCAAGAAAATTAATTTCTTTAGTGTTTTTTTTTGTTGATGATAATTGGTCAAAAAATAATGGTGGTTTTGTAAATTTATATAAACCTATCGATGAGAAATTTGAAAATAACTGGAGAAACCAAAGAATAGATCCAAAAAATTTGACACTAATTAAGACTATTATTCCAAAAAAAAATAAGATTTATGGTTTTAAAAAAACTAAAAATTCCTACCATTCAGTTGAAAAAGTAATGTCTGAAAATACGAATCCAAGAAAAGTTTTAATGATTAATCTGATATATGCGAATGAAACAGACAGCCCTTATAAAGAGAAAAAATTTTTATTTTTTTAGTTATCTAAAAGCAAGGATGAGTGGACATATATATGAAAGATAGTATTATTTAGTTTCTTATATACTTAATAAATGCATAAAAAAAAATTAAAAAAAAAAACAAAATATTTATTCAAGCAAATAGAAAACACAAGAAAGATAAATAATTCAAATTGGATGAATTTGTTGAGGATTGCTTATGAGAGCAATCCTGAAAAAACAGTGAAAATTTTAAAAAAAATTTTAAAGAAGGATGAAGCCTTAATTAAACTGGCTAAAAATTTAACATCAAAGTGAAAAAAAGAAATATAAATTTTCAAAATACAATAGTAAATTTATCTAAACACTACGACGATCTTGTAGAAAGGTATGGTAATAATGTAAAAAGTTCACAACAATCTAATAAAAAAACTAGAGACATTAGAATGCTTAACCTAGTTAAATATATTGATTTAAAAAGAAAAATTACAATTTTAGATTTCGGTTGTGGGACTGGATATCTTTTTAATTATTTAAAAAAGAATAATTTTAGAGGTTTTTATACTGGTATAGATATATCAAATAAAGCAATTTTAAAAGCAAAAGAGGTGTACCAAAAACATAAAAATTGTAATTTTAAAACAATAAATATTTTTAAAAATCCGTTAAAAAAAAAATTTGATTACATAATAATTAATGGAACATTTAACAATAATACTAAGAATAATTGGCAGTGGATGAAAAAATCTCTAAAAATTTTAATTAAAATTACAAAAAAAAAAATAATATTTAATAATTTATCTATATATGTAGATTATTTTGACAAAAGATTATTTTATATTCACCCTAGTAAGGTTTTAAATTTTGTCAAAAGTGAGCTTAATAAAAACTGTATATTAGATCATTCATACATATTAAAAAAAAACGTACTACCATATGAATTTACGACTGTAATTTTAAAAGATGAGTAAAAGACTATTTATTAATAAGAGAAAAATTTCTCAAAATAATCCACCATTAATTGTTGCTGAAATATCTGCAAATCATCAAAATTCGTTAAATAAAACCCTTAAACTTCTAAAGAAAGCCGCAGATGCTGGTGTAGAAGCAGTTAAATTTCAAACATATGATTTAAATGAAATGACACTAAATATAAATAAAAAAGAATTTTTAATTCAAAATAAGTTTAAGAATAAAGAATGGAATTCAAGATCACTTTATAGCATTTATAAAGAAACGAGATTTCCATACAAATGGCATAAACATGTTTTTAAAAAAGCAAAATCTCTAGGCATGATTTGCTTTAGTTCTGTCTTTGACGAAAAATCTTTAAATTTTTTAGAAAAATTAAAATGCCCAGCTTATAAAATTGCGTCGCTAGAGAGCCTACATTTTCCTTTGATTAAAAAGGTTGTAAAAACCAATAAACCAATAATAATTTCAACTGGAACTTTAAATCGCAGAGAAATTGATACACTAATGAAATTTTTAAAAAAGATTAAATCAAAAAAACATATCATTCTTCACTGTATCTCTGACTATCCAACACAAAATAAAGATGTAAATTTAAAATTTATTTCATTCTTGATTAAAAAATATAATTGTTTGTCTGGCTTCTCAGATCATACTTCATCGATTGGTGCAGCAATATCATCAGTTGCTTTCGGTGCTTGTCTTATTGAAAAACATTTAAAATTATCAAAATCTTCTAAATCACTAGATCATCAATTTTCAATAACACCTTCAGAAATAAATAGTTTAATTTTAGAAGCTAACAATGCTTGGGCATCTATTGGAAATGAAAAAAAAAAAATTACTAAAGGTGAAAATTTTGTAAAAAAATTTAGAAGATCGATTTATGCAAATAGGCAAATCAAAAAGGGAGAAAAAATAAGTCATATGAATGTGAAAATTATACGACCAGGTTTAGGGTTAAGCCCAAGATACTTTACAAATATCCAGGGAAAAAAAGTTAATAGAAATATTAATGTTGGTGAACCAATTAAATTCAATATTTTAAAATCTTCCTGAGCGAATTATATCGTGAGATTTTTGACCTTCATTAAGAATTAAATCAAGAATACACGCATACTCAAGGAATGGCTCAAAAAGCTGATTATATTTAGGATGTTTGTATTTATGATAAGTAAGTAAAATTTTTTCATTGGTAAAAAGGTTCTTATGATTTTCTAAATAATCTTTAGACCCTATTGTCGAAATATACTCGTTCGCATTTAAATTTTTGCATATATCAATTATTTTAAATGTTTTAATAGAATTAGATTTTATCTCACTAGAGTATAATATAGAAGTATCTATTTTTAGTATTTCTAAAAACCATTTTATTATTTCTACATTTAATTTAATAAGACTTTTACTTTCAAAACCTTTTTGTAAAGTAAATATTAAATCTTTTTTGTAGTTTTTGTAATATTTAGATTTACTATAGTTACTTGAACAAAATTTAATTAGTTTTTTATAAGTAAATTCAGGATTTGCGATTTCTATATCTAATATCTTTTCTTTTTTTTTCCCTTTTTTTACTGGTACTGTAAATAATTTTAACCCAGTTGACGTCTTAAAATTATTCCTATGTTGCCAACTTTGATAATCAAAATTAACATCATCTAGTATTACAAATTTATCAACTTGGCTGATCATGTCAAAATAACCTAACCACGGAAAGAAGGTTGGTTGAGCAATCATTATTTTCATAGTTTAGACAAATTCTTATATATAAATGTTGTTTTAATTAAAACAATGATTAAAAAGTTTAAAAGATGAAGAAAATTACCATTATTGGTGGAGGTATAACAGGTTGTTTAGCATCATTGTATTTTTCAAAATTAGGATTCCAAGTAGAAATATTTGAAAAAAAAAAAAGTTTAGGAGGTGTAATTAATGATTTTGAGAACGATAATGATTTTTACTTTAACGGTCCAAATTATTTCAATTGTGATACCTGGTGGATTAAAGAACTAGAGTCCGACTTAATATTTAAAGATACATTTTCTAAATTTAGATTAAGATACGGTTCATTTAATGACCTATTTGATAAAGATATTTTTTATGATGATTATGCACAAATAGTTTCATTAAGTAAATTTACTCACATAGATAAAAAAAGTTTTGAATTATACGATGAGAGAATTAATTGTTATCAAACAGAAATATCTGAAAAAATTTTAAATTGGTCAAAAAAATTCTGTAAACAACATCATAATCTTCATTCTAATTGTGCACTGCTAATGAATACTGGAAGAATATATTTTCCTAATGACAAAAATCAAATAATAAAATTGAAAAAAGAATCTAATTTTGCCGATGAAATATTAGGTGTACCAAATAGTAATTATTCTAATGAAATGTATTGTGTTCCAAAATTTGGTTTTAAGCATTTTTTTAAAAAAATTGAAGCTTTTCTTAAGAAAAAAAAAATAACCATAAATTTAAATTCAAATATTACTATTCAGAATAATAGTAAAATTAGATTATTTAATAGAAATGATGAAATAAAATATGATCATGTTATTTGGTGCGCAAGTCCAGTTTTATTATTGAAAAAAACAAAAATAGGAAATCTTGATAATCCTGTTTTGGTTTGTGTTACAGTATTTTTAGATATTGAATTAAATGAAAATATTATTGGAAACAAATATATTCAGGTTTTCTCTAAAAAATTTAATTTGTTTAGAATATTTATTTATGAACTTAATAAAAAAACAAAGCTTTCTTTAGAAATCTTTCAAGATAAAAACATTGATATAAAAGCAGAAATCCAATTTGCAATAAAAATACTTAATAAAATAGGTTTTTCTATCAAAAAATACATATATATAGATGAAAGAAGAGAATTTAGACATATGCTTTTTACACTTAATGATTTAAATAAAATAAAAAGTTTTGAGAATAAACAATCTGAATTTCAAATTACTTCAGGCGGATGGCTTGAAATTGGAAGAGAGAATAAAATTAATCATATAATTAAAAATGTAAATAAATGCATGAAATTAAATGAAACAAAATAAATCAGCTATAATTTTAGGTGCAGGCCCAACTGGATTAATTACAGCTTGGCGATTATTAGAAAATGGCTGGAAGGTAAAAATTATTGAAAAAAATAAAATTACAGGGGGCTTGTGCAGATCTTGGAAATGGAAAAATTTTATTATCGATACGGGACCACATATTTTTCATACTCCTGATAACTCCCTGAAGAATTTTTGGAAAAAGAATTTTGGAGATTTATTAATTGAGGGAAAATTTAGATGTAAAAATGTTCAGGGCGATGATTTCAACAAATTCTTTGATTATCCGCTATCGGTAGAGGGTTTAAAGTTGTTTGACAATGAAGTTAAAAAGAGAATTTATAAAGAGCTTAAAAACTGTAATAAATCTGATCAAAGATCAAAAGCAAAAAACTATAGAGATTATATTGATTCTTTTATAGGTCCAACTTTAAGAAAAATGTTTTTTGAAAAATACCCAGAAAAAATATGGGGGATTAGTACTAAAAAAATGACTCCTGATTGGGCTCCAAATAGAATTAAATTTAGAGATAAGATATTACCTTTTTATCATGAGGAATATGCTGCAGTTGGAAAATATGGAACTGGATGTGTTTATGATAGAATTAAAAATTTAATAATAAAAAGAGGTGGAAAATTTTTACTTGATGAACAAATTATTGGTTTTAAAGCAAAACAAAATAAAATAACACAAATAAAAACTACAAAAAAAAATTATATAGCAAAAAAAAATGAAGTAATTATATCAACATTGCCAGTAAGTTTAACTGCAAAATTATTAGGTAAACCAAATAATTTAAAATTTAGAGGTATTTGCTCTGTTTACCTTTTTTATAAACAACATGAAATTTTGCCAAAAAATCATGATTGGTTATATTTTGACTCCAAAAAAGTATTGTTTAATAGAATTACTGAAAACAAAAAACTTACTAAGTTTGTATGTCCAAAAGAAAGTTCATTTCTTACATTAGAGATTACATATACTCAAGGAGATAAATTTTCAAAATTAAACCCAAAAATCGTTATAGAAAAAGTAAAAAAACAGATTCAGTTAACAGGTTTAGTTGATAATACAAAATTGATAGGTGCAGAAATAAATTACGAACCATATGTTTATCCTGTGCAATTCTATAATTATAAAAACGAGGTTGCAAAAATAAAAAGTTTTGTAGAGAGTTTTGATAATTTATTTTCATTAGGAGCAGGTGGTGAGTTTAATTATGCTGATAGCCAAATATTATTTCATAAGTCATTTGATTTAGTAAATAGTCTAGAAAATAGATTTAAAAGTTTTATTAATGAAACAAAAAATTTTAATTATGAAGAGTTAAATTCTTTAGTTAAAATAGGAAAAAAAATAATTGGAAAAAAAAATATTCCATTTATTATTGCTGAAGCAGGATTAAATCATAATGGAAGTTTAATTGTTGCCAAAAAGCTAATTGATAATGCAAAAAAATCAGGATGTGACGCCATAAAGTTTCAATCATTCCTGCCAAATACTAGAGTTTCAAAGTTTTTAAAGACAGAAAAATACGTAGAGAAGATAATAGGAACTCAAGAAAGTATAGGAGAGTTTTTTGAGAGATTAAGCTTAAATTTTGAAACTCAAAAAAAAATTTTTCAATATGCGCGTAATAGAAAATTGTTGATCTTTTCTACTCCTTTTGATTTTAAAAGTGTAGATTTTTTGAATAAGCTAAATGTACCGGCATTTAAGATTGCATCTGCTGACTTAGTAAATATTCCCTTAATAAAATATGTAGCAAAAACTTTAAAACCAATAATAATTTCAACCGGAATGTCAAAAATATCAGAAATTGACGAAGCGGTCGAAGCAGTTAAATCAACTGGTAATAATAACTTGATTTTACTTCACTGTAATTCCTCGTATCCTTCGACATATTCGGAGATGAATCTTAAATTCATTGATACTTTAAAAAAAATGTATAACATACCAGTTGGCTTGTCTGATCATACTACCGATTTATTAGCCTCAAAAGTTTCTATTTTAAGAGGAGCTAATATTATTGAAAAACATTTTACTCTAGATAAGAAAATGGAGGGACCTGATCATATTCTTTCTTCAGATTTTAAAGAACTAAAATCATTGGTTAAGTTTAAAAAGAATTTCAATAAATGGAATTCTTGGAATTTCAAAAATAAAGATCTTAAAAAAAATGTGGAGAGTTTATTGGGAGATGGTGTCAAAAAAATACAACCCAATGAATATTTGACTATTAATTCTCAAAAGAAAAGCTTGTACGCCTCAAAAAATATTAAAAAAGGTGAAAAATTTACTTTGAAAAATATTTGTATAAAAGGTCCAGTGGCTGGATTAATGCCTAAATATTTTGATATTATTGTTGGAAAATTATCAAAAAATAGCATTAAGGAAGATCAGCCTATTAAATGGGAAGATATATAAATAAATGTTTGAAAGCTATTTAAAAAAAAAATATTTAGAGGTAAAGCTACTTTCCAAAAAAAAGAAAAAAAAAATTGCTTTTCTAATTGGTAATACTGCAAAACTTGAAAAAAGTAATTTTTATTTTACACCAATTAGATTAACAGAAAAATTGATAATATTCGGAATAGTCGTGTTTGATGAAAAATTGGTAATCAAAGCTTGTAAACTTTTAGATGGGAAAATAGACTTAATATTTGTGGATGCAGAAAAAAAGATTTTTCCGAAAAAAAACGGAGCTCCAGGAAATATTGAAAGAAGAGTTAGAGAAAACATAAAAATTTCTAAAATTTATGTCTACAAAGGAAATGATTTAACTGTTGATGCAGTAAACTTATTAATTTCACAAATTTACAATAAAGATCTACGAGGAGTCGCAGGAAAAAAAATTGTAATTTTGGGCGCTGGAAATATAGGATCAAAAATAGGTTTATACTTGCTTGAAAGTGGAGCAAAAGTTTTTTTGTATAGGAGAAACAAAAAAAAATTAAAATGTATTGTTGATGCAATAAATTTACTAAAACCCCAAAACACAAGAGAAAAAATTTATATTAGAGACAAATTATCATCAATAAAGCACGCCGATATAATCATTGGATGTACAAACGGAATTGAAGTTATAAATAAAAAAATGTTAGATTCATTAAAAAAGAACTCAATTTTAATAGATGCTGGAAAAGGAACAGTTACAAAAGAAGCGATCAGAGAAGCGAATATAAGAAAAATTAATATTTTTAGAATAGATATTTTTCCATCGTTAGAGGGCCTCATAAGCAAAACTTTTTCTATAGAGAAGCAAATAAAAAAAATTCAAAAAATAAAAGTTATAAATGGAATTAATATTTTAAATTCGGGAAAGCTTGGAAATTATGGTGATATTATAGTAGACGATATAGATAATATAAATAGAGTTTACGGAATTTGTGATGGAAAGGGTGACTTTTTAAGAAAAATGCCTTCAAATTATAAAAAAATAATAAATAAACTAACAAAATAAGATGAAAATTTTTAGGCATCCTATTTTACTTGAAACAGCTTGCGGACATGATGGAAAAGAAAGTGTTCTAAAGAAACTTGTTAATATCGCAAAAAATTCAGGTGCTAAACAAATAAAATTTCAAATATTTAATATTGACGAGAGGGCAGAGCCAAATACAAAAGAATATAAAATATTTAAACCTTTAATATTAAGTGAAAATACCTGGAAAAAAATTTTATCCTATTCAAAAAAACAGAAACTTTCTGTATTTGCAGATGTTTACGGAGATTATAGCTTTAATTTAGCAAAACAAAATAACGTATTTGGTTATAAAATACACTCAGAAGATTTTTTCAATTCTTTTTTTATTGAAAAAGTAATTAATACAAATAGGCCAGTATTGATTAATTGCGGTGGAACTTATAGATCAGAACTATATGATTTGATTTCTTTTTTAGCTAAAAAAAATAAATTAAGTAAAAAGATTGTACTAATGCATGGAGTCCAAACATTTCCAACTCCACCAGAAGGACATTCATTGTATGAGTTTAAAAAATTAATAGATTCTTACAAAAAATATGATGTAAGTTTTGGATATTCTGATCATATAGAGCCGTCAAATAATTTATCAACAATCATACCTTTAATTGCTTATTCACTTGGCGCAAATATAATTGAGAAACATTTTACAGATGATCTTAAGAATAAAAGAACAGATCACCAATCATCAATGGATGCAAAACAAATTAAAAACTTTGTAAGTAAATTTGAATTCATTAAAAAAAATTTGTTATCTCAAACACAATTTCTAAAATTTGAGTCAAAGTATAGAAATATGTTCAAAAAGAGTTGTGTAATAAATAAAGATAAAAAAGAAAATGAGATGATAAAAAAAAATGATTTAAATTTTATTAAAAATACTAAAATTAAAAGTCATAATTTTTCTCATAATTTGGTTCAAAAAAAAACAAAAATTTTTGTAAAAAAAAATTCGCCTGTAAATAACAATAAACTTAAGCTTAAAATTGGAGCTATAATAACTGTAAGAACATCTTCTAAAAGATATCCAAATAAAGCATTAAAAAAAATAAACAATGTACATTCTATTCAATTATTAATTAGACGAATTAAAAAGATGAAAAATATCAGTGAAATAATTTTAGCTACATCGACACATAAATCAGATGATAAGTTGATAAAAATTTCAAAAAAAGAAAAAATTAAATTTTTTAGAGGATCGCTTGATAATGTTGCAAATAGATATTATATGAGTTCAAAAAAATTTAAATTAGATCACATTGTTAGAGTTACTGGAGATGCAATTTTATGTGATGAAATCATGCTTGATAAAGCTATAATAGACCACTTAAAAAAAAATGCAGATGTTACTTTTATTAAAAATATGCCTTATGGGACAGCAAAAGAAGTTATATCTCACAAAACTCTTAAAATAATTAATGAAAAATCAAATGATAAAATGGCAACCGAATATCTTGAATTTTTTCTTGAAAATAAAAAATATTTTAAAGTAAATTATATAAAATCTAATTATAAATTTAGAAATGATATCAGGCTTACTTTAGATTATCCGGAAGATAGGGTTTTATTCGATAAAATATACAGAAATTTCAATGATAAAAATAGTAGTTTTACTTTAAATGATGTATTAAAATTATTGAAAAACAAACCAAAATTAATAAAAATAAATAATTTTTTAAGACCAAAATTTGAAAAAACAGAGATTAATACTTCTTTAAATATATGAGTGAAATTTCAAAAAAAAAACAAGATATACTTGTTGGTTCATCTAAACTTAATAAAAAGAATAAGTCTATTTTTGATAAAACAAAATACATGATGGAAAATATGAATTTTAATAGAGCTTTTACTCATACAGCAAATGAAAATGGTTTTGATAATTTTAAAAAAACTAATTTATTAAAAAATTATAAAGAGAAATATAAAAAATATCGCTACAATTGGATCAATTCTATTGATGTAAAAAATAAGTCTAAACCTTTATCTGTAGATATTGAGATTGCTGCTATTTGTGATTTGGCATGTCCTCATTGTCATAGAGAATTTTTAGTTACACCTGATAAAGTTATTAATTTTGATTTATACAAGTCTATTATTGATCAGGCAGTTAAATTAGATGTTCCCTCAGTTAAACTTATCTGGAGAGGGGAGCCATTATTACATCCAAAAGTAAAAGAGTTAATTCAATATGCTAAAGAGTCTGGAATAATTGAGGTAATTATTAATACTAACGGAACTAACTTAAATACAAAAAAAGCCAATGAATTGATTGACTCAGGTCTAGATCAACTAATTTATTCTTTTGATGGCGGGACAAAAGAAACTTATGAAAAAATGAGACCTGGTAGATTTAAAAAAAATAATTTTGAAGACGTTTATAATAATATTAAAAATTTTTATGAAATAAGAAAAAAAAGAAATTCAAAATTTCCAATTACGAAAATTCAAATGATTATGACAAAAGATACTAGAGATGAGGTTGAGAATTTTTATTCATTATTTGGTGAAATTGTAGATGATGTGACTATTACCCAGTATAACGAAAGAGGTGGAAATATTAGTGATTTAGATCAACAAACTAAAGATAAAATTATGAGTTATTTCAAAAAGAATAATCTTTCAGAGAAGACCCCTTATATGGTTGATATTGATAATAATATTTTTGTATCATTAAAAAGAAAACCATGTGAACAAATTTATCAAAGATTAATGGTTACTTATAGTGGTAGAGTAGGTATGTGTTGTCATGATTGGGGAGCTAGGCATGGTATTGGTTATCTAAGCAAAGAAGCTTTTAAAGAAGATGATGCAAAACAAGATGTGGTTAACAAGATTAATAAAAATCAAAAAGGTTTTCAATTATTAAAAAATGCAATTAACCCAAAAAATTTAAATGAACCTGAAAAAAAAATTCAAACCTTAAAAGAAATTTGGCAAGGGAAAGAACTAGAAAAAGTAAGAAATTCTCACGAGAATAATAAAATTGATTCAATTCCAGTTTGTAAAAGCTGTACTTTTAAAGACACTTATGATTGGAAATTAATAGATATTTAAACCTTCATGCATCTATTTTTTATCGACCAGTTCATAAGTTTAGATATGATGGCACCAATAATGTACAGATTGTCAAAAAAAAAAAAAATTTATCTTTATAACTTTAATAAGGCTCAATCATATAATGATACTAAAATATATAAATTTTTAGAGAATCAAAAAAAAATTTTTATAATAGAGAGTTTAACCGATATTTTTTCTTTAAAGTTTATTTTACTAATTTTAACAAAAATATTAGCAACTTTGCCATCTAAAAAATTAAACAAAAGTGTTAAACTTTGGAAATATGTTTGGCTCAATTTTAATTTTGTTTCAAAAAAAAAACTTATTCAATTCTTAAAAAAAAATAAAATTGCATCTATATCTATTGACGAGAGTCTTGTAGAAAAAAAAAGGTGCTTTTTAATTGAAATTTGTAAAGAACTTAACTTACCATTAATAATGAACCATGGAGGCCTCTGTACCTTAAAAGGAATTAATAATGATTTCAGAAAGTATAAGGATGCATCCTTTTTTTTATCTCCAAATAAATTTCCGATATATAAACATAAATTTAGTCAAAAATACGTGAAATCTGGAAAATATTTACAATATGGATCCCCAAGGTTTGATGAAGCTTGGTTGAATATTATTAAAAAATTCAATAATAAAAAAAGAAATGATAACAAGATAAAGGTAGCTTTTTTTGTTAGACCAACTTCTGTTTCGTATACTGATTCATTGCAGATCCAAAAAAAATTAAACAAAATTAATAATTTAGATGTTAGATTAAATTATAAGCCTAGGGATGTACTGCCAACAAAATATTCAAATTTTAAAAAAAATGAAATGCAATCATCTGAACTGATAGCTTGGTCAGATTTAGTGCTTTGCTATGCAAGCTCAATAATGGTAGAAGCTGTTTGCCTTGATAAACCTTTAATATATCTCAATTATTTAAAAAACGATAAAGATACTGTTTCATGGTTTGATGATTTAAAATTTGTAAAAAAAGCTGAAAATTTAAGTCAATCAATAGAATTAATAAAAACCTTTACTAAAAATTCAAATAAATATGTTGTAAATACAAATAATAAAAAAATTTTTCTTAAAAGGTTTATATCAAACTCAAAAGCAAAAGGTATGCTTGAAAAATACTACACTTTTTACAATAAAATAAGTATATAGATTTAATGTTTAGAAATAAAATAATATTAATTACTGGAGGAACTGGATCTTTTGGTAAGATGTTTATTTTTAAAATATTAAATTATAAGCCAAAAAAAATTATAATTTATTCAAGAGATGAGCTTAAGCAATCTCAAATGATGGAAGAGTATAAAAATCACAAAAGTTTTAAAAAATTAAGATTTTTCTTAGGTGATGTAAGAGATTATGATAGACTTTTCCTCGCATTACAAGAAGTTGATTATGTTGTTCATGCTGCGGCACTCAAACAAGTGCCAGCTGCAGAATATAATCCAACTGAATTTATTCAGACTAATATTTATGGAGCTGAGAATGTAATTAAAGCATGTTTGCGAACAAATGTTCAAAAAGTTATTGCTCTTTCCACAGACAAAGCGGTAAATCCAATAAATTTATATGGTGGGACAAAATTATTATCTGATAAATTATTTGTGTCAGCAAATAATTACGTTGGAAAAAAAAATGTTAAATTTTCAGTAGTCAGATATGGAAATGTTGCCGGATCAAGAGGATCTGTAATACCAATCTTTAAAAAAATATCTTTAAATGGAAAATCTTTTCCAATTACCGACCCTAAAATGACAAGATTTTGGATTACTCTTTCTGAAGGAGTAAATTTTGTAATTAAATCCTTTGAAAGAATGAAAGGTGGAGAAATATTCATACCAATTATTCCGTCTTTCAAAATTACAGATTTGGCAAAAGCAATAAATCCAAAAAATAAAATCAAAGTTATTGGACTTCGACCCGGTGAAAAAATAAATGAATTAATGTGTTCGTCTGATGAAGCAAGTCAGGTAATTAGATTTAAAGATTATTTCATTATTTTACCATCAATAAAAAATTTCGCTCCATCAAGACAAAGTTACCTAATAAATAGTTCAAATCAAAAAGGTAAATTTGTTAAAAATAATTTTGAATTCTCGTCAGGGAAAAATAAGTTTTTATCTATTTCAGATTTAAAATCAAAGATTAAAAAAATAAATGATTAATTACAGTAGTCAGTTTATTGACAAAAATGATGTCAAGGCTGTGACAAAGGCTTTAAATTCCAAATTTTTAACTACAGGTCCATTTGTTAAAAAATTTGAAGAAAAAATAATTAAAAAAACTGACTCGAAATATTGTACTGTGGTTAATTCAGCCACTAGCGCGTTACATTTAGCTTGCAAAGTTTTTGAATTAAAACCAAATGACTACGTATGGACTTCGTCTAATACATTTGTATCATCTGCCAATTGCGCACTACTATGTGGAGCAAAAATTGATCTTATTGATATCGATCTTAGTACATACAATTTAGACATTGAAAAACTTAGCAAGAAACTTGCAGCAGCAAAAAAAAAGAAAAAATTACCTAAGATTTTAATACCTGTTCATTTTAGTGGATATCCTTGTGATTTAAAAAAGATTTATGAACTATCAAAAAAATATAAATTTAAAATAATTGAGGATGCTTCTCATGCTTTTGGATCAAAATATCTAAATAATAAGATCGGTAATTGCAGGTTTTCTGATATGACTGTTTTTAGTTTTCATCCTGTAAAAATATTTACAACAGGAGAGGGAGGGGCCATCACAACAAATAATTATAAATTAGATGCTAGATTAAAATCATTAAGGACACATGGGATTGTTCAAAAAAAAAAAAATACTAAAAGACCTTGGATGTTCTATCAAACAGATCTTGGTTTAAATTACAGACTTACAGATATTCAAGCAAGCCTAGGTATTTCTCAGCTAAAAAAAGTAAACACATTTTTAAAAAAAAGAAATAAAATTTCAAAAATTTATGATGAAGAACTCAAAAATTTACCTATTCAATTGCCAAAACGTACAGACAACTTTTATTCATCATTTCATCTTTATGTAATTTTACTGAAAAAAAAGAGTAGAGATTTACTTTATAAAAAACTTTTGAAAAAAGGATTTAAAACAAATATTCATTACATACCAATTTATAGACACCCATTTTTTAAACGATTCAATTTTAAAAGAAAAGATTTTTTAAATAACGAAAATTACTTCAAAAATGCTATAAGTATTCCTATTGCACCTCATTTAACTAAAAAAAATGTCTACAAAATAATTAAAATAATAAAAGAGTTTTTTTCATGACAAAATCATTATGTATTATTCCTGCAAGATCTGGAAGTAAAAGAATTAAGAATAAAAATATTATAAAATTTAATAAACAACCAATTATATACTGGTCATTGATAGTCGCCCTTAAAAGTAAATGTTTTGATAAAATAATTGTGAGCACAGACTCAGATAAAATTATTAGAATAGTTAATAAATTTAGATTAAATATTGAATGTTTCAAGAGGCCAAAAAGTATATCTAGAGATACTACTCCACTCTTTGAGGTAGTGAGAAACTATTTAAAAAATTCTAATAAAAAATGGAAAAAAGTATGCTGTATTTTACCAAGCTCACCACTTATTGATTTTAAAGATATAATTATTACAAAAAAAAAGTTGAATAAAAAAACAAAATTTATATTTCCCATTACTAATTATAGTTATCCTATCGAACGATCCTTGATTAAAGATAAAAATAATTATATTAAATTCAAATATAAAAATTTTTCACTCAAAAACACTCAATCTTTCAAAGAAAATTTTCATGATGCTGGTCAGTTTTATTGGGGTTTTTCATCTGAATTCTTAAAATATAAAAATATTTTCGACTCAAAAAAAGTTAAGGGATATTATATACCAAATTTTAAAGTTAGGGATATTGACACCATTAATGATTTAAGAATTGCACAAAATATATTTAAAAGTATCTTCAATTAATGGACAAAGAAAATATTTTTTTTTCTATAAGAACATTATCCGGACCATATAGATTTTTAATAGAGTCTGCAAAAATTCACTCAGAAAAGCTATTAAAAAAAAAATTAAAAATTGAAGTGTGTGAGGTTAGAAAAATCGATATTTGGGCTTTTTTTTTAACTTTAAAAATTATATTCAAGACAAATTTTTTTTCAAAAAAAAAAATAATGAATATAAAAATTCAAAATTACAATATTAGCCGTTATGCTGTTCCCGAAATTTACAAAAATTATAGTACTTATTTAAGTAGATTATCTTTTTTCTTTGAGTCAATTAAAGTTTTTTATTCTAACATAGTTATTTTTAGACAAATTATAAATTTAGATAAAAAAAAAATTAAAGCAGCATTCATTGATCACGGTATGTATAGAAATGGACTTGCTATTGCTATTTTTTCAAATAAAAAAATTCCAATATATACTTTGGGTTATCCAAAAGGGATTTTTTATTTTATAAATAAAAAAAAAAAATTCTTGAATTATGAAAATATAATTGAACTTAAGAAAACAAAAAAATTAAGTAATAAAGAAAACAATTTAGCAAAAAATTCTATAAGAAGAGTTATTGATAAGACTGATATTATACCATGGATGAAAAGCATAAAATTCATCAAAAAATCAAAAAAATTTGATGATATTACTCATTTAATCTATGCACACACTTTTACCGATGCCCAAATGTTATATGGATATGATGAATTTGTTAATGTTTATGATTGGTTAGAATTTACTGTTAAAGAGCTTACTAAAAATAAAAAAAACAAAATTATGATTAAAGCTCATCCAGGTTTTTTTCATTCTAAGTTTCCTACAAAAAATATGAGGTATGATAGAAAACTTTTTTACAAAATAATTTCAAAATATGAGAAAGATTCTAAAATAGTTGTGATAAAAGAACCTATTAAAAATGGAGAATTACTTAGAGACCTAAATAAAAATACAATTTTAATATCCCATCATGGTTCCGCTATTTTAGAGGGTTTGTTCCTAAATTTTAAATTTATTGCATCTGATGCTGCTTTTTGGTCTTCAAAATTTAAATTGTCAAATAACTGGAATACGAGAAAAAATTATAAAAGGGTTTTAAATAAAAAATGGAAGGATTTGAAAAAACATTCACTAAACGATCTTTATAATGTTTCATTTCAATTATTTTGTAACCCCTTAAGTCTTTATGGAAAGTACTATTGGCAACAAATAATGTCAGATGAACTTAAAATTCCAAGACAGAAAGTTTATGAAGATTCTGCATTTTTATTTGATAAGTTGAAATTGAAAAAAAATAAATTTGACATAATTATTAAAAAAATTTCAAATACTATTGAAGAAGTGCAGGCTTAATTTTAAAAATCAATTTTGTATTTTTTTAAAATTTCTTTACCTTTTTGAAAGGAACTAAAATCAATGATATCATCTGTATCAATTGTTATCTTAAAGCTTTCCTCTAGGCCAGATATAAGGGTCATATGACCTATAGAGTCCCATTCTGGGATTTGATTATACTCTAAATTGTCTTTAAATTTAGATTTATCGATAGAAAGTGACTTAATAAATGTATTTTTGTATATGTCAGAATTATTCATGATTTAATTGATTTAAAATATCCTTTACAATCATATCTGCTGAAAGTCTATAGTTTTCTTTTAGGAAACTATAGCTTCCACCTTTACTGTACTTATCATCTACCCCAAAAAAAATTTGTTTTGGATAATTTTTAATTGTAGATTTTACCTCTGCAACGGCACTTCCTAAGCCACCAATAATATTATGTTCCTCAATAGTGACTATCATTTTTGATTTTTGTGCATTAATTATTGCCTGTTTATCTATTGGCTTAATCGTATGCATATTAATTACAGATGTTGAAATTTTTTCTTGCTCAAGTCTTTTTGCAACTTCTAAACTTTCATAGACCATTGAGCCACATGAAAAAATTGTAATATCATCACCATCTTTTAATTTTATCGATTTACCAATTTCAAATTTATAGTCAGCTTTATTTACAATTGGGTTATTAGATGTACCAGTTAATCTGATGTAAGTTGGATTAATTGATTTTAATGATGCCTCCATTGCTTTAACTGTTTCAAATGCATCTGAGGGAGAGATTATTGTAATTCCAGGTATAGATCTCAAAACACCTATATCCTCTATGCAACAATGAGTATATCCTAATGCTCCAAGAGACAATCCACTAGCTATACCGACCATACATACATTTTGTTTCATGTAACCTAAATTAACTTTTATTTGTTCTAAACATCTCATAGTTTGAAATGGAGCAAAAGTCGTTGTTAGAACTTTAAAATTCTCACTAGCTAACCCTGCTGCTATACCAATCATATTTTGTTCAGCTATTCCAACATCAATAAATTTGTTTGGATAAGTTTTTCTGAATCTATCTAAACCAGCTGATGTCGAAACATCACATGTAACTATAATTAATTCATCGATTTCTTTAACAAGTTCAAGTGCAGCCATTCCAACAGTGGCTCTTTGACCAATTGTCGACCAAATCTTAATAGATCTCTCGTCAATCTTCATTTTTTTTATCCTAATTCTTTAATAGCTTTTTCATAAAAAGATTTGCTTAAAATTGAATGATGCCAGTCATTATTATTTTCTGAGAAAGAGAAACCTTTACCCTTGATAGTATTTGCAATTATCGCCTTAGGTTTTTTAATATTGTTACATTCATTAAAAATATATAATAATTCATCTATATTATGCCCGTCGACTTCTCTTGAATACCAATTAAAACTTTCCCATTTAGATCTTAAATTATCAACATTCATTATTTGCTTATTAGATCCTGTTTGTTGAAAATTATTTTTATCAATAATTACGTATAAATTTTCTAAATTAAAATTAGGCGCAGCCATTGCAGCTTCCCAAACTGATCCTTCATTACATTCACCATCACCTACAATCACATAAACCTTAAAATCTTTATTCCTTTTCTTAGCTGATAAAGCTAGTCCTATACCAAGAGACAATCCCATTCCAAGTGATCCATTTGAAAATTCGATACCCAAGTCTTTATTTCTAACAGGATGACCCAGAAGATTACTATTATCTTTTTCAAAAGTTAATAATTCGTCCTTTGATATATATCCCACTTCGCAAAGGGCAGAATAATAAGCTAAACATGCATGACCTTTACTCAAAATAAATCTATCTCTTTTTTCCCAATTTGGATTAGATTTATCTATTTTCATTTGATCTGCAAATAAGGTTGAAACTATTTCAGTTATCGATAAAGCTCCACCAAAATGAGAGCTGCTTGATCCAGCCGCAAAGGCCATAGACAATATATTTTTTCTCATTTCTTTACTGAAAGACTTTATCAATTCAATTTTTTTTTTTGAATTTTCCATTATCTCATTCCACCATCTACCCTAATTACTTGACCAGTAATATAGCTAGAGAGGTCACTTGCTAAAAAAAGGGCTACGTTAGCCACTTCTGATGTTTCACAAATTCTTCTAAGTGAAATATCTGCAATAGTTTTGTTTATCAAATCTTTAGGATGATTTTTGACCATCATATCAGTATTTGTAAGACCAGGAGCAATTGAATTTACTCTTATATTTTGAACCCCAAGCTCTCTTGCTAATACTTTAGCTTCACTAATCATAGCAGCTTTTGAGGATGCATAAGCACTTCTTCCTTCATTTCCATCTAATGCAGAACTTGAAGTAATATATATAATACTTCCTTTTTTTATCCTAATCATGGATTTGATTAAATATTGAGTAAATATTGAATGTGAAAAAAAATTTACATTAAACATTTCTTTTAACTTTTTAGTAGAGGTCATTTGGAAAAGAGAAGTTGAAATTATACCTGCATTATTTACAATAATATCTATTGGAATATTTTGATCTAATATCTTTTTTGCTGCATTTTTAATATTACTTTCATCTTCTAATTCTAATTCAATAGGAATTATTTTATTATCGTATTTACTTTTATTTCTATCGACAAAATTTTTGAATTCATCATCTAATTTTCTGACACAGGCAAACACATTTGCTCCATTTTCATAAAAAGTTTCAAGAATCTTTTTGCCAATACCTCTATTACAGCCTGTGATTACTGCAGATTTTTTCTTAAGCAACATTTAAATGAAATCTTCTTCTGAAAAAATTTCTTTTGCAAGAGCTGGTTTAAATATTGTTTGACCACTTTTTGTCATAAATTTACTAATAAAACTCTTATCTTCTCCTGCGAGGCATAGATCACTGTGATTTTTGAAATACTTAATTCTAAAACCAAAATCTACTATTTCCTTGAGACTTTGCTTAAAAATATTACCAATTTTTATATGCACATACGGACATACGAGAACATCTCCTATTGGGGTAATATATAATCTATTAACAGTTGTACACCCAAGTATTTTTTCGTGGTTTTTATCAAAAGGGTTCCAAACATTTCTAACAAGATTTTTGTATTCTTTTCTAATCTTTCTTAGATATTCCCGATCTTTATCATCACAAATGATATCATCCATCTTTTGCCACATACCTGCTGGAACGGCAACATTAAGTAATGTTTTGTATCTTTTTTGTTTAGAATAATCTAACAGTTGTTTAAAATGATCAGTATTAGCGTTGTAATGACCAACAGTAATATTTAAATATGGATCCATACCAGCATTTTTGACATGCTCTAAAGCTGCTATAGCTCTTTTCCATGACTCTTTTCTTCCCCTTATTTCATCGTGTATTTTTTCATCCATACTGTCTATACTTACGGAAACTCTACTTACGTTTGCTTCAGCAAGACGTTTTGCCATTTTTTCATCCAAGTAAAAACCATTTGTTGTTAAATAGAGATAAAATCTCTCTGGCTTTATAGCCTCTAAAACTTTAAATAATTTTTTAGGCTGCAAAAGTAATTCACCACCCTGTAAATCAAATTCGAAATAACCTAACTCATCTGCCTCATCCGCTAACTTAGCGATGGCATCATAATCAAGAAACTCTTTAACATGATCTCCCTTCGGAGAATTTGTAAAACAATATTTACATCTTAAATTGCAAGCATTATTAAAGTTTAAATCTATACCTCTTGTTTTTGTTCCTACTTTTCCATCGTTTTTTTGAACATAATCATAAAAATCTTTTAATTTTTTTACCAATCTTGGTTTTTTTAGTAATGAAGAGGAGATAGGCATAAATTTTTTAATGATTATTTTATTTTATACTTTTTAATTTCTTTAGGCAACACCAAGTTAATTTGTGCAGAACAAGCTAATTCATTTTCAATAAATCCTTGAGCTTTGAAGGTAGCAAATCCTCTAGTATATTTGATTACATTAGTGATCATATAAAACTTAGAATTAGGAATTACTTTTTTTTTAAAAATTAACTTATCAGCAGATATTAAATACATAATTTCCCCTTTATTACCAGGTAAAGTTAGAATTGAAAGAGAACACATTTGAGTTAAAGCCTCTATTTGTAAGAAACCTGGCATATTTGGATCTTCTGGCCAGTGAACTTTAAAAAACCATTCATTGTATGTTAACTTTTTATAACCTTCAGCACTTTTTCCAGGAACAACTTTGGTAGCAAAATCTAAAAACAAATATGGATCTCTATTTTTTTGATACTTTAATATTTCCGATTTATCCAATTCTAATGGTTTCATAATATTTCTATATTTCGAGTTAAAATATTTTTTAGATCGTAACCATCCCAAATTAGACTTAGATTCATTGAGCTACCCACTGGTACAATTCTATCAATACCTCTAAATTTATATTTTAAAAGTAAATTTTCCAATACTTTTTTTGAAAATCCAAAATAAGTAAGCGTTTGATATTTTTCATTTATAAAATTATTTAATTTTGAAAAAGATTTTATTTCGGTTTCAAAAAAAATTCCCCATTTTCCTCTTATCTTGTCATTATTTAAAGGTACTTTATCAAATTGGAATCTATAAATCATATTTTCATGAGATGTTAATTTTCCTAATTTATCATTCTCAATAGATAGCTTGTACAATTCATTTAATTTGTCGTTCGCAACAAAGTTAGTAATTTTATATTTATTTTTTACAATTTTGTGCAAGGAATTCCAAAATTTATTTTTTGCAAGAGAAATTTTATTTTTATTACCATACCAAGCAATTAAATGTGGCGAAGTACAAGCATTTTGATCAAATTTGTAAGTATCATTAAAAAAATTATTTGTTAAATTTAAGAGTTTATTTCGGTTAAGTTTAAGAATTTGTTCAGCGTTAATTATTGCAAATGAATATCTATCAGCAAAATTTATATCCCTATTTCTAGGTTTGGTTTCAATTTTTCTTAAATTTTGAATTGTATTATCACCACCCCAAATCATTCTTCCATCACATATTGATGAAAATTTTCTAGTGAAAAAATCATCATCATACTTTACTACAGCAATTCTATTTTGAATTTTTTTATTTTTTCTAAGGGCTTTATTTAAACAATTACAAATTATATTAATTTCATCAAATTCTCTTTGTGGAACTTTTATAATATTTGAATTTCCAGTAATCAATCCTAATATAAGTGAAAATAAAAAATTAGTTGGTACATTAGAGGGGGTTATATGGAAAATTAAACCAATTCCAACTTTTAAATTTTTATTAATTGTATCACTACTTAATTTTACTAAATTTTTTTTCCTACACCAGAATGAAAAACTTAGTATATCTGATTTATTTTTAGTAGATTTATCTGATTTTAAAATTTTTGAAAAATCTTCTAAAAATTTTAATTCATCTGTACCAAAAGGCTCAGATGGTTGATTTGAAATTTTTTTATTTCCTACTAAATATTTTATATTCATAATTGATAATTATATATTACTACATCCTCTCATTTCTGATTTTTCAATTCTTCCGTACACCTTGAATCTGTTTCCATATTTTTTACAAGAACAATTGTTTGATACCAATTCTCCAATATCTTCTGTCAAAATGTTATGACCAGGATAGCTTACGGGTACGGAAGATATGATTTGAATCATTCCTTTTCCTTTTTTTAATATTTCAAATTTTTCATTTCTTATAAAAACTTTTGAATATTTTGTTGAGTAAAATGAATTGCACTTTTCACATTCAAAAAATATAGATCCAGTTTGCTCAATAAGGCCATAATAGTTATATACCTTTTTTAAATTAATTTTTTTATTTAATAGATCTCTAAATTTTTTATTGTTAATTTTTTCACTTTCGATTTTTTTCCAACCACCACCATGTATCAAAAGTCCATTTTTAAAATCATAATTACTTTTTAATTTTTTAATTAAGTATTCATAAACTATACTTGTAAAACCAAATATAAAAAATTTCCGTTTAGAATAGTTCCTATAGAAAATATCTAAATTTTTATAATCGATATTTCCCTTTTTATCTAAAAGATATGTATAATCTTTACCAAAAATTGAAAATCCAAAAATACCAGCTAACCTTGCCTCTAAATTTTTTCTATCAGTATTATTTGGGTTTTGGTCAATTATAAGCATTGGAATTCTATTTTGAGGCATGATATTTTTTGCTAAATCTATTAAAACTTTTTTTTGATTTACTGCATTATACTGATCTAAATAAATCTTTGATCTTACTGAGCCAGTTGTTCCTGAAGATTGTAGGACTTTTACAATTTGATTCTCAGGCACACTTATCATTTTTTTTGATTTAAATAAATTTACTGGCAGAAATGGTTGCTGGACAAGATCTTCATTGTTAATATCATAATTAATTGTGTTTAAAATTCTCCTATATTCGGCACATCTTTGAAAGTGAAAATTGGTCAAATCTTTTATTCTTTTTGAAAATTGCTCACCCATTTTAAAATTTAATTTCTTTATTTTTTGGAATATAATTTTTTATAATAATTTTAATAAAATTTTTATTGATTCCAAAACTTTCATAAATCATCTTTTTTATTTTTTCTTTATCTGAAAATTTGAGTATATTAATTAGAATATATTTATCATTTGTTAAACATTTAGCCTTAATACCTGCTTTTAACAACTTTTCTTCCATATCATCAAGATTTATTCTCAAGCCAAAAATTTTTGATATTCTACTTTTTCTCTTAAAAATATAAAGAAATTTGTCTTTATCTAAAAAGCCAATATCCCCAGAGATTAATTTAGAATTATTTTCATCTGATTTTTTTAAATCATATAGTTTTTCTGAATATCCTAAACAAATATTTTTTCCATGAATCTCTATCAAACCTTTTTTACTGTTTTTAGTTTTTAAATTAATTTTAATATCCACACCTTTTATCGGTTTACCAACACTATTAATTTTATTATTATTTTCATTAACATTTAATACTGATACTCTTGGACTAGCCTCAGTTAAACCATACATTATATAAAAGATAAAATTATTTGCTTTACTTAAGTTGTATAGGTATTTTTTATATTTTAAATCTAGGTTTCCTCCCGCTTGCGTTATAAATCTGAGAGAGTCTTTATAAATATTTTCAAACTTCAATTTATTTAAAAATTCATAAAATTTTGGCACGCCGTTAAGATTTGAGATATTATATTGATTGAAGTATTTCCAAAAATTTTTAGTAGCTATTGAGTCTTTACAAACAACTATTTTTGCACTTTTAGATAAAAACGTATTAATTATAGATAGACCATAAGAATAAGACATTGGCATGGTCGTTATTGTAGTATCTGTTTTTTTAATATTTAAACTTTTAATGATAGATTTTGTATTTTCATTTAAATTTTCTAGAGATAATCTTACCATTTTGGGATTTCCTGTAGTACCTGATGTTGGAATTAAAAGTTTATTGATAAAATTTAGATTTTTATTATTGATTAATTTATTTTCTAATAAGAAATAATTTTCATATTTTTTTTTTGTAACATATTTTTTTATGTTTAGTTTTTTATTAGTAAGAATATAATTTGGCCCATAAATTCGAATTATTTTTTTGATAAATTTTTCTTTTATATCTTCGTTTATGAGCAGTAAGATGATTTTTTTATTTGTAGCCATTAATGTTACATATGACAAAATAGAAAATATTGAATTAGAAGTTAGCAATAGTACTAAGCTTTTATTTTTGAAATTTTTTTCAAATTTAGATTTGAAAGATTTTATGTCACTATAAGTAAAAGTTTTATTTTTTGAAGCATCAATTAATGCAATACTTTTATTGTTTTTAAGTAAGCTATTCTTGAACATTATTTTTTTTGGTCACTATAAAATTAATAAAAGCCCATGACATATTTTATTTCCGTAAATCAAGTTTTTTGAAAATTTGTTATTAAAGTGAATTTTATCTATATCGCCTGATATAGCCAAAAATTTAGTCCCATATAATTGGTCAATTTTAAAATTAAACAATAACTTCATCTTTTATTTAAAGCTTGTCTTTAAAAATTATATTTCCCTTATTTTTTAGACTATTTTCCATAATTTTATATGCATTTTTCATGTTAACAACTTTAAGATTAATTCCACTTATGTTTCTTTCTATATATGAATTTTTTTTTTTTAATTCCTTCTTGATTTGAGGGTTTACACCAGTCCTAATATTTAAATTTAATTTTCTAACATACATAGAGAAATTCGCGTTTAATTTACAAATACCTTTATTTACATATTTCCCCTTAAAGTTTTTTAAATATCTATAATTGACACCAACCTTTTGCTCGGCTACGTGGCATAACGTGAAAGAGTCACGGTAAATATTGTCAATATCAATATATATATTTTTTGCATTTTTCGTCACCATATATCCAAAAGGAGAATTAAACTCAAAACAACTTTTATGTTTAAGACTAGTTAAATATTTTTTGTCCTTACCATAAACACAAAACGAATATATTGGATTTTGAGTCCGGTCAAAATCTGATCTTTTTAACACATAGTTTCCTAATGAACCAGAATTTGATAGTGTTTTCTTATAATGATAGCCTTTTCCATTACAAAAATCCCAATTGAAAGTTGGCACAATAATTGTTCCATGATTTTTTAATATATTAATTAAACTATCAATAATATCACTCGTTTCATAAGTTATTAATTGCTTTTTCTTTTTTATATTCAATTTTAGTAAATTTGACGAAATAAAAACTATATCTTTCTCTGTAATACCTAAAGATTTAAATATTTTATCAAAAAAAATTTTTTTCATTAATCAAAAAATTATTTTATTTTTCTTCAAAATTTTTAACTCATTTAAAGTTTTTTCTAATTTTTCTCCAATATCTGAGGAAATTTCAAAAAAATTTTTTTTTCCATCTGAATTAGCTATGATATTCATTCTTGTTCTTATTTTTTCATAATTTCCTTTTTGAGATATAGTTGGGTAAAGATTTCTTTTTCCCATATTAGGCTCACAAATAAAATTTGTTTTTGGATATAGACTGGTTTCAAAAACATTAATAATGTTTTTAAAAACTTTAAGAGAGTCGTCCAAACCTTTTTTTGTTACAACTTTAAAATTGTCTTTATCAGTGTGATATTCAGGATAATCTCTAGATTTTGAGAATGCAACTAAAGGTAAATCAACTTTTGGTGAACAATACTGCCTCTCATCACTACCACGATTTAAAAATGAATATTTTTTTACTTTTTTGAATTTTTTTAAAGCAGCTTCCATTGCTTTATCTGCTAAACTGTTTCCTTTTCTACTTTCTACATAACTATAACCTCTTTCATCACCTACACACGTTAAATTAAAGCCACAGATAGTGTTTTTTTTAAGAAGATTAAATCTTTTACTTATGTAAGCTATTGATCCAATCGTTTCTGGCAATAGCACAAATCGGTAAGTATATAAATTATTTTTAAAATTTTTTTTGATAAAAAGCATAATTGCATTTAACAAGACAGGCCCAGATAATTCGTTATTAGCCATTGATGGATGACATAGATAGCTACTAAAAAAAATTTCTTTTCTTAATTTTCCTTTTAAAATGGCCTCACTAATTTCCATCTTACCTTTTTTAAAATTGCTATCAATGTGGGCAAAATATTTTCCTTCCGGTAACTTCTTTTTTTGATTTTCTGTCATACAAAAACCCCACCTTTTATTATAATAACTGGTTACGTAGGGTATTGAATTTGGCTGTCCTTTTTGTGTAAAAATATGATTAATTAAATCTTTTTTATTCAATATTTTTTTAATGGGCGCAGAATATCCTAAGACATGCAGGTTATTTTTTGCAAAATCACAATATTTTTTCTTGGTTTTAATATGTCTAAAGTAGGCATTTTTAATATTCCACTCTAATGGAATTTCCCAGTCATAAACTTTTGAACCAGATTTAAACTCCAGTAACTTAAATTCTGGATTTATTTTTTGAAAATATCTTAAAGAAAACTGAATACCCTTCCCAGTCAATGATCTACAAATAGGAAATAGTTCTTTTGCCCAATCAAGCATTTGATTTTTTTTTATTTTTATTTTCATTGTGATTTATGGTTATGTACATTAAAAGTAGAAAAATAATAGTAAAATAAAATAATGAAAATATCAGAAATTTCAAACAATAAAACTTCCGCAGGATACATTCTAGAACCTTTAAAACAAAAAAATATATTTGAAATAGATAAACAAGAATTTATTAAAATCTTTAAAGAAAAAGGTGTTATAATTTTTAGAAATTTTAATTTAAATAAAGAAAATATAATTAAGTTTACTGATTTATTTACAAGTAAATATGCGAATGATGCACTTAGAAGAACAACAAGGCTAGGTAATAAAAATATTCATAATGTGGACCCGGGAATTAAGGAGATGCCATTACATAGTGAGGCGAGTTATTCACCCTCATGGCCTGAAATTATCTGGTTTTATTGTAATAAAGCACCTTTGAATTCGGGCTACACAACAATTTGTGATGGACAGAGAATTTATAAAAATTTTAGATCAGAAATAAAAAAGTTCTTTTTAGAAAATCAAGTTATTTATGATTTAAAGATTCCTTTTCAATTGAAACAAAAAAATATAATTACCAAAATAAAAAAGAGACCTTGGCACATTGATTACCCAGGAGTTCATGATTGTTATTTGAATTTGAGAACAAACGAAGTTAATTTTAAGTTAAAAAGATATGCGGTGGTAAAAGATAAATATAATTCTGAGTTGTCTTTTGTTAACCATCTACAAATAATTTTGAATAGAGATCCTCAGGTTAAAAAAATATATTTGGAAAAAAAAAATGCCAAATTTAAAAAAATAATGGAAGAAGTAAAAAAAATTTCAAATGAATATATTATTGATATTTCATGGAATAATGGAGACTTGTGTATGATAAATAATCAAAGATTTATGCACGGTAGAAGAAAAATTCATAAAAATGAAGAAAGAGATATAATTAATATTCAAACACTTAAATCTAGTTTTTGAATTAGTAAAAAAAATTAATGAAAAACTATTTTAGTTTATTAAAACAAATTTTTTTAATAATACCAAAAGAATATAGCAAAAAACTTAAACTAATCTTTTTTGCACTCTCAATAGCCGGTGTTTTAGAAGCCCTTGGAATAGGTTTGTTAATTCCGCTAATTTCTGAAATATTGAATGATGATAGTCATTATTTAATTAAAAATTATTTATCAATGTTTTTTGAATTGAACAAAATTGAATTGATACAATTTCTATCTGTTTGTATTCTTTTGCTTTATTTATTCAAATCTATTTATCTGACAAAGCTTGAATTTTTTATACAGAAATTTAATCAAAACATTAAAGCAGATCTAACTTTACAATTATTCAACAAGTATACAAATAATAGTTATGAATTTAATGTTAATAATAATTCTTCAATTCTTTTAAGAAATTTAACATCTGAGATAAGCAATTTCTCTGCAGGTCTTTTAAGACCTGCAATAATGTTTGCAAAAGAGTTCTTTATAATAGCTTTACTCCTAGTTATGCTTTTAACAATAAATTTTAAGATAAGTCTTTTTATAATAATCTTTTCATCATTATTTGTTTACATTGTTCAAAATTACTCTGTAAAAATTCTCGAAAATCTTGGTAAATCAGAGCAAAGTATTAAAGGCCAGGAAAATAAAATTATAATTGAGACATTGCAAGGTATTAAATTTATCAAATCATATAGCATTGAAAATATTTATAAATTAAAGCTAAATCAAATATTAAAAAAATTTGTAACAGTGAAATCAAAATCTAATGCTATTAAACTTCTTCCCAGAATATGGGTAGAGCTTTTTCTTTTTTTATTTTTAATTTTTTTGGGTTTAGGGTTTAAATTCTTTAATTTAACCTTGATAAATTTCGTTACTTTTTCCTCTATTTTTCTTATTACAATGCTTAAAGTTATGCCTTCATTAATATCTGCAATCAAGGTTTTAAATGTTTTAAATAGCTATAAAGCATCAATAGATCTAATATCACAAGAATTTATTGAACAAATAAAGGGATCTAAAAAAAATATATCTTTAGAAGATATTAATATAAAATCAATAAAAGAATTTGCAGTAAAAAATATTTTCTTCAAATATTCCAACTCAAAAAATGTAATTGAAGATCTTTCACTTAAAATAAAAACGGAGAATGATTTTATAGTTATTTATGGAGATAGTGGATCAGGTAAGACAACTTTAGTAGATATCCTAATTGGTTTGTTAAAACCAACTAATGGACACTATGAACTAGATGGTAACAAAATAGATAACAATTTATTAAAAAATTTTTTTGGTTATATCCCGCAAAACACTTTCCTATTTGATGATACTATTAGAAATAATATTTTGATAACAAATAGATTTCCAGAAAATTTAATTGAAGAAAAATTTAAAGAAATTTTAAATATTACCCAGCTTAGTAAATTAGTTGATACACTTCCAGACAAAGAAAATACTTTAATAGGTGAAAATGGATCAAGAATTTCAGGAGGGCAAAAACAAAGAATCAGCATTGCAAGGGCCCTAATGTCGGATCCAAAAGTTTTAATTTTTGATGAAGCTACGTCAGGATTAGATAAAAATACGGAGGAAAAAATATTTGAAAATTTGAAAACTATTTCAAAAACGAATTCAATAATAGTAATCTCTCATAATCCTTTTTTAAGACGGTACTGTAATACAATTTACAAATTGTCAGAAAAAAAACTAATTAAATTATAATGAAAAATTATTGGGATTTATATTATTCTAATAAGAAGACAAAGTTTAAGCCATCAAATTTTGTAAAACGAATTGATAAAAAAAAATTTATAGATAAAAAATCTGTAGTTATTGAACTCGGTTGTGGAGATGGAAGAGATACATTTTTTTTCTCAAAGAAAGTAAAAAAAATATATGCTTTTGATAAATCTATAAAAATAATTAATAGAAACAAAAGTTTACAGTCAAAAAAAAAAAATAGAAATATTTTCTTTAGTGTCGGTGATATAAAAAAAAATGAAATATTTAAAAAAATTAGAAAAATAAAATTTTCTATTATTTATGCCAGATTTTTTGTGCATGCTATAAGTGAAAAACTAGAAAACAGACTGCTTAAAAAATTGAAATTGATGGCCCCAATTAATTGTTATATTTGTTTAGAATTTAGAACAAGTAAAGATAAACTAATGCGAAAAGGTGAGAAATTATCAAAATATGAGAGATTCACAGATCATTACAGACGATTTATAAATGTTAACGATTTCATTAAAAAAATTAAAAAATATAACTTTAAAATAATTGAAATTAAACAGGGGATAAATTTTTCAAAATTTGGATCAGATAACCCTCATATTTGTAGGTTAAT
>CACMTO010000010.1 GCA_902616645.1 uncultured Pelagibacteraceae bacterium
GAAATCTAAGATTTCTAGAAAAGTTTTTTCTGTATCAATTAACAAATCTTCATATTTTATTAAAAGATATTTATTAAGTGATTTCAGTTGTTTCCATGAAGTATAATGAAATTTCCATGAACCTATGAAAACAGGTAATTTATCGTTTTTAGATTGAGAAATTTCTATGTTTGAATTTAAGTTATTAACTGATTCCTCAATTGTTCTTTGATAATGATTTGAATATGAAGAAACAACATTTCTGGGATCTCTTACAATGTAAATAACTCCAAGTGTATTTGCTAAATCTGTAAAATCGTATTTTCCTTGTAATTTACAAAATGCATTATGTGTTTTCCAAAACTGTAAAGAATTTTTTTTTTTATTTATTAATTTTTGCGCCTCGATATAATTCTTATCTATTTCATTTCTATCTGACAAATTTATTCCAAGCTCTTTAAACAGCCTGATATTTGGAAATTGATCTATCATTCTTAATAAATTGAAGTTAAATTCACCTTCATCAGAAAAAAAATATGAGGCTAAGAGGGATCTAACTAAAGTATTTCCACTTTTGGGATAAGAGGCAAGCCAAATTATCATAATATAAATATTAAACTAATTTTTTTTCTTTTTTAAGTAAATATAAAAACTTCCGCTTCCACCATCCTCAATTGAGGCGTCTTGTATGTTATTTATTAACTTCATCAAACTCTCATTACTCCTAATAAATTCAGGTACTGAATATCTCAATATACCTAAATTTTTTGAACTATATGGGTTTTTATAATTATTAGAGTGAAGTCCTTTTCCAGTAATTATGATTAATTTTTGAACACCCTCTTCATATGAACTTTCTATAAAATTCTTTATAAATGTATTTGCGTTATCGAGAGAATAACCATGTAAGTCAGCAACTTTGAAAAATTTATTTTTTTTTTTCTCCAATAAATTATCTTTATTAGGAATAGGGTCATCATTAGACAAAAAATTTTCCCAATCTTTTTTGTCTTTTTCTGAAATCTTTTTAATCAATTAAGTTAATATATCTACTAGCTGCCAATTGGGGTTACTTGATTTTGTATCTCTAGAGAATACCCATGTATCATATATCTTTTTTATTTTCTCTGGATCACCTGATACAATATTTTTTTCTTTATCCTTAATGCAGGTAATTACCTCTCCAACAAAATCTACAGTAACTTGCAAAATACTATTCATTTTTTTATGCTCTTTAATATTAGCGGAGTTTATACCAATAAATGTAATCTCAGCATAATGTCCTCTCCCACTTCGCTCTTGAAGTGCTTTACTAAATTGGTCGAAAATTTTTTTACTTAAAAGTGGTTTACTTTTTACAATTTTATTATCATTATCACTAAAGTCTGTAATAATTGTCTCATAAGCTATTTTGGCACCATTTAAAAAATCATTTTTTGCTTTATCGTCGAAACTTTCAAATTTGTTTTTTTTCTCATTAGTCTCAACATTTTTTAGAATTTCATCAAATTGTCTCGGAGCTTTTCCCTCAAAACCTGTTCTTTTACCTAAAATACCTCTTAATCTTAAAAAGATAAATCCAGCAATCATCGCTAAAAGTATTATATCTATGTATTCAAAACTATAATTCATTAGATTATAGTAATTACTATGTTGAATAATTTCAACTAACAATTACATTAAAGACAAATGAACTCAGTCCTTCTATCAATAATATTAGTTCCAATAGTAGAAATTTACCTGTTCATTAAAATAGGATCACAAATAGGGGCATTAAGTACAATTTTATTAATATTTCTGACAGCAATTACGGGAATTTTATATGCAAGGTATGAAGGATTGAACTCCTTAAGGTCTGGATTTTCACAACTTATAAAAAATGAAATACCAGCATATGAAATGATATCGGGCGCAGCTATTGCTTTTGCGGCTTTTTTATTAATCATCCCTGGATTTGCAACAGATCTAGTTGGATTTCTAATAATATTTCCATTAACAAGAAAATTATTATTTAAAAAAATTGCAAAAAAATTTGAAGAAAACAATTTGAAGAAAAAGGATTTTATAGAGGGTGAATTTGAAGATATAAAAGACAACGATGACAGAAAAATTTAATATCCTTGCTAAATATATAAAAGACATGTCAAGTGAAACACCTAATGTTGAAACTTTTTTGTTTGTGAGAGAAAACATCTCTAAGTATCAACTAAACATTGATATTAATTCTAAAGCTTTGAAAAATAAATTAGTAGAAATAAATACGACTATGAAATTCGAGGATAAAGAGGCTAATGAAAAGAAATCATACTATGAAATAATATTTGCAACCATTATTAAAGTGAGTGATGACGTCAATGATAAAAAAGATTTAGAGAAAATAATATTGTGCGATGTTCAAAATATTATTTATCCAGATTTAGAAAAAGCCTTTTTAAATTTAATTCATAATTCCGGACATCCTGGAATAAAATTGGAAAAAAAAATAGATTTCAATAAACTTTATTCTGAAAGATTTAATTAAAAAAAGTTTTTTTTTAAATCAACCTTTAGAAATTTCTGATGATCTGTGAATTCTTTCTCTGATGGTTTCACAACTTTTTTAAAATATGAGATGTCCTTAGTATAATTTTCTTTCTTATTATTGTTGTAACTCTGGAAATCTAAAGTAGGCTCTTTTTGATCGATTAAATTTATATAAACTTTTGCTAATAAATCGCAATCCAACAAGGCATTATGTTGTTTTCTCTTTGAATTATCAATCCTGTATCTTCTACATAAAGCATCTAGATTAATGGATGAACCAGGGTATTTATCTCTAGCTAAAATCATTGTATCTACTATTTCATTTTCAATTTTTCCTTTTTTTAAAATCGAAAGTTCATTATTCAAATGTGACAAATCAAATTCAGCATTATGTATAATAAGTTTTTTGTTTTTAATAAAATCAAGGAAATCATCTACAACTTCTTTGAACTTCTTTTGTCTTGATAAAAATTCATCCGTATACCCATGAACTTCGAAAGCCTTTTCAGAAACTTTTCTCTCTGGATTTAAATAACAATGAAATTTTCTTTTAGTCGGAATTAAATTATCTAATTCTATACATCCGATTTCCACTATTCTATGTCCATCTCTTATTGATAGACCTGTAGTTTCAGTATCTAAAACAATTTCTTTCATTAATTTAATTTATTTAGAATATTTTTTATACTTTTTTGAACTGTTTTTTTACTAAAATCATTTTTGATTATAAAGTGTGATTTTTTCTTTTTATAATCAAGTGGTAGTTGTAATAATTTAAATTTATTTAATAATTTCTTATTAAAATTAGATCTTTTTTTTAATCTTTTTAAAACTTCACTTTTTTGTGATTGGACAAAAACCAAGATATCTTTTTTTTTATTTATTTTATTTTCTAATAAAAGTGGAATATCCATAACAATAATTCTTTGTTTCTTGTTTTTTTTTTCAAAAATTTTCATTCTCTTTCTGACTTCTGGGTGTACAATTTTAATTATCTTTTTCAGACTGTTTCTATCAACAAGTATCAATTTTGTTAGTTCTGCCTTTTTAATTGGAAATGAGTTAATATATTTTGGAAAAACTTTTTTAAGTTTTTTAAATACAGTTCTGTTTTCTTTATAAATTATTGAAACTTCATAATCTGCATCAAACACAGGATATCCAAAATTTCTGGCAACATAACTTTTTCCTGAACCAATATCCCCTAAAATACCAATTTTTATCATTCGTCTAAAAGATCGTTAATTTTATCATCAATTTCTGGCTTAATACCGTGCCAAATTTTAAATGCAGCTGCTGCTTGATAAATAAACATTTTTTTTCCGTTTTCAGTTTTGTTTCCTAACTTTTTCGCATTTTTTATAAAATTAGTTTGTTTTGGGTTATAGATGACATCATAAAATAATCTCCCATTCTTAATTTTTGAGAAATCAATATTTAGTTCATCGTTTTTATCTAAACCAATGCTTGTTGCATTTATAACTACATCAAAATCAGGTAGCTTTCCCCAATCTATAATTTCAAGGTCTCTAAATATTTTTTTTAAATTTTCAGCTTTATTTTTGGTTCTATTAGATAGTAAAATTTTAGAAGCCTTCATTTTTTTAAGTGCAAGAATAATTGATGAAACTACACCTCCTGCACCAACTATAAAAATTTGCTTTTCTGAAATATCATAATTAATATTTTTAATAGCAAGCTCGAAACCCTCGATGTCCGTGTTATGACCAATTACCTTGTCATCCTCCAAATAAACAGTGTTCACTGATTTAGTTAAGTCTGCTTCGTGACTTAGTTTATCCAAATATGAAATTATTTCATTTTTAAATGGAACAGTTACGTTAATGCCATTAATTTCTTTATTTCTAATTTTTATAATCAAATCTTTTAAATCATGATTTTTTAACTCTTGTTTGTCGTAAACTGCTTCGATATTATTTTTTTTAATCCAATAATTATGCAATTTAGGTGATAAAGAATGACCAATAGGATTTCCGATTACCAAATATTTTTTCATATCATTTATAATTACTTAAGTATTCTTTAATTTTTTTGATTGGCAGCCCCATTATAGTATCTTCATCACCCTTAATATCTGAAAACAGCTCTCTACCCTCTCCTTCAATTTGATAAACATTATACGCATATAATGCCTCATCAGAAATTTTAGAGAGATAATTTTTGAGTTCATCATCACCAAAAATCTTCATGGTAAGGGTTGCTTTGTCAGTATAATTCCAAATCATATTACCATTTTTTGAAATACAAACAGAGCTAATCAGATCGTGCTTTTTTCCATTAAGTTTTTTTAATATCGTCATGGCCTCTTCTCTGTTTTTTGGTTTGGATATTAGTTCACCACTGTAATCTATTACGCTATCAGCGCCCAAAACTAATTGATCATGATTTTTTTGACTAACTCTGGAGGCCTTAATTTCTGCTAAATTTTTTGAGATTATTTCTGGGGAAGCCTTTTCTTTTAATAAACTTTCTTTGATTGGTTCCTCATCAACGCTAGATGGCTGAACTTCGGTTACAATATTGTTTTTATCAAGGATTTCTTTTCTTACCTTACTTTTTGATGCAAGTATCAATTTAACCATTTTCTTTATAAATTTCGTAAATCTTAATTATAGACGCTGCTGTTTCCTCTACAGATTTTCTAGTAACATCAATAGTTGGCCACTTGTATTTCCTAAAAGTATTTTTAGCTTCGTTCACCTCTTTTTTAATTTTTTCTAAATCAGTATAGGATTTATTTTCTGTTTCTTTCAAAGAATTCATCCTATTTTTTCTTATGTCTGCTAATCTCTCTGGCTCAGTATTAAGCCCAACGACACAAGATATTTTTGGGTTGTCTTTTAGTACATCAGGTATTGAGTTTTCATTGACTAATGGAATGTTTGAGGTTTTATAGCCCTTGTTTGCTAAATAAATGGAAGTAGGTGTTTTGCTTGTTCTGCTAACACCAAGTAAAATTATATCTGATTTTTTTATTTCTTTTATTAAATTTCCATCGTCATGATTCATTGTAAATTGAATCGCTTCTATTCTTTTATAATATTCTTCATTTAAAGCATATTGTCCACTTGGTTCGTGTGAAGCTTTTTGATTAAGTAATTTAGAAAAACTTAGTATTAAGTCACCCAATATTCCAAAACATGGAATTTTTTTTTCATTACATGTTCTAGCTAGATATTTTGCAAGACCACTATCGACAATTGAATATAGAATAATTGCGTTAGGTTGTTTTTGTGCCTCTCCAAGAATCTGGGATATTTGGTTATCGGTTCTCGTAAAAGAATATGTGTGTATTTTATAATTTATGTTTTTAAATTGAGCCTTTATAGCGGTGAAAATCCTATCTAAAGTTTCGCCCGTTGAATCAGATATAAGATAAATTTGATATGTATTATTCATGTATTAAATGTTAATTGTTTAAACTATATTAGGTAATTTTAACATTTCTTTAGTTACCTTGTAAAACAAGGGTTTTCTTAACATTATTAAACATGTGTATATAATTTTTCTGAAATTTAGTGTTTTATGTAAAAGCTACAATTTTTATCATATATTTTAATAAAATTTATGCTCTAAATGTTAAAAAAGTGTTTAAAAAATGTTTACAAAATTTAATCACCGCAATTCACAAGTTATACTAAAAATACAATTATATATATTCAAATATTTATATGTCACTAATTAAACAAGTTATTGTTAATGAAAATACTAGTGTTAATCCAATTTGGATAATGAGACAAGCTGGAAGATATTTGCCAGAGTTTAGAGAAATCAGAAGAATTAATACTGATTTTATAAAATTATGTTTAAATACTGAATTGTCTACTGAAATAACACTTCAACCGTTAAAAAGATTTGATTTAGATGCAGCAATAATTTTTTCCGATATACTAATGATACCTTATGGGTTGAATCAAAAAGTTGAATTTAAAAAAAATTTTGGACCAATTTTAGGAGATTTTAATTTAAAAGAAATGATAAATTTTAACGAAAATAATTTTATTAAAAAATTAAGTCCTATTTATAGTTCAATTAATTTAGTTAATAAAAGCAGCCTCACAAAGGATAAAAGCACAATCGGTTTTGTTGGTGCCCCTTGGACGTTATTAGTTTACATGATTAATAAAAAATCTCCAAAATTGAAGTTAATAGATGGTTTTTTTGATAATGAGTTAGATATAAAACAAATATTAGTTATTTTAGAAAAATTTTTAAAGATTCATGTCGAGAACCAAATCAAGAATGGTGCTAACGTAATACAAATTTTTGATAGTTGGGCTGGTTTATTAGACGATAAAGATTTAGCCAAATATATATATGACCCCACTCTAACCTTAGTAGAATTTATTAAAAATTTAAAAGTGCCAGTTATATGTTTTCCAAGAGGTATTAAAAATTATAAAGAATATTGTGAAATTATTAAACCTGATGCTATCTGCATTGATTATGAAGTTGATCCAAAAAAAATTGAAAAGGAAATTAATATACCTGTACAAGGAGGCATGGATCCAAAAATTTTACTTGCTGATAAAGATGCCTTAAAAAAGGAAATAATCAAATACCTAGATATTTTTAAAGATCATCCGTATATATTTAATTTAGGACATGGCGTGTTGCCAGAAACAGACCCAAATATGATGGAATATTTAGTAAAAACTGTAAAAGATTACAAATGATTAAAGATTCAGAGCACCCACCAATAAGTTTTGGTAAAACTGGAGTTTTAATTATTAACTTAGGAACCCCAGACTCAACAAGCTGGTTTGATATTAGAAAATATCTGAAAGAGTTTTTATCTGACAGGAGAGTAATTGAAGTAAATCCAATTATTTGGCAAATAATATTAAATGTTTTTATATTAAATCTAAGACCGTCCAAAACCGCTAAAGCTTATAAAGAGATCTGGATGAAAGATGAAAATATCTCACCTTTGCTTTATTACACTCGTCAACAATCAAAGAAATTATCAAAATTAATCTCTAAAAAAAATTTGATAGTTGATTATGCAATGAGGTATGGGAACCCAAGTATTAAAAGCAAAATTAAAGATTTACACGAAATGGGATGTGAGCATCTGGTTATACTTCCCCTGTATCCTCAATATGCTGCAGCTACAACAGCTACTGTTTGTGATGAAATATACAGAACATTGATGAGAATGAGATGGCAACCATCTTTAAAAATAATACCACATTATGAATCACACCCTTTGTATATAGATGCTTTAGTTAATTCATTAAAAAAAAAAATAAATGAAATAAACTGGAAACCAGATCTAATATTGGCATCTTATCATGGGATACCTCAAAAATATTTCGATAAAGGAGATCCGTACCATTGTTATTGCCATAAAACTACGAGGCTAATTTCAGAAAAATTTGACAATATAGAAATCAAAACAACTTTCCAATCGCGGTTCGGTCCACAAAAGTGGCTTGAGCCTTATACAGATAAAACCCTAGAAAAATTACCCAAAGAAGGAAAAAGGAATGTTCTAGCAATTTGTCCTGGATTTTCCTCAGATTGCGTTGAAACTCTTGAGGAAATTCTTATCCAGGGTAAAGAAAGTTTTTTGGAATCTGGTGGTGAAAATTTTGATATGGTGCCATGTTTAAATGACAATGATGATCATATAGCTTTATTAAAATCTTTAATTCAAAACAACATATAATTCTAATGAATACTTACTTGCTTTTTAAATCTCTCCATCTGGTAGCTGTTATTTCTTGGATGGCTGGCCTTCTATATCTCCCAAGAATTTTTGTTTATCATGCTCAAAACAGTAATAAATTATTGGTGTCCGATGTATTTAAAGTCATGGAAAAAAAACTTTATTTTTACATCATGACTCCTGCAATGACTTTATCATGGATATTTGGATTGTTGCTAATCCATGAAATAGGCTTTGGACAATTAGGACAAAAATGGATGGTTTTAAAACTAGTTTTTGTAATATTATTAACTTTCTATCATTTTTACCTTGGGAGAATTCTTAGGCAATTTAAATTGGATATAAATAGACACTCCCACAAATTTTATAGATATATTAATGAAATACCCACATTATTGCTTATTTTAATCATTTTTGTTGTAATATTTAAGCCTATCTAGGGTTGAATAATTTTAATTAGCGTATATATTATTGGCGTTATTAAGTCCTTAATAATTTATTCATGAACATACAAGAACTAAAACTGAAATCGTCTGAACAATTAATTACACAAGCAGAAGAGCTTGGTATTGAAAATGCTAGTACGTTAAGAAAACAAGAAATTCTGTTTGCAATCTTAAAGAAGGTTGCAGAAAAAGAGGAAATAACTGGTGCCGGAGTTTTACAGTTACTTCAAGATGGTTTTGGTTTTTTAAGAGCAATGGAGTCCAATTATTTACCAGGTCCAGACGACATCTATGTTAGCCCTAGTCAGATAAGAAAATTTGGTTTAAGAACAGGAGACACTGTTGAGGGACCTGTAAGAGCCCCAAAAGAGGGAGAAAGATATTTTGCATTATTACAAGTAAGTAAAATTAATTTTGAAGAACCTGATAAATCTCGTCATAAAATAGCATTTGATAATTTAACTCCTTTGTATCCAGATAAACAATTAGTGATGGAAGTTGAAACAGTTAAAACTGAAAAAAAACCAGACTTGACACCTAGATTAATAGATTTAGTTAGCCCAATTGGTAAAGGACAGAGATCAATTATAATATCCCCTCCGAAGGCCGGAAAAACAATGATTTTGCAAAGTATCGCAAACTCAATCGCTAAAAATTACCCTGAATGTTACCTTATTGTGTTGTTAATTGATGAAAGACCCGAAGAAGTGACAGACATGCAACGAACGGTTAAGGGAGAGGTAATAAGCTCTACTTTTGATGAGCCTGCTCAGCGACATGTAGCGGTAGCAGAAATGGTAATAGAAAAAGCTAAAAGATTGACTGAGCACAAAAAAGATGTGGTTATACTTTTAGACTCAATAACAAGATTAGGCAGAGCGTATAATGCAGTTATACCAAGTTCAGGTAAAGTTTTGACAGGAGGTGTGGATGCAAACGCACTTCAAAGACCAAAAAGATTTTTTGGAGCTGCAAGAAATATTGAAGAGGGTGGATCACTAACAATTATATCAACTGCGTTAATTGATACTGGAAGCAGAATGGATGAAGTAATTTTCGAAGAATTTAAGGGAACAGGAAATAGTGAAACTGTTCTTGATAGAAAAATTGCTGACAAAAGAATCTATCCTGCAATCGATATTACAAAATCAGGCACAAGAAGAGAGGAGCTTCTTTTTGATAAAAATGATCTTCAAAAAATGAATGTTTTGAGAAGAATAATTGCACCAATGGGTACAATGGATGCTATTGAGTTTATAAGCTCAAAATTAAAAGACACTAAAAATAATTCAGAGTTTTTTAACTCAATGAATAAACCTTCATAAATAATAATTAATTTTTATAAAATCAACTTTTTAAGTTCTGTTAACTCCTCTTCGTATTTTTTCCATTTTTTTACAGAAGTTTTATATATTGGAGATCTTACTTGAGCTAAACTAGCCGTAGAGACAGTCTTTTTATTTTTATGCGGATTTAGACAATTTTCATCCCACGAAAGTTCACAAAAATTCAATAGCTTTTGCGTAACTTCTTTTTGATTATTTATAAGTTCTTCGTATGATAAATCAAAAATATAGTTGTCAAATTTATCTTTCCAAAAAACCATTAGATCTTTATATAAATTAAAATACGTGCCAAGTTTCTTAAGATTATAACCAAAACCTACGGTTTTAGAGGCGAAATTATTTTTAAAATTTGATAAACAAATGTCCATAGGGTCCCTCGTACAGTGTATAATTTTAGAATTAGGAAAAATTTTTTTTATAAACCCTATCCATTTAAAATTTAATGGCGCTTTATCTATTATATATTTTTCTTTATAATTAAATAAGTTAATACCTTGCAAATACTCGTTTTGCACTTTTTCAAATTGATTGATTTTAATATCCTCTACATTTTCATTAATAAATTCATTGTTTATCATAAGATTTTCTTTTACAGCAAATTCTAGGAATGAAAGTTCACCCGCTCCATAAACTTCTTTATGAGATGAAATAATTTGCTCAGCTAGTGTAGTACCTGATCTAGGCATACCCACAACAAAAATTATTTGTTTATCACATTTTAATTTATTTAACGTTTTTTGATTTTTAAATATTTTTTTAATATTCAAAAATATTTTTTTTTGGTCATTGACATCATAATTCATTTTTTTATCCGCTATTCTATTTCCCAAAGATATGTAATTAAAAGATTTTTTATATTCTTTAAGATCCTCATAGGCCTTTCCCATTGCAAAATATAAGTGTTGAAGATTTTCCTCGTTCTTAATGGACTTTATTTTTTTCTCCATTGTTTTTAAATGGGGATCACTCGGGTCCTCGTACTTGTGGATTAAACTTATGCTCCTATCAGCAGCTACGTTCTCAGGACTTAGTTTATTAACAATATTGAAATAACTTATTGCCTCCTTAAATTCTCCAAGATGTTGATAGTATTGACCGAAAGCGAGATTAACTATGATGTCTGTTTGAGGTAATTTACTTATTTTAGACGCTCTCTCTAAACAGTCTTTAGTTTCTTTCGTTTTATTTTCTTTAAGATTAAGATTAGCTAAATTTACAAGAGCATCAATAAAATTTTCATTAATTGATAACGCTTTATTATAATATTCACGAGCTTGTTCGTTCTTATTTAAATTACCATTTATAAGTCCAAGATTATTTAATACGTAAATATCATTATTATTTTGACTTAAGGCTTGTGAAAGGAGTTTAAGTGCTTCTTCATTTTTACCAACGGCAGAAAGAGACAAAGAGGTTGCGTTATAAAATAATAATTGATGAGGAAATTTTTTGATTAAAATTTTCCCTTTAAGTATTACATCTTCATATCTTTTAGCATTATAAAGATTTATTAATATTGATGTCTGTTTTTTTAAATATTCATTATTATTTTCCATAACTTGCTCACATGTATATTTATATATACATAAATACTTAAATTACATTATAGTTAAATTTATAATATATTAACTTTGAATGACTATTTTTGCTTTATCGACTGGTCCAGGTATTTCAGGGGTCGCTATTATAAGAATTTCAGGGCCAGATTCAGGTTTTATAATTAAATCTTTAACTAATAAGGAATTACCCAGGGCAAGAATGGCCACTTTTCGAAAAATAAACAATATCAACACTTCTGAGCTAATAGATGAAGGCATAATTTTATGGTTTCCTGGCCCTCAGAGCTACACAGGAGAAGATATGGTAGAAATTCATATTCATGGGAGTAAGGCAGGTATTTTAGCAGTTCAAAATGAAATTCTTAAAATAAAAAATTGCCGATTAGCCGAACCTGGTGAATTTACCAAGCTAGCATTTCAAAATGGAAAGATAAATTTATTAAAAGCAGAGAGTATAGCAGATTTAATTTCAGCAGAAACTGAAATCCAAAGACAACAAGCTATAAAAATAATGAAAGGTAAATCTTCTGATAAATTTAATGAGCTGAGAGATAAATTATTAAAAATCTTATCATTTGTAGAGGCTAAAATAGATTTCCCTGATGAAGATCTTCCTGAAGAAAATTTAAAAAAGATAAAAAAAGATTCATCAAACGTTTTAAATGAGATTAATAAAATTTTAAATGATCAAAAGGTAGGAGAAATAATTCGTGAAGGTTTTAAAATTGCAATTGTAGGACCAACAAATGCAGGTAAATCTAGTTTATTAAATAATCTATCAAATAGAGAGGTTGCTATAGTATCCGAAATTGCTGGCACAACTCGAGATGTTGTAGAGACACATTTAAATGTAGATGGGTACCCAGTAATCATTTCGGATACGGCAGGCATAAGAGACTCAAAAGATGAAATAGAAAAAAAAGGCATAAGGTTATCTCTTAAAAAAGCAGAAAATGCTGATTTGAAGTTAGTAGTAGTTGATGCTAAAAACATTGATTTAAGCGGTTTTTTGAATGATTTATTAAAAAAAGACGCGATTCTAGTTATTAACAAATCTGATCTGTTGAAAGAAAAATTAGATCCTGAAATTTCTAAATTTAATCATGTTTTAATTTCACTCAAAGACAATCTAAATATAGATAAATTAATTTTAAAAATAAAAAATAATTTAGAAAATAAATTTATATCTGAAGAAGATATCTTAATTACAAGAGAGAGACACAGACAACATTTGCTACAGTGCGTTGATCACTTGAATAATTTTTCAGATAAAAATGATAAAAAAGATTTTGATAAAGCTGCTGAGGATCTAAGGTTAGCTACAAGACAATTAGGTATGATTGTAGGTAAAGTCGATGTAGAAGAGATATTAGGCAGTATTTTCAACGATTTTTGTATCGGAAAATAATAGCTGTTTTATGCGGTTTTTTTGAAGTTTTTCACTGATTTTCGTTGATAAACAACATTTTTTTAAGAAAAAAAACAGAAATCTTGTAAATATTCTAATCGAATATAAATTTAGTCCATGAAAAAAGATTTTCAATTTGATGTAGTTGTTATCGGCGGTGGTCATGCTGGTTGTGAAGCTGCAGCAGCTTCAGCAAGGCTTGGTGTAAATACTGCTTTATTTACACATAACAAAAATACAATCGGAGAAATGTCATGCAATCCAGCTATAGGTGGTCTAGGTAAAGGTCACCTGGTTAGAGAAATTGATGCTTTAGATGGTGTTATGGGAGAGGTGGCAGACAAGTCTGGAATACAATTTAGATTATTAAATAGAAGTAGAGGACCTGCAGTTAGAGGACCCCGAACTCAGTCTGATAGATCATTATATCGCAAATATATGCAAGAAAAACTTGTAAACTACTGTAATTTAAGCATTTTTTCAGATCCTGTAATAAAGTTTATTTTTGAAAATAACCAAATAAGTGGGTTTATAACACTTAAAGGTAACAAAGTGAGTTGTAACAAGTTAATCTTAACAACAGGCACTTTTTTGAATGGTTTGATACATATAGGTGATGAAAGAACTCCTGCTGGACGATTTAATGAAAAACCAAGCACAGGTTTAAGTGAACAATTAGAAAAGTATAATTTCAAAATTGGAAGATTAAAGACAGGCACACCTCCTAGATTAGATTCTAGATCAATTAATTTTGAAAATTTGGAAAAGCAGTTTGCTGATGAAGATCCATATTTTTTTTCTTTTCTGACCACTAAAAATTTAAACAAGCAGGTTTCTTGTTCGATGACTTATACAAACGAAAAGGTTCATAAAATAATTGAAAAGAATTTATCTAAAAGTGCAATTTACTCTGGTAGCATACAAGGTGTTGGTCCAAGATATTGTCCCTCAATTGAGGACAAAATAGTAAAATTTGCTGATAAGACGAGACATCAAATATTTTTAGAGCCTGAAGGTCTAAATGATCATACTATTTATCCTAATGGTATATCCACATCTCTACCTGAGGTTGTGCAAAATGAAATACTTAACAATATCAATGGTTTAGAGAATGTCAGGGTTATTAGACCAGGATATGCTATTGAATATGATTATATTGACCCAAGAGAACTCTTTTTAACACTGGAGACAAAAAAAATAAAAAATCTTTATCTCGCTGGTCAAATTAATGGAACTACAGGCTATGAGGAAGCTGCTGCTCAAGGTCTTATAGCGGGAATTAATGCTGCTTTATCTTTAAAAAATATGGAACCTTTCATTTTGGATAGATCTGATGCTTACATTGGCGTTATGATAGATGACTTAGTTACAAAGGGTGTTGCTGAGCCTTATAGAATGTTCACATCTCGAGCAGAATATAGATTAAGTCTTAGGTCAGATAATGCAGACTTAAGGCTTACTCATAAAGGAATCAAAATTGGTCTGATAGCAGAAAACAGAAAACAACTATTTGAGGAGAAATTTAATAAATTAAGCAAAATATCTCTACAAATGTCTAATTTAAACATATCACCCTCAAAGGCAGATAAATTTGGGATAAAAATAGCGAAAGATGGTGTTTTTAGATCAGCAGAGGAAATTCTTACCCAAAAAAGTGTTGATATGACAAAAATAAGGAATATTTGGCCTGAAATCGCCGATTATGGGAAGGATATTGATGAACAGGTTGAAATTAACTCTCATTACAGAGGATATTTAAAGAAACAAAAGGCTGATATTTTAGCTTTCAAAAGAGATGAGAATTTAACAATACCAGATAATATTGATTATGATCAATTTTCAGGACTTTCTAATGAAGTAAAAGCCAAATTCAAAGAAATAAGGCCTAAAACTATGGGTCAGGCCTTAAGAATCGATGGTATAACTCCTGCAGCCGTATATATTTTGTTGTCACACGTCAAAAGAAAGTCTATTAAGCATATAGCTTAATGGATAACTTAATTTTAAATTCTTATTCCAAAATCTCCACTTTGAATGTTTCACGTGAAACTTGTAATGAGCTTGAGAGCTTAATTACGATGATACAGGAAAAAAATCAGAAAATTAACATTATAAGTAAAAAAATGTATGAAAAAGAGGCAATAAGAGAGCGCCATATAATAGATTCTGCACAAATCATTGATTTTGTTGATTTAAACTATAATACAACCTCAGATTTAGGTACAGGAGGTGGAATGCCTGGATTAATAGTGGCTATAGTGATGAAAAAAATTAAAAATAACATGAAAGTAAACCTTTATGAAAAAAGCTATCACAAATGTGTTTTCCTGAGAGAAGTTTCAAAAAAATTAAATTTAAATACAGAAATAATTCAGAAAGATATCTTTTCACTTAAAAATATTGAAACAGGAACAATTATGTCCAGGGCATTTAAACCAATGCCTGTCATTTTAAACTTAGTTAATGAAAATTTTAGAAAATATAAAAATATTATTTTTTTCATGGGAAGTAGTGGAAGGAAAACTCTAAATGAAGCTCTTCAGGTGTGGGATTTAGATTATGAAGAAAAAGAAAGTTTAACGAGTAACGACTCATTTATATTAAATATTAAAAAAATTAAAAAAAAAGTTTCATGAAAATTATTTCAATTATAAATCAAAAGGGTGGGGTTGGAAAAACAACAACAGTAATTAATTTAGCGTCCGCGTTATCCCAACTTGGAAAAAAAATTTTAGTAATTGATTTAGATCCTCAAGGCAATGCTACTACAGGACTGGGATTATCCAATACCTCTCAATCTGATCAGACAATTTATGGAATTCTTAATGGTACAATGTCAATTTCAAACGTGATTAAAAAAACAAACTTTAAAAATCTTGATTTAATATCATCCAATGTAGATTTATCTGGATTAGAGGTGGAGACTGCCGGGGACAACGATAGAGCCTTCATACTTAAGGCTAAATTAACGGCGTATTTAAACGATTCTAGAGCATTATATGATTATATACTTATAGACTGTCCCCCCTCTTTAAGCCTATTAACAGTAATGGCCTTAGTATCATCTAATTCATTGCTTGTGCCACTCCAAACGGAATTTTTTGCATTAGAGGGACTTACACAGCTAATGAAGACGATTGAGAGAATTAAAGTCAATTTAAATCCTGAATTGGAAATTCAGGGAATACTTCTAACAATGTATGATCGAAGAAACAAACTTTCATCGCAGGTTGAACAAGAAGCAAGAGATTATTTTAAAGACAAAGTTTATCAAACGGTAATACCTCGAAACGTAAGATTGTCAGAAGCACCTTCACACGGAGTACCAGTTTTAGTATATGATAAGAATTGTCCTGGAAGCAAATCTTATTATAATTTTACAGAAGAATTTATAAACCAGGAAAACAAAGTAGGAAGTGCCGCGTAATGAACTCAAAAATTAAAAAAGGTTTAGGGAGAGGGTTGTCCTCACTAATTGGAGAAACAAAAATTGAGAATAAAACCAACAAGTTAACTATAAATGAAATATTACCAAATAAAAACCAACCTAGAAAAAATTTTGATGAAGACCATCTCGACGATTTAAGTAACTCAATTAAGGAGCGTGGTGTTATTCAGCCTATTATAGTTCGAAAGTCAGTTAAACAACCAGACAAATATGAGATTATCGCTGGGGAAAGGAGATGGCTTGCAGCTAAAAAGGCGGGACTTCATGATATTCCTGTGGTTGTTACTGAAGCTGATGACCTAAAATCTTTGGAATTTGCAATCGTTGAGAATGTGCAAAGACACGATCTAAATCCACTTGAAGAAGCTCAAGGTTATAAAAGATTAATTGATGAATTTTCTTATGATCAAGATAAAGTATCAAAATTTATCGGAAAAAGTAGAAGTTATATTACTAATTCATTAAGATTATTAAGTTTACCCGATATTGTTTTAAAACTTATAGAGAATAAAAAAATTAGCGCGGGACATGCAAAAATCCTTGTCGGTTTAGAAAATGCAGAGTTCGTAGCTAACAAGATAATTGAAAAAAAACTCTCAGTTCGCCAATCGGAGAACTTTGTGAAAATTTTTAAAAAAAAAAGAGGTTCATCATCAAGATCAATAGATCCTAATATAGACGATTTAC
>CACMTO010000011.1 GCA_902616645.1 uncultured Pelagibacteraceae bacterium
CACATCCAACATCTAAAATTTTTGAATTTGAATTTAAATTATTAGATTTAATTAAGAAATTGACAAATTTATAAATATAACTCTTCGATGAGAGCCAATTATTTTTATCCCAATTTTTAATGACAGTTGATGACAAATTTTTTAAAATTTAATAATTATATGGCTATTATATTATTTAGCTAGCTACAAGTATTATTGAAATAATTTAAGATTAGAAAATTTAAATTCAATCTAAATTGATGATCTAATAGCCTCGTAAATTAACTCTTTAGTCGTTTCACCAACGCTTCTGTAAATTTCTTTGTTATCTTTAAAAATCAGTAGAGTAGTCTGGTATTGCACATTTAATAACTCAGCTATTTCCCTATTTGTTACTTCAAATGTAAAATACTCAATATTATCAAATTCGTTCTTAGCTTTATTCAAAACTTTCATCTGACTAGCACAAGAAGAACAATACTTAATCCAAGAACTAACTATAGCAACTTTACCATCAGATTGTACTTTATCGAATAACTCTTTATTAAAAGTAGTTTTTTTCTCCATTGCAAAAGCGTTGAAAGAAAAAACACAAAATAAAATTATTAGAATTTTTTGCATATTTTTTTATACAACAAAAATTAAAAACCAATAAGAGGCTAAACCAGAAAAAATTGTCGCAATTATATTTCTAGTAAAAACACCAATACAAGTTGCTATAAATGCAGCTAGAATTTTTGGATTATCTTCTATTTGTATTGATCCAGTATTATCTAAAAAAATTGCTGGAAATATAATTGCTGGAAAAATTGCTGTAGGTACATATGATAAAACTTCTCTAACTCTATCGTTAAACATTTCTTTTTTTAAAAGTGCAATCATAGAGAATCTAGTAAGAAATGTTACAAATCCACAATAAAGAATTAAAGACCAATCACTCATAATTTTTTAATTTTTTTGTTAAAATAAATGCCACGATTAAACCAGTTAGTGCAGCTACAATTACATAAGCTTTATATGGTATGTAATTGTATCCTAAAGTAGACACAAAACCTGAAGTTATAATAACAACAATATTTATAAATTTTCGAAAATCGTTAACTAATAATGCCAGAAAAGTCAGAGGAACGGCAAAACTTAAACCAAGCTTTTCAGGTATGGCCTCCCCTAAAATGATTCCTAAAAATGTTGATGATTGCCAAATTATCCAGCAAGTAACACCACCACCAATTAAATGAAAATATTTATTTCTGTCTTTATTTTTTTTAAAGTATTCATTTGAGAGTGCAAAAGCTTGATCAATTAAAAAGTATGAGATTACAATTTTCCAGATTAGCTTCAAATCAGAAACGTGTTCGGAAACTACTGCACCATATAAAAGATGTCTTGAATTAACTGCGCCTACTGAACTTATTATTATAAATGAAGAAGCCCCTCCTGAAAATAATTGTAAAAGAATTATTTGTGATGCCCCTCCAAATATTATCAAGGACATTCCCATTGTAGCTAATGGACTAAATCCAATATCGATAGATAATATTCCAAAGATTAATCCGAAAGGTACCACTGGTATCATAAACGGACTTACATCAATAATTCCTTTTGAAAAGACTTGAAAATTAGTTTTCATTTATAAGATGCTTTTTATTAGAAGCAAACTATATGATCAATATGAATTGGCCTCTTAATGCCAAATTTTTCATCTATTTCATGTTGATGAATGTGATGTGAGTGAACAAAAACTGGGATTAAAGCATTACTTGGTGCTTTTAATGTATAAATAAAATTTGTCCCTCTAAATTTTCTATCCACAACTTCCATTTTTAAATTACTTGTATCATCATGATGTAAATCCTCAGGTTGGATTAAAAGTTTAACTTTTGAGCCTATTGGAAAAGGCTTGATAAAGTTACCAGTAATTGTACCTAAATCTTCATTTTCTAAACTTTTTGGACTAGTAACTTGAGCAGGGATGAGTATGCCTCTATTTAAAAAATTAACAACCTCAATTGAATTCGGCAAGTGATAAACGTTATAAGGATCATCGAATTGTTTTAGTTCTTGATTTAAAATTATTCCACATTTTGAACCCAAGTAAAACGCCTCATGGGAGTCATGAGTAACAATGATGGTGGTGATTTTTAAATCTTTTAATATTTTTTTCAAGTTTCTCTGTATTTCTTCCTTAAAACTTTGATCGACATTAGACAACGGCTCATCAAGTAATAACAAGTCAGGCTGTGTAATAAGTGATCTTGCTAGAGAAACTCTCTGTGCCTCTCCTGCACTAATTTCGTGGGGATATTTATTTAATATTTGTGAAATATTTAACAAACTTATTAATTCATCGTAATTGATGTATTTAGTATTATTATCTTTATTTTTTTCAGCTCCTAATAATATATTTTTTTTTACATTATAGTGAGGAAACAAACTGTTTTCTTGAAATGAAAGAGATATATTTCTATTCTCTGGTTCAACATTTTTTTTTTCTGATGATAATAATTTTCCATTCAGTTTAATTTCACCCTTATTTATTTTTTCCAACCCTGCTATTGATCTTAAGATTGTTGTTTTTCCAATTCCTGATGGACCAAGTAAACATATAGTTTCCCCTCTATTTTTTATAGAAAACGATACATTTTTAACTTTGATTTTATTACCGATTGAAAAATCAACATTATTTACGTCAAAAAAATTATTACTCATTATTTTTCTTTTAAAATATATTTTGATGTAATTATAATGAATAAACTAGCAATTAATATCAAAAACAATGACGGTACAGCTGCTGCCTCTAATAAATCTTCTGAGGCAGATATGTAAGCCGTTGTGGCAAAAGTTTCAAAATTAAATGGTCTTAAAATTAATGTAATTGGTAATTCTCTAATAATTTCTAGTGAAATTAAAATAATAACAAATAATAAGGAGTTCCTTAAAAATGGAACGTGAATGTTTATGAAAGTTTTTCTTTTCGAATAACCAAGAAGATATGCACTTTCATCAACTGAAATATTCATTTTTTCATACCCTGACTTGATTCCATTAAATGCTAAAGAATAAAACCTTATAAAGTAAACTAAAACTAATCCAAGTATTGAGCCAATAAAAATTTTTTTGATTGAAGAGAAACCTAATAATTTTACAATACTTTCATCGAACCACGCTATAAAAGTTATAAAAGCTATAGCTAAAATTACTCCAGGTATCGCATATCCTGAAATTGACAAAGTAGAAAGTAAATTAAGAATTTTATTATTTGAGACTCTATTTCCGTAATTTGATATAAGAGAAAATATTAACAAAACAACACTAGATAGCATAACCAAATAAACAGTATTAAGAACAAGATCTGTTATCTCTAAATCCAACAAATTTTCGGGGAATTTTATTGTCCAATACAACATCTGACTTAGAGGAAATAGAAAACCCACAAAAAAGATAAGAAAACAAAATAAGGATGCAAAAAAAGCTTTATTTCCTTCAAGTTTAATTTTTTCTTTCTGTTTAAAACCACCTTTGGTGTTAAAATGATATTTTGCTCTCTTTCTCGATAAGTTCTCTAAAATGAATAAAGAAAATATAAATAACAACAAAAAAAAGGATATTCTATTAGCAAAAGCCAAATCATCAAATGTTATCCAGGAGTTATAAATCCCAGTTGTTAATGTATTTATTGAAAAAAAATCTACCGCACCAAATTCTGCTAAAGTTTCCATCGCTACTAAAGATAGTCCTGCGATAATTGCAGGTCTTGCTGCCGGTAATATAATTTTATGAAGAGATTGAAATTTTGAAAAACTGAGATTTTTACCTAAATCAATTAAATTTTGAGACTGATACAAGAATGATGATCGTGCTAAGATATAAACATATGCATATAGAGAAAAAGAGATTGATATAATTGCACCAAACATACCGTCAAATTTAGGAATAAATTTATTATAATTTGCATCCCCAAATAGGTTTTTTAAAATAGTGAATGCTGTTCCATAATTTTCAAAAAAAGCAGTCAACGAATATGCATATATATAAGGTGGAACTGCAAAAGAGAGTATTAATCCCCATTTAAAAAAATTACACCCTGGAAATTTGTAAAAAGAAACGAGATATGCTGAACCAGTGCCTAAAAAAAAAGTTAAAATCAAAACAGAAAATAGTAACAATAATGAATTTAAAATATATTCTATTAAGAAAGTATTTTTTAATATTTCAAAATAATTAGACGTACTTTCGAAAAAACTTGTAAATACTGTTATTATAGGAATTAGAACAAAAAAAGATATTAAGAGAGAGGAAAGATACCAACTATTAAATTTCATATTACAATCCGCCTTATAAACATGAAAAAAACAAAGTGTCCAGTGCTAATTTTTTAATTGCGCTGGACACTTTTAAAGAAAATCAAAAATTAAATACTTTAAGAATATGCGGAACTTCTTCAGTTTTAATTTCTGAAATTTTTCTTTTATTTATTCTTTTATTAATTTTTTCACACTCCAACATACATGGGGAACATGCTTTGGAAGATTTATTTAAATCAATATCAGAAATAAATTTTTTTTCTTTTACCATTTTTATTTCCAACCTGCAGCTGTCATTACTTCTAATGCATCTGCTTGTTTTGCACCATAACTTGAAACTTTTGTTTTAAGGTCTTGTTTAAAATCTAGCCCCAAATTATTTACCACTAAAGGATTAGGTGAAACACCATCTATCATTGGAAACTCAAAAGTATTATTTGTAAAGTGTTCTTGAGCTTCAGGAGTTAATAAAAATTCAACAAGTTTTATAGCATTTGCTTTATTAGGTGCGCCTTTAACTAATGCAGCACAACTAATGTTCATATGTGTTCCTCTGTCATTTTGATTAGGGAAAAAAGCTTTAACCTTTTTTGCTGCTGCTTGTTGTTCAGCTCCTTTGTTTCCAGATAACATCAGAGCTAAATAATAAGTATTACCAACTGCAATATCAGCTTCTCCAGCTGCCACTGCCATTATTTGTGCTCTATCATTTCCTTTGGGTGTCCTTGCCATGTTAGCAACAACCCCTTTTGCCCATTCAGCTGTAGCTGCTTTACCATTATTTTTAACTAATGATGCTACAAGAGATTTGTTGTAAATGTTGCTTGATTTTCTAATTACCAGTCTACCTTTCCATTTTGGATCAGCTAAACTTTCATAAGTCAATCCTGATAGTTCAGCACCAGTTACTCTCTCAGGAGCGTAATAAACTATTCTTGCTCTTTTTGCTACACCAACCCAATGTGAAGTTCTAAAATTAGATGGCACTGCCGCTTTAATAGCTGCGGAAGTTAATCCACCTTGTGTCATTCCTTTTGCTTTGAATGCTCCGCATCTTCCAGCGTCTGCTGTAATGTACAAATCTGCAGAAGAATCAGCTCCCTCTTTAATTATCCTTTTTTCCAGAGCTCCTGCCTTACCATTAATTAAATTTACTTTAATTCCAGTCTTATTTGTAAATTTAGAATAAAGCTCGGCGTCAGCTTTGTAGTGTCTTGCATTAAAAACATTTATCTCATTTGCATAAACAATTGTTGATACAAAAATAGACGTGATTAAAGCAAATATTGATGTTTTTCTCATATCTCTTCGTTCTTCCGCATTTGTTAGTATGAGAATGAGAATTATTCTCATTGATAATGATTATCAATCGCAATAGTGTCGCAGTTTATGCTTTCCAATCGCCTATTTTGCTAAATAAAAAGTTACGAAAAGCTTGAACTCGAGCTGTATTTTTGAGTGATTGAGGATAAACAAAATGAGCTTCTGTTATTGGACCCTCAGATTTAGGCAACACTTTTATTACATTATTTGAATTAGATACCAAATAATCAGGTAAAGCAGCAAGACCAACTCCGCTCTCTACTGCTAAAAGTAAGCCCATTACACTATTTACTTTCATAATAGACTTTCTTTTTTTTCCATCATGCATTCCAAGTTTTAAAGCCCAGTCTGGATTATATACCGGTGATGGTGCACCTTTTCCAAAAGATATAAATTTATGCTTATTTAAATCATTTATTGTTTTTGGCATTCCATTTTTTTCCAAATATTTATTTGATCCGTAGATATGGTATTTAATATCTACTAGTTTCTTTTGAATATAATTAAGTTGTTTAGGTCTTCTCATAAAAATTCCTATATCTGCTTGTCTGGTGCTCAAATCCAGCTCCTTGTCGTCAAATATCAGTTCTATGTCAATTTCAGGGTTTAAACCCATAAATTCTTGAATTCTAGGAGTAAGCCAGTGTGTTCCAAAACTTCTTACCGTAGTGATAGTTAGTTTTCCAGTGGGTTTGTGTTTTTGATCACCTAATGATGTCTCTACCTCCTTAAGCTTAGTAATTACTTCATGGGCAGTTTTAAATACATATTCACCATTTTCTGTGAGCGTAAGTCCTCTAGCATGCCTTTCAAATAGTTGTACTTTTAAATCTTGTTCTAGTGATTGTATCTGTCTACTTATTGCTGATTGACTTAAATTTAAATTTACAGTGGCATTTGTAAAGCTTCCTGCCTCAGCTACTGCGTGAAATATTTTTAACTTGTCCCAATCCATTATTTATTTAAATTTATTATGTATCGGCCTGAAGTTTCTCCTTTTAGCATTTTTGGAAAAATATCAATAACTTCCTCTAAGCTAATTTCTTTTATTGATTTTTCTAATGTTTCAAAATCAATTAACTTATTAGCTTCATTCCATAAAAATTGTCTTCTTTTAATGGAGGCTGTAACAGAATTTATTCCCCATAGTTTAACACCTCTAATTATAAATGGCATAACTGTTGTATTAAGTTTTATATCAGCTGCATTTCCACAAGCTGATACAATTCCTGAGTCTTTAGTTTGTGCAAGAATATTTTCTAAAACTTTACCTCCAACAGTATCTACAGCGCCATCCCATAAACCTTTGTCTAATGGTCTAGAGTCTTTCATCATTTCACTAGTATTTATAACATTTTTAGCTCCGATTGATTTTAAATAATCAGAGTTGCTATTTTTTCCAGTTACAGCAGTAACATTACAACCAAGTTTATTTAACATCATCACTGCCATACTCCCAACTCCTCCCGAAGCTCCACTAACGATAACATTTTCAACTTTTTCACCTAAAAGAAGTTCTTCACGGGTTACTTTTGTTGTGAATGAGCACATAAGAGCAGTTAGGCCTGCCGTACCGAGTATCATTGATTGTCTTAAATCTAAATTTTTAGGTTTTTTAACTAAAAAATTTCCGTTTACTTTTGCGTATTGTGAATAACCACCAAAATAAATCTCACCTACTCTCCATCCGGTTAAAATTACCTCATCACCAGACTTAAAGCTTTGATGTTTGCTATCCTCAACAACCCCAGAAAAATCTATCCCAGGAATATGAGGAAATTCTTTAACTAATCTCGCACCATTTTTTAAAATTAAAGCATCTTTATAATTTAAACATGAAAAATGAACCTTAACAGTAACATCACCGGTTTTTAGAAACTTTTCATCAATAGGTTTTATTTCTCTTTTAAAGTTCTCACCTTCTTGATTAAGTATAAGAGCTTTAAATTGATCTGGCACTTTAGTCTTTTGATATACTTATAAATCTTAAATATCTATTTTGATAACTAAGATCCTCTTTAAATTGACCCAAATAATAATTAGTTACTGTTGTTGCTTGTTCTTTTTTAATTCCTCTCATAGTCATACATTGGTGAGTTGAGTCTATAGTCACAGCGACTCCTTTTGCATCCAAAGACTCCATTAAGGTATTCGCAATTTGCATGGTGAGCCTCTCTTGAGTTTGAAGTCTTTTTGAGAAAACTTCGACTACTCTTGCCAATTTGCTTAAGCCAACAACTCTATTTTTTGGAATATAAGCAACATGGGCTTTGCCAATTATCGGTGCCATGTGATGTTCACAATGGCTTTGAACTGAAATATTTTTTTGAATAACCATATCATCGTAGCCATCTACATCGCCAAAAGTTTTGTCTAAAATTTTACTAGGATCTTCTGAATAGCCTTTAAAATATTCCTTGAAAGCTTTTACTACTCTTTTGGGGGTTTCAAGCAAACCCTCTCTGTTTGGATCTTCGCCCATCCAAGAAAGTATTGTTTTGAAGGCTTCCTCAGCATCTTTATCTGATATTTTTTTCTGTTTTTGGTTGGTATCTATATCTTTATCTAATTTCATTGAGTGTTTTATACATATAAATGTACATTTTTAAAATATTTAATATCTCTATATATATGCTACATAATTACCATTTATGTTCAAAAAAAGAGAAAATGTACTTGAAATAGAAGAAGGAAACCTACTATCACCAAAATTTGATAATGATGGTCTCATACCTGTGATCACAACTTGTTATAATACAAAAGAAATCTTGATGCATGGTTATATGAATGTTGAGGCACTAAAAAAAACAATCGAGACTAAAGAAGCTTATTATTTTAGCCGATCAAGAAAAACTATTTGGCATAAAGGAAAAACTAGTGGCTTTATACAAAAGGTGATTGAAATTAAGATAGATGATGATCAAGACTCGATTTGGCTTTCAGTAGATATAGGTAATGGTGCTAGTTGCCATGTAGGATATAGATCTTGTTTCTATAGATCAATCCCTTTAGGACCAATAGAAAATGGCCGAAAAGTCGAAATGATTTTCACTGAAAAAGATAAAAAATTTGATCCAGAAAAAGTTTATAAAGATCAACCCAATCCAACTAAAATTTAAATGAATAAAAATCAAAAAAATGTTTTAGGTGAAAAACTTGAGGAATGTTCTTTGGATCCTTTGACAGGATGGTACAGGGATGGTTGTTGTAATACAGATGAAAATGATCGGGGTGTTCATACCGTATGCGCAAAAGTCACAACAGAATTTTTAGAATGGTGCAAAAGTGCTGGTAATGATCTTATAACTCCTCATCCAGAATTTGGCTTTCCAGGATTAAAAGATGGAGACGGTTGGTGTGTATGTGCATCATGGTATGCTAAAGCAATAGAAGCAGGAAAAGGATGTCCAATATTTCTAAAAAGGACCCATGAAAATACTTTAAAAATTATACCAATTGAAACTTTAAAAAAATTTGCAATAGATCTATCTTAATTACATATTGCCATATTTTGGTCCACCGCCACCTTCGGGTGTTATCCAAATAATATTTTGAGAAGGTTCCTTAATATCACAGGTTTTACAGTGAATACAGTTTTGAGAGTTAATTACAAACTTATTAACATCTTTCTCTTTTTGAATTTCATAAACACCTGCAGGACAATACCTTTGCGCAGGTTCATCATATTTTTCTAATGTATAATTTATCGGTAGATTTGGATCTTTTAATTTCAAGTGTACTGGTTGGTTATCAGCATGATTTGTGCCTGTTAAATAAACTGAGCTTGTTTTATCAAATGTAATTATATTATCGGGTTTAGGGTAATCGATTTTAGGCATTTCATTCGCTGGTTTTAAAGTCTCATGATCGGCATGCTTGTGTTTTAAAGTAAAAGGTAATTTGCCTCTAAACAAAATCTGATCAATTCCTGTAAATATTATACCTAAAATCAATCCCCAGCTAAAACTTGGTTTAACATTTCTCGCCTCAAATAATTCTTTATACAACCAACTTTTTTTTAATTTTTCCTCATAAGAAGATAAATCTTTACCTAACATAATATGATCATTAATTGTTTCTGCTGCAATTATTCCGCTCTTCATTGCGGTGTGGGATCCTTTAATTTTTGGCATATTTAATGTTCCTGCATCACAACCAATAAGTAATGCTCCTGGCATAAACATTCTTGGAAGACTTTGAAGGCCTCCTTCTATTAATGCTCTAGCTCCATAGGATATTCTTTTTCCACCTTCAATTATCTTTTTGATTGCAGGATGAGTTTTGAATCTTTGAAATTCATCAAAAGGAGATAGATGTGGATTTTTATAATCTAAACCAATTACATAACCTAAATAAAGTTGTTTATTTTCCGCGTGATAAATAAAGCTTCCTCCATAAGTACTTTTATCTAAAGGCCAGCCAGCTGTATGCATCACTAATCCTTCCTCATGATTTTTTTCTTCAATCTCCCAAATTTCTTTAAATCCAATCCCATACTGTTGTGGGTCTTTATCTTTATCAAGTTCAAATTTTTGGATTAGCTGCTTACCTAAATGACCTCTACAGCCTTCCGCAA
>CACMTO010000012.1 GCA_902616645.1 uncultured Pelagibacteraceae bacterium
TTCTTACGAGCTTCCTCTGATGCTCTTTTTGCTGCTGCCTCAGCTTTTCTTTTGGCTGCTGCTGCTGCCTCTGCTGCTTTACGTTTTTGCTCTTCAGCTGCTTTTTTTGCGGCTGCTGCTGCTTGCTCAGCTTTCTTTTTAGCTGCTTCTGCTGCTTTCTTAGCTGCCTTCTCTGCTTTTAATTTTGCTTCAATAGCAGCTTGTTTAGCAGCCTCTGATGCTCTTTTTTGAGCTGCGGCTGCTGCTGCGGCTGCGGCTTCTGCTTTCTTTTTAGCATCTTGTGCTGCTTTCTCTGATTTTTGTTGAGCTTCTTTAGCAACTGCCTCTGCTGCTTTTTTTGCTTTGTCTGCTGCGGCTTGAGCTTGAACTTTAGAATTTATTGCTGATGCTGGAACATTTAAACTTGCTAATCTCACTGTTTGGTTAGCTACATTTGTTGCTTGAGAAATTGCTTTCTTTCCTGTTTTTTTACCTTGTTTAAAACCTTTGGTTACAGCTTTAGCTGCTTTCTTTTTTGTTTCTCTGACTTTTAATTTTTCTTGAATTTTTCCTTTGGCTGCTGCGTTCACAACATTACCGACAGCATCTATTTCTTTTTTCACTCCTAATTGTTTAGCTTGATCATCTATTGCACTTCTAACTAACTTAGCTTCTTTAGATGTTGTAACCTGTCCTGCAGCTTGAAGAGTGCCTTCAATTGGTTTTGCCTTATAAACATCTTGGGCTATTGCAAAAGTATCTACTTCAACCGCAAGGGAAACCTCTGCACCAATACCAAGTCTTGCGCCTATATCCACTTCTGCTGATACAACGCCATCTGTTCCAATTGAAGCTCCTCCACCAATTTCACCTCCAACTGAAGTTCCTACTGAAGCACCACTACCAACAGTAGCTCCACCATATTTTCCATCAACTCCAGCTTCACCCGTTGCTTCAACTGCTGCTCCTGCGTATGCTTCTGCTCCTCCTTCAGCACCCGCTCTACCATCATCTAAACCTATGAAACCTGACGTTTCTGCTCCTGCACCTGCTGTTGCGGAAACTCCTCCAGTTGCACTCGCATCCGTATTACTATCTAAACTTCCTGAAACTCCTGCTGATGCTTCTGCACTAACTGATGCTCCAACACTTCCTTCTGCAGTAACTGCTGTGTTTGTAACTTCAGCTCCTGCTGATGCGCCTGCCTCCGCACCTACTGATGCTTCAGCTTCTGCTGTTACTCCGCCAACAGTTGTGCTTGCTCCTGCTTCTGCACCAACTGATGCTCCCGCTTCTGCAGAAACACTTGTGTCTGTAACTTCAACTCCTGCTGAGGCTTCTGCACTTGTAGAAGCCGATGCTTCTGAAGTTATTGTTTGACCACCTATTTTAGTGGAAGAGCTTGTACTTGCATCAACACCTACCTCCACATCTCCATGAAGAACTGGCATTTCGAAAGCTTTAACACTTGTACCTATTAAAAAAAATAAACTAAAAATTAGAGCAATAAAATTTTTCATTAGTAATCATAAAATTATTTCACATTTTTAAAAAAAAATATACGATTCAATTGAAAATTAATTTTTTTATTTTTACAACTAATAATAGAAAAACTTTAATTATTTTTGCTTAAACTCAAAGATTTGGAAAGACTGAATGATATTGCGTCAGAAATATAATCATAATTCATTATATTTGACTCTGAAAATGTTTTTTCAAAAGCTAAGTTTATCACTAAATTTTTATTGGGATCTAGGAAAGTAATAAAATCTCCTAAAGCTTTACTAATTGAAAAATCAAAAGTATTTACGGCGTCAGATCTTTGACTAGCGCTTAAAGAAGTGTCGGCGTCTTTATAATCTGTGAATGTTAAACTATCACCAAAAGAAAAATAAGCCCAGGGATGAGAAAAATTTACTCTTAGATCTGTGGCATAAGACTCGTAATCATTTCCTGCATCTACTACTACGTCAGAATCAGAGTAAGATAGACCTGCAGTGAAAGAAACTTTGTCATTTTTATAAAAATCATATCCTAAAGAAAAACTATTTGTTGTAGAATTATAATCTCCTACCGAAGTATAAGTGGTATTTTGATCATATTTAGTATCACCTAAAGAATATCCATAACTGAATTTATGACGATCTCCTTTGAAAAAGGAACCGTTAAGACCAACGAGATACGACAACATTTCAGCACTAAATTTATTTTCATACTTACTTAACATTAAATATGGAGCCAGATTTAATCCTCCTAGATAAGTATCAAGAGAAAAAACTGCTCCATAATTATCGTAGTCTCCTGATGTTCCCTGGTCTTGATTAGATTGTCCTGAGTTTACATTCATCATAATAGATGACTTCTCACCAAAAAACTTAAAGGCAGTTAGACCTATACTTTTTGTTGAAGTGTTATCAAATCTGGGATCTGCAAAATCAACTATTTCATTGCTGCTAATTTGTAGATTATTCTTTGTAATACCATTGACATTATTATCTTGATTATATCCATAAGACAATGTTGCAGATACCATCCACTTTTTTGGTTCTGCTTTTGGTTCATTATGAATAAAATTAAATGAAGATTCGATTTGATTTACATATGCCAATTGATCTTCTGTTGTATTTTTATTTTGCTTAATTTCATCAATTAAAACTAATGCTTTATCCCTCATTCCAGTTTTTTTATAAAGGTTAAGTAAATCTAATTTGATTTTGACATTGTCAGGATAAACTTTACTCATTCTTTTAATTGAAGCTATACCTTCATTGACATGTCCAGCTTGAAACTGTTGTCTGGCAAATTGATAATTTAATTTAAGATCTTTTGGATTTTGAAGAATTTGACTCCAGGTAACATTTTTTTTTGCAACATATTCATTTTTAATACTTCTTTTTTTAAGAATGTCCTCTGAAAGTTTACTTATCTCTTGCATGTTTGAAAGGAGAGTTGGCGCAGATTTCGTCTGGTGAGTAAAAAGATTTGTCATATGAGCTAGTAAAGTTTTATTATTAAAGTTTTCTTTTATTGATGACTCAATTTTAGTAATAAATTTTAGATTCTCTTCTGTGATATTTGAATTTTTCTTAATATCACTAATTAAACTTAAAGCTTCATCATTTAATTTTGCTTGATTATAAATTGCAAGTAAATCTAGCTTTATTTTGAGATTGTCTGGATAAACCTCACTTAAATTTTTAATTGCAAATATACCCTCATTAACATTTCCTAATTTAAATTGTTCTCTCGCATATTTATAAACTAGTTTAATATTTTTAGGATTTAGTAATATTTGTTCTTTGGTAATAGGCTTCTTAGTTTCAACTATCTTTTTTTTTTCTTTTACTTTTTTTTTAAAAGTAAAATATGAATCTGCCATTCTCAAAAGAAGACTTTCTCTTTTACCAGGATCCTTTTTAAAATTAATAACTTTTGTATTCTGCTCTTTTATTTTTTTATCAAATTGATCTAAGTTAAATGATAATTTTGAAAAATATTTTTCATCATATAGTTTCAGTGATTGATCTGTGGATTTAAAAAAATTTTTAAAACTCTTTAAAGACGTTTTAGATTTGGTCGATAATAAAGTGATTAAAGTAATAAAAAATATCAAAATTATAAGATAAATAAGCTCTTTATTTTTTCTAATAGTCATTTATTTAGAAAAACATTTTATTATATAAAATTTACCTCAGTCAAATTTATATTTATAATAAGAAATTGAGAAATATGAAAAATATCACAAAAATTAAGGTTGCTCTTTATGAGCCTGATATACCTCAAAATACGGCAGCGATTATAAGAACTTGTGCTTGTTTAGGAGCAACATTAGAGATTATAGAGCCCTGTGGTTTTTTACTAAGTGACAAAAGATTTAAAAGAGTTGTAATGGATTATATGGATGAAAAAGAAATAAAAATTTATCGAAGTTCTGAACATTTTTTCAAATCGAAAAAAAATCAAAGGGTTATTTTAATAACCACCAAAGGCTCGGAATCATATTTAGATTTTAAATTTGATAAAAATGATACAATTTTATTTGGAAGAGAGAGTGCAGGTGTCCCTGAAAAAATCCATAAACTTCTTAAAAATAGGCTTAAAATCCCAATGAAAAGCAATAAACGTTCACTAAATATTTCATCATCAGTTGCAATTGTATTGGCTGAATGTTTAAAACAAACTAAATTTAATTAATATGGATTTAGAGATAAAAAAAAATTTGACAAGTGGTTGGTTTAAAACTCTTCAGGAAACATTTTGTGATGATATTATCAAGCTTGAAAAAAATAATGCTCAATTTAAATCAACAGCATGGAAAAGAAATTCTAAAAGAGATGAAGGTGGCGGAGAATATCGTATTCTTAGAAATGGAAAAATATTTGATAAAGTAGGTGTAAATTTTTCAAAAGTTTACGGTAAATTTCCAAAAAAGTTTCAAAAAAATATACTTGGTGCTCAAAAAGATCCAAAATTTTGGGCCTCAGGGATATCTGTTGTAATGCACATGAAAAACCCTTTAATTCCTGCCATGCATTTTAACACTCGATATATATGTACAACACAGGATTGGTTTGGTGGAGGAATGGATGTAACTCCATCCAAAGTTGATAAAAAAGAAAAAGAGGAATTCCATAAAATATTAAAAAATATGTGTAATCGTCATAATAAAAATTATTACAAAAAATATAAAAAATGGTGTGATGAATATTTTTATTTAGCTCATAGGAAAGAACCCAGGGGTATTGGGGGTATTTTTTTTGATTATAAAAAAAAAAATTTCGAGCAAGATTTCAAATTTGTAAGGGATGTTGGTATTACATTTCAAGTAATTTTTAATAAAATAATTAGAAATAAAATAAAAAAAAAGTGGACTATTAAAGACAAAGAGATGCAATACATCAAAAGAGGTAGATATACAGAATTCAACTTACTTTACGACAGAGGAACTAAATTTGGATTGCAAACAGGGGGAAATGTTGAGGGTATTTTGATGTCACTCCCTCCTTTAGCTAAGTGGAAATAATTATGGATAGAGAGCCAATTACTTTAAATGGTCTTAAAAAACTTAAAGAAGAATTAGTTTTTCTGAAAGAAAAAAAGAGGCCTGAAATTGTAGCTGCAATTGCTGAAGCAAGATCACATGGTGATTTAAAAGAAAACGCTGAGTATCATGCCGCTAAAGAAGAACAATCTCATAACGAAGGTAGAATAACTGAGATTAATGATATTATAGCAAGAGCAAATGTAATAGATGTAACAAAATTAAATAACGACGGTAAAGTAATCTTTGGTGCTACTGTATATTTAGAAAACTTAGATAGTGGAGAAAAAATAAATTACAAAATTGTTGGAAAAGATGAAGCAGATCTAAAGCAAAAACTGATTTATTTTCAATCACCTATAGGAAAAGGTTTAATTGGAAAAAATAAAAATGATTTAGTTGAAATAAATACACCCGCTGGAATAAAAAATTTCGAGATTAAGGATGTAAAATACATCTAACCTTTGAGAATATGATCCACTTCTTGATCTGAAATTTTAAAATTATTATCTACCCATTTATCCTCTAATATTTTTAACTTTAATCCCAAATGCCTCCCTTCTGGAATTTTATATTTTACCATTAACGTATCTGCGCTAATAGGCATTATCGGTTTTTCTTTACTAATATAAAAATCTCTAAGATTTATTAATTTTTCATCAAATTTCTTTGATTTAATTATCTTGAAATTTAATATATCAATCAAAGCTTCTTTTCCTTTGAAATAAAAAAATTTATTCATATTTCTTTCTGTAAATACTTTCGATGCTTTGTTTTCTTTAAAAAAATTAGAAATAACTTTTATTCTTTTTTGATCTTTTTTTGAAATATTAAATCTATACAAAAAATAATCTGAGTTATCGGTGTTGTCAATTATCATCAAAGACAACAAAAAGATAAAATCACTTTTAATCAAAATTTTTTTTTTGTAAGAGGTTAAATTTGAAAAAAGATGAATATTTTTTAATTCAGGAAAAACCAGTAAAATTATTTCTAGACTAAATTTATTTTTTGTTAATTTTTCGAGTGTTTCCAATTTACTTATCTTTATTAATTCATCTAGTAGTCTTTCTTTAGATAATTTACTTGTTCCTTTAATATTTATTTTTAAATTTTTTATAATCTCAACACTATGAGGCTGGTTTGAGTAATTTGAAAAAAATCTTAAATATCTTAATATTCTAAGATAATCTTCTTTAATTCTTTTGTCAGCATCCCCAATAAAATTTACAATACCGGCCTCTAAATCTTTTTTTCCATTAAAAGGATCGAATAGATTTCCCTCATAATCCGAGTAAATTGAGTTTATTGTAAAATCTCTTCTTGAAGCATCTTTTTTCCAGTCTTTTGAAAATCTAACTTTGGCGTGTCTTCCATCTGTTGAGATATCCTCTCTAAGGCTCGTTATTTCAAACTTATGCCCGTTGATTAATGCTGTAACTGTTCCGTGCTCAATACCAGTTTCAAAATACTCTATATCTTTTTTTTTTAATGCACTACATACCTGATCAGGATTCAAATTTGTTGCCATGTCTATATCATCAACCTCTTCTCCAGAAAGGATTTTTCTAACGCATCCGCCCACATATCTAATTTCTCCGTCTAATGAATAAGAGGTTATTGCCTCAAAAATTTTTTTTATAGGGGTGACTTTATTTAGATTTTTAATTTTTTTGCTAACTTTGTCTAAATTATTTGATCTTAAAAAAATTTTGTCTAAAAAGCTTTTCATAGTTGGCTGGGGCGCTAGGATTCGAACCTAGGATGCAGGTACCAAAAACCCGTGCCTTACCGCTTGGCTACGCCCCAATATTATAAAGTTCGTATAACACAAAAAAAGAAAATTTATATAGTTTTTGAAGATATACACCAGTAATTTTTATATTTGCTATTAAACTTTTTTTTCGCACTTTCACATCTTTTTTTCGATTTATAATATGCGACTAATGTTGACCCAGAGCCAGTCATTCTAACAAAAACTGGGTTTGCTAAATTTTTTAAGAAAATCTTTAATGATTTCAATTTTGGATATTTTAAAAAAGCTATTTCTTCTAAGCAATTACCTGATTTTTTTAAAAAATTTACTTCGAACATCTTTTTTTTTGGTCTATTAAATTGAGGTTTTTTAAACTTTTTAACCATGGCATAAATTTGACTAGTCGAACAACCAAAATTTGGTTTAACTATTAAAGTATAAAA
>CACMTO010000013.1 GCA_902616645.1 uncultured Pelagibacteraceae bacterium
TCCATATTTAAATCATATTACGAAGAACGTAATGTAATATCCCACCATTTTTGTAATATTCCAATTCATTCTTTGTATCTATTCTACATAATGTTTTAATTTTCTTAATTTCTCCAGAGGCATATTTTATCTCAATTTCAACTTTGTCGGATGGGTTAATACCTTTTTCTATATCATTAACGTTTATTAGCTCAGATCCAATTAATTTTAAATTTTTTCGATTAATATTATTTATAAATTGCAGGGGTAAAATACCCATGCCAATTAAATTCGATCTATGTATTCTCTCAAAGCTTTCTGCAATTACAACTTTTATACCTAGGAGTTTTGTTCCTTTGGCGGCCCAATCACGGGAAGATCCAGTTCCGTACTCTTTTCCGCCAAAAACTACAAGATCAGTACCTCTTTTTTTATACTCTACTACTGCATCAAAAATTGGCATTACAGTTCCTTCGGGGTAAAGTTTTGTAAAACCTCCTTCTGTCCCTGGCGCCATTTCATTTCTTATTCTTATATTTGCAAAAGTTCCTCTCATCATAACTTCATGATTTCCTCTTCTTGAGCCATAAGAATTATAATCTTTAGGTAAAATTTGATGCTTCATAAAATATTCTCCTGTGGGACTCTCTTTTTGGATGTTTCCAGCGGGAGAAATGTGATCAGTGGTAATCATGTCTCCTAATATCAGCAATGGTCTTGCGTCTTTAATATTTTTAAAACCTTCAGGCTTGTCAGGTAGATTATCAAAAAAAGGAGGTTTTTTTACGTAAGTTGAATTTTCCTCCCATTCATAAATACTACTCTTTTTTGTTTTAATTTGTTGCCATTGTTTTGGACCTTCTGAGACATTAGAGTATCTTTTAACAAACATATCTGCATTAAGAGCAGACTTTAATGTATCCTCAATTTCTTTGTTAGTTGGCCAAATATCTTTCATGAAAATATCTTTGCCATTTTTATCCTTTCCATAAGAATTTTTATATAAGTCAAAACTCATGTGACCTGCTAAAGCATAAGCTACAACCAATGGAGGTGATGCTAGATAATTTGCCTTTATATGAGGAGAAATTCTTCCCTCAAAATTTCTATTACCAGATAGAACAGATACACCATAAATATTTTCTTTTTTAATTGCCTCAACAATATTATCAGCTAAAGGTCCAGAGTTTCCTATGCAAGTGGTGCAGCCATATCCAACTAAATTAAAACCAAGTTTATCTAAATAAGTATTTAAGCCAGCTTTTTGTAAATAATCAGTTACGACTTGAGATCCAGGAGCTAAAGAAGTCTTCACCCAAGGTTTTACACTAAGGCCAAGTTCTACAGCTTTTTTTGCAAGAAGTCCTGCACCAATTAAGACGTTTGGATTTGAGGTGTTTGTACAAGAAGTTATTGCTGCAATAAGAATAGAGCCGTCTCTAATTTCATAATCAGTATTTAAAACTTTTGAGGATGAATAATCTTTTTTATTTGTTAATTGTAAAAAGCTTTCTTTAAAACTATTAGAAGCGTCAGTTAATAAAACTTTATCTTGTGGTCTTTTTGGTCCAGATATTGTTGGTACTATTGTGGACATATCAAGTGATAAAGTGTCAGTAAATTCTATATCATTGCTTGCCCATAATCCTTGTTCTTTAGCATACTCTTCAACTATTTTGACAGTAGATTGATCTCTGCCAGAGAATTTAAGATATTTTATAGTTTCTTCATCGATAGGAAAGAAGCCACATGTAGCTCCGTATTCAGGTGCCATATTTGCAATTGTTGCACGGTCCGCAAGTGAAAGATTTTTTAAGCCATCTCCATAAAATTCTACAAATTTTCCTACAACACCTTTATCTCTTAACAATTTAACGACTGTCAAAACTAAGTCTGTGGCTGTAGTGCCTTCAGGCATTTTGTTTTTTACCTCAAATCCAATAACCTCAGGAATTAACATTGATATTGGTTGGCCTAACATGCCTGCCTCTGCTTCTATGCCTCCAACACCCCAACCCAAAACAGAAAGGCCATTTACCATTGTAGTATGACTATCTGTTCCTACTAAAGTATCAGGGAAAAGATATTTTTCACCATTAAAATCTTCATTCCATACCACTTTTGATAAATATTCTAAATTTACCTGATGACATATTCCTGTCCCTGGAGGTACAATTCTAAAATTATCAAAAGCTTGTTGCCCCCATTTTAAAAATGAATATCTTTCTCCATTCCTGTTAAATTCAATCTCAACATTTTTATCAAAGGAATCAATTTTTGCTGACTGGTCTACTTGCACTGAATGGTCAATTACGAGATCTACAGAAGAGAGAGGATTAATCTTATTTGGATCTTTATTTTTTTTTTGCACAGCTTCTCGCATAGCAGCAAGGTCTGCGACGGCTGGGATACCAGTATAATCTTGGAGAAGAACTCTTGCTGGCCTATATGCTATCTCTGTTTTAGATTTTTTGTCTTTTAACCAGATCTTAATAGCTTCAATTTGATTTTGTGTGACAGATATATCATCCTCATATCTAAGAAGATTTTCAAGAAGAACTTTAAGTGATTTTGGTAGTTTTGAAATATTACTTAAGCCATTTTTTTCAGCTTTTTTTAGAGAATAAATCTTATAATTTTTACCTTCTAAATTAAAATCTGTTAAAGAATCATAAGAATTTTTATTTCCTGGTTTCATAATTTATATATAGCGCTTAATTGTGCCTAAAAGAAGAATGTGACTTAGCATAATTATATTACTTAATAAATTTATCATTTGTCGCAAATTTACTCAAAAATTTAATATTTTTATGCAATTGGTAGACCATTCTCTGATTTTTGAGATGGATGAACCAATATCACTTTTCCGTCTTTATCTATTGAGCCCAAAATTAGTACTTGAGAAATTACTCCAGCAATATTTTTTTCAGCAAAATTACAAACACCAATAACCTGTTTTCCAATTAAATTTTCTTCATTATAATAATGTGTAATTTGAGCTGATGATTGTTTAATTCCAATTTCATCTCCAAAATCTACTTCAACAACAAGTGAGGGTTTTCTAGCTTTTTCATTTTTTTTAACAGAAATAACTGTACCAACTCGTATATCTACTTTATCAAAGATATTATATGTTATTTGTTCTTTCATAATTGCAGTATTTATAATAATTATTAGCTATGAGTACAGAAATAAATTTGAGAGAATTATACACAAATTCAATTAAAATTTTAACTGATCTAATAGGATTCAGAACTATTTCAGGTGAAGATAATTCAAATTTAATAAATTATTGTGAAAATTTCCTTAAAAAATACGGAGCATCATCTTTTAAAACTTATGATGATGAAAAAAAAAAGAGTTAATCTTTTTGCAACAATTAAAGCAAGGAAATCAAATGGTGTTAAGCCAATCATTTTGTCTGGACACACAGATACTGTACCAGTTTCAAAAAGTTGGGCTACAAATCCTTTTGAAGCTACTATTAAAGATAATAAACTTTATGGAAGGGGCGCATGTGATATGAAAGGATTTATCGCTTGTGCATTAGCTTTTGCTCCTGTTTATTCAAAGGAAGATTTAAAAAGAGATATACATTACTCATTAACGTTTGATGAAGAGACTGCTTGTATCGGAGCACCTATTCTTATCAAGGAATTAAAAAAAAGAAAAATTCAAGAGGGAATTTGTATTGTTGGTGAGCCAACAAAAATGAAAATTATAGATGCTCATAAAGGATGCTATGAATATACAACTTATTTTGAAGGTCTAGCGGGACATAGTTCTCAACCAAACAAGGGGGTTAGTGCGGTTGAGTATGCTACTAGATATGCAAATAAATTGATAGAATTAAGAGACGAACTTAAAAGACGTAAACCTGAAGACTCAATTTTTGATCCTCCTTTTTCAACATTACAAGTTGGAGGAATATTTGGAGGAATAGCTCATAATGTTATTGCTGACAAATGTCATATTAATTGGGAAACAAGACCAGTTGTAAAAGAAGATGGAACATTTCTAAATAAAAAAATCGATGAGTTCGCGGAAAAGGTTCTCTTGCCTGAAATGAAAAAGACTTTTCCTAAATCGAATATTAAAAAAAAAATAATCGGAGAAATAATTGGTTTTAATCGTGTTAAGAACTCTGAGGCATGTGAGTTTGTTTCAAGTTTAACAGGTGATAATTCTAGAAATGTTGTTTCATTTGGAACTGAGGCAGGTTTGTTCCAAGAAATTGGTATGAGTACAGTGGTGTGTGGACCTGGCTCAATTGAACAGGCTCACAAAGTTGATGAATTTATTGAATTAAGTGAAATTGAAAAATGTCTTAAATTTTTAGATGGTATTAGAGAAAAGTCATCAATTAATTAACTCCATCCACCTACTGATTTTACCTCTAAAAATTCTTGAAGACCATGTTCTCCGGCCTCTCGCCCTATTCCAGAATGTTTGAACCCTCCAAAAGGAGTATCAATTGCTATGCCAGCGCCATTAACATCAACCATTCCTGATCTGAGTTTTTTAGCAACCCTTCGAGCTTTTTCTTTGTCTTGAGATTGAACATAATTCGTTAAACCATAAGGTGTATCGTTAGCTATTTTTATTGCCTCAGCTTCAGTTTCAAAAGGTATTACAGATAAAACAGGTCCAAAAATTTCTGTTCGTGCAATTTCCATACTATTATTTACATCAGCAAAGACTGTGGGTTTTACAAAATAACCTTTTTCATATCCTTTCGGTTTACCAAGCCCTCCTGCGATTAGTTTTGCACCTTCTTCGATACCTTTTTTGATTAAAGATTGAATTTTATTATACTGTGCCTCAGAAACTACAGGGCCAATATGTTCTCCTTCTTTTTTAGGGTCTCCTACCTCAATTTCATTAGTATATTTTATTAATCTATCTAAAGATTCATTATAATGGGATTTTTCAATTAACATTCTTGTTGGTGCATTACATGATTGACCTGAATTTTTAAAACATCTTAAAGCACCCCATTCAATAGCTTTTGGATCGGCATCTTTAAAAATTATATTTGCTCCTTTACCACCTAACTCTAAACTTACTCTTTTAAAATCATTAGCTGCATTTTGTGAAATTAAAGCACCAGCTCTAGTCGAACCAGTAAAAGAAATCATGTTAATATCTGGGTGTCGTGTCAGTGCATCACCAGTTATATTTCCATCACCATTTATTAAATTAAATACTCCTGGAGGAAATTTTGTTTCATCGATAATTTCAGTCAAAATCATTGACGATAATGGAGCAAGCTCAGATGGTTTTAAAACCATTGTACATCCTGATGCTAAGGCAGGTATTACCTTTAGACAAACCTGATTCATTGGCCAGTTCCATGGTGTTATCAATGCACAGATTCCCTTAGGCTCGTATAAAAGTCTTTGATTGGGAGCATGATCACCTAAAGGTTTTTCAAATTCAAAATTCTTAAGATGTTTTATAAAAGATTTAATATGAGCAGCTCCCGTACCTACTTGAAGCTTCGTTGCAAAGTCTTTTGGTGCACCCATTTCAGTAGTAATCGCTTCAGATATATCTGCCCACCTTTTTTTATAATTTTCATAAAGTTTTTCTAAAAGTTTTAATCTTTCATCTTTGCTTGAAAAAGCCCAAGAGTAGTAAGCTTCTTTAGCTGAATTTACAGCAATATCGACATCTTCCTTATTACCAAGAGTTATAATCGCACATTTTTCTTCAGTGGAAGGATTAACAACTTCAATTAGTTGTTTGCTTTTTGGAGTCTGCCATTTTCCATTTATATAAAAATTTTTTTTATCTTTCATAATTTTTACTAACTCTTTGTTATTTTTTTGCAAATAAATTAGTTAATTCATAAACAATTGTAGCAGCAGCAAGTGATGTGACCTCAGCATGATCATATGCTGGTGAAACTTCAACTACGTCTGCTGATATAAGATTTAAGCCCGATAAGCCTCTTAAAACGTTAACCATTTCCCTTGAGGTCATTCCAGCAATTTCTGGAGTTCCAGTTCCAGGTGCGAAAGCAGGGTCTAATACGTCAATATCTATAGATAAATATAAAGGATTTTTTCCTACTCTTTTCTTTATTCTCTCAGCAATATTATCTGTTCCCTCTGATTGAAATTCATCGCAATGAATAATTTTAAATCCAAAACTCTCATCATTCTTAATATCATCTCTGCTATATAAAGGACCTCTAATTCCAACATGCATTGATGCATCATCTAAAAATAAATTTTCTTCCCTCGCTCTTCTAAAAGGAGTTCCATGAGTGTATGGAGCCCCAAAATATGTATCCCAAGTATCAAGATGAGCATCAAAGTGTACTAATGCTACTGGTCCATTGTTAATTTTATTCACTGCTTTTAAGAGGGGAAAAGCAATTGTATGATCTCCACCTAAACAAATAATACCTCCAACCTTTTTTAATAACTCCTCAGCTCCTATCTCTATCTGTTTTATTGCTTCATTTATATTAAATGGATTGCAGGTAATATCTCCAGCATCTGCTACTTGTTGAATTTTAAACGGTTCAACATCATAACTTGGATGATAATTGGTTCTTAAATGCCTTGAGGCCTGTCTTATACTTTGAGGTCCAAATCTTGCTCCAGGTCTATAACTCGTACCAGCATCGAATGGAACTCCAACGATTGCAACGTCACAACTCTCTACATCTCTTAACTCTGGTAATCTAGCAAACGTTGAAGGCCCTGCAAACCTGGGAACTTTTGTTCCACTAACTGGTTGAATTGGATCTTTATTAGTTTTTTTTTTCACACTAAAAACTGTATCACATTCTTTTAATTTGGAATATCTTCTATATTGAGATTTATGATTTATTTTAGATATATAATATTAATTTTTATTGTTTTTAATTCAGCGCAAGCAGATACTATTTACAATCTCATCAAGATTCCAAATTTAGAAATATATGATATTAAAACATCAAATAAGTTAAGATA
>CACMTO010000014.1 GCA_902616645.1 uncultured Pelagibacteraceae bacterium
TTAGTGAAAATGAGTTAATTAATATTTTAAATCCTTTAATAAATTCTGAAAGTATATGGAAATCTCATGCATTATATCTAATGGCTGAATATTTTTATTCAAAAAATGAAAAGCAAAAATCTAAGGAATTTTTTCAACAGATCATGAATATCGAGTACGCCAATCAAGATATTATTAAAAAAACAAAAAAAAGACTTAATAGAGATTTAAGTGAATAAAGTTATTTCAGTCTTATTTGTTTTTTTTCTAATCGGATGTTCGTTTACTAAGACAAGTTTTTGGACACAAGATAAAGAAATTCAGGAAGTAAAAAAAAATACTAAAATCATATTTCAAAAGAAAGAAATAATAAAGAAAGAGTTTAATCAAAACTTTGTACTAGATTTAAAAAATTCTGACTTGGATTTTAAAAAAAATTATCTTACAAATAACTTAGGTATTGAAAATCTAAATGCCGAAGTAAGCAAAAGATCGAAATTCAAATTTTCAAAGATAAAAGATTTTGAATATCACGAGCCTGAATTAAATTTTGATGGTGAAAATTTTATTTTCTTTGACGACAAGGGAACGTTGTTAAAATTCGATTCCGATTTTAGGATTATTTGGAAAAAAAACTTCTATTCTAAGCAAGAAAAAAAATTAAACCCAATACTTACTCTTGCGAATAATGGTAAGTTGTTAATAGTATTTGACAATATTTCAAAATATTATGCGGTTGATTTAAAAACAGGAGATTTAATTTGGTCTAAAATAAGTAAAAATCCCTCAAATTCACAAATAAAAGTTTTTAAAGATAAAGTCTATTCAGTGGATTTAAATAATGTTTTAAGATGCTTTTCTATAATTGACGGTTCCGAGATTTGGAACTTTAAAAGTGAAAATACTTTTCTTAAGTCAAATAAAAGAAACTCTCTTATTATTAAAAACGATATTGTTTTGATAAATAACTCTTTGGGTGATATTTCAGCTATAAATGCAAATGATGGATCTCTAGTCTGGCAATTACCAACTCAAAGCAGCGATATTTATGAAAGTGCATTCAATCTAATCATGTCAGATTTGGTCTCTATAAATAATGATTTGGTTTTCTCTAATAATAGAAACGAATTTTTTTCAATTAATTTAACTAATGGAGTTGTAAATTGGAAACAGGAAATCAATTCAAGTGTCATGCCTTTATTTTATAGTAAACTAATATTTAGTATTTCAGATGAGGGTTATTTTTTTGTGGTTGACTCAAAAACAGGTAATATTTTAAGAATCACAGATATTTTTGGTAATATAAATAAGAACAAAAGAAATAAAATTAAACCTATTGGTTTTATTACTGGAAAGAAAAAAATACTACTTTCAACAAATTCAGGTAAATTGTTAATCATAAATATTTCTGACGGAAGAACAGAAAAAGTACTAAAAATAGATAATGAAAAAATTTCTAGACCCTATGTATTTAATAATAACTTAGTTTTAGTGACTAATAACTCAATAATAAAATTAAATTGAAATGATTTTAAAGCTATTAGAAAAGTTAGGAAGAAAAAAAGTTGTTTTAGATAGAGGCCCATCTCATCCCAGGTTCGATTTAGCTAAACCATGGATGAATCGATATTATGTTATTTTTAGAAATAGACCTAAATGGTTTCCGTTCAATATTTTGATACATGAAATGTTAGCTGACGATCATGGTGAAGGAGTACATAACCATACGTTTCCATACATAACTATCATATTACGTGATGGTTATTGGGAGACATTAAGCACTGGTAAATACTGGAGACCCCCAGGGTATATAGGATTTAGATCAGCCAATAATTTACATAGAGTTGATTTAAAACCAGGCACTAGGCCTCTGACTTTATTTATTTCTGGACCATTTGGTTTAAGAAAAGGACCAAGATCTGAATATGGAATAGATTTTAAAAAGAAAAAATGAATTTAAAGAAATCTTTTTTAGAATATTGTGAAAAAGAACAATTTGAAATTAATCAAAACCAAATTGATATAATTGATGATTTAAAAAATTTTTATGAAGACAATTTTAAAAAAAATTTTTTAACTAAAATTCTTAAGAAAAATAATAAGCTAGGTTTTTATTTAGTAGGAGAGGTTGGAGTTGGCAAAACAATGATATTAAATTTTTTTTTTAACAAATTAAAAGAAAAGAAGTTAAGGCTCCATTTTAATGAGTTCATGATAAATTTTCATGATTTTATTTTCAAGAATAAAAATAAAAAAAATGGATTAGATGAATTTGTAAATAATTTAAATAAAAAAACTAAATTAATTTATTTTGATGAATTTCAAGTCACAAATATCGTCGATGCAATGATTTTAGGAAGATTATTTAAAAAGATTTTTGAAAAAAAAATCAGTGTTATTTTTTCCTCAAATATTAATATAATGGATCTATATAAAGACGGTCTACAAAGAGATCAATTCATTCCATTCATTGAAATATTAAAAAATTATTCTCTTGAGAAAGAGTTATTGATTAAAGATGATTATCGTTTGAACAATAGATCTGATCCAGATAGATTTTTATCTCCTCTTGATAAATCCACTAATTTTATACTTAATAAGTTCCTTAGAAAAATAACTAAGAATAAAAATCAAACTTCAAAAACATTAGATATAAAAGGTCGTAAAGTTGAAATTAAAATTTTTTTTGAGGGAGTTGCAAAATTTAAATTTGATGAATTATGTAATAGAAATCTTGGTTCTGAAGATTACATAAAAATTGTCAATTGTTGTAATTTTATCTTTATTGAAAATCTACCAAAATTTGACACAAACAATTCTAACCAACAACAAAGATTCATTACTTTAGTCGATATTATATATGAAAAAAAAGTACCTTTAATGGTCACATCTGAGCAAAGTCTAGATATAATAAAGGCCTCAGAAAATACGATTGATACTTTTAAGAGAACAATAAGTCGTTTATACGAGTTAACATCAATGAATTATGAAACAAGCTTTTTATAATCTAGAAATTGATACCAACGGTCCAAAGCTTTACGATTTTACCAAACATACTATCAGTTGGGTAAAAAAAAATGGTTTTAAGACTGGCATTTTAAATTTAAGTATTCAACATACAAGCGCATCTTTAATTATTCAAGAAAATGCAGATCCAGACGTTCAAACTGATATCATAAATTATTTTAATAAATTAGTACCAATGAATGAGTCACTTTATATACACACTACAGAAGGTAAAGATGATATGCCAGCGCACATCAAATCATCTTTAACAAATAATCAAATAACATTAAGTATTAAAGATGGCATACCTTTATTTGGAACCTGGCAAGGACTATATCTTTTTGAACATAGAATAAAGCCACATTCTAGAAAAATAGTTCATCATTACTTGGGAACTTAATTTTTTTTTAACGATTGAAATGCCTCTAATGCTGCAAGTCTTGCTTTTTCATGTATCACAATTGGAGATGGATAATCTTTTCCTATTACAGTTTTGATAGCTTCTTGATATTTGAATTCCATCTCCCAAGGTTTATGTATAAATTTTCTTGGAACTTTATTCAATTCAGGAACCCATTTTTTGACGTAATGCCCTTCTTTATCAAACTTTTCACCCTGTAGTATAGGATTAAATATTCTAAAATATGGAGCTGCATCAGCACCACAACCAGCAACCCATTGCCATTGAGCGACATTGTTGGCTTTATTAAAATCTAATAAGCAGTTTCTAAAATGTTTTTCACCCTCAATCCAATTTATTCTTAAATGTTTAACTAAAAAGGAACCAACTACCATTCTTATTCGATTATGCATCCAACCAGTTTCATAAAGTTCTCTCATTCCAGCATCAACAATTGGATAACCCGTCATACCTAATTTCCAAGCTTTTAGTAATTTCTCATTTTTTACCCAGGGAAATTTGTCAAATTCTTTTCTATAGTTTCCTTTTAAAAATTCTGGAAAATAATTAATTAAACTATGTGAAAACTCACGCCAACCTAGCTCATTGATATATTTTCTATAACCCACTCCTTTAGACTTAATCTCACTACACTTTTTCCAAATTGTATTTACATGAATTTGTCCATGTTTAATATAAGGAGATAATTTAGATGTGCCCTCAATATGGGGGTAATCTCTTGCTGATCCATAATCTTTAATCTTATTTTTTATAAGATTATCTAAAATCTTTTTTGACTCATTTTCTGATACTTTCCAATAATTTTCAAATTTTTTGTACCAATTTTTTTTTGGAAGAATATTTTTTGGATCGAGGCAATTTTTAAATAAAGAAAGTGTTTTTGTTTTCTTTTTTACAAGATATTTTTTACTTGGCGGTTGTTCTAAAAATTTTTGTTCAGCATTTTTCCAAAAGGGAGTAAAAACCTTAAAAGGCGTTCCATCATTTTTAGTTATTTCTTGGAATTCATTTAATATATTTCCTTTAAAATATTTGTACTCAATTTTATTTTTAATAAATAAATCTCTAATTTTTTTTCCATTTGCGATTACATCTGGTTCATAAATTTTATTCCAATATACTGCAACATTATCTTTTTTTGTAATTTTTGAAAATATATCCAGCTCATTACCTGCCAGTATTTGAAGATTTATCTTAAACTTAGATAATTCAGATTTAAATATTTCCAACGATTTTGAAAGCCACCATTTTTGTGCTTCTCTTTTTCCGTCAAAATCAGTTTTATTATAAATGTATAAAGCTAATACGTTTTCGTGATTTTGAGTTGCATAGGAAAGAGCAGGGTTGTTTTCGATTCTAAAATCCTCTCTAATCCAAGTAATGGCATTTTTTGACATATAAATTTTATTTTCTACCTTTTGATAGCAGTTGTTTGTAGAGTTTAAAATCTGCATTTCCTTCGCATCCAATAACTAAAACATTAGAATTTTGGTTAAGATTTATTGATTTTCTTATTTTTGAGTTGTTACATATTGCAATTAAAGCAATAATTCCTGGAGTAGCACATTCGCCGCCCACGATTGAAATTTTACTGAACTTTTTGTCTTTTAAACTAGCAACGGTTTTGGCAACATGTTTATCAGATATTGAAACACAATAGTCACTTGCTTTTTTCAATATTTGCCATGGAACAAGAGACATTTCATTACATGACATTCCACCCAAAATACTCTCTTTTTTAATTTTTATTTTTTTCAATTTATTATTTTTTATACTTTGAAGCACACAGTCTGCTCTGTCAGGTTCAACAATTATAATTTTTGGAATTTTCTTGAAATATTTTGCTACACCAGCAACTAAACCTGCAGCTAGGCCTCCAACACCTGCTTGAAGAAATATATGTGTAATATATTGATCAGTTTGTTTAGAAATTTCTTTTATAATAATAGAGTATCCCGCCATTGTAAGCTGAGGAATATATTTATAATTTTTTTTTGATACATCTTGAACAATTTTCCAATTATTTCTTTTTGACAATATTTCACATTGTTTTAATGATGCCTCATAATTTCCATTAACTTTTATAACTTCAGCACCAAATTTTTCTATTTCTTTTACTCTTGTCTTACTTACGTATTTACTAACAAATATTTTACATTTTAGGTTTAATCTTTTTGCACCCCAAGCAACAGATCTTCCATGATTTCCTGCGGTGGCTGATGATACAGTTATATTATTTTGCCTTTTAGAAATTTTTTCTACGGCGTAGGCACCTCCTAG
>CACMTO010000015.1 GCA_902616645.1 uncultured Pelagibacteraceae bacterium
ACGTTTTTCATTTAAAAGATTTTTATAATATTTTAATATAAAGTATATAAGTGTTTAAGAAGAAAAATGAGTATTTTAGCTAATTTATCAATTGTAATTGTTACTTTCTTAACAGATAAAAAAACCTTGATGAATTGCTTAAATTCAATCGATAAAAGAGTCGAAATTATAATAGTTGAAAATTCTCCTAAATTCAGAAACAAAAAATTTTTTTTAAATAAATTTTCGAACCTTAAAATTTATTGTTCTGGAAAAAACCTTGGATACGGAGGAGGAAATAATTTTGGTTTAAAAAAAATAAAAACTCAATTTGCACTAATTTTAAATCCTGACACAATTTTAGATAAACATTTTTTCAGTAATATGAATTTAATTTTAAAAAATAGAGGTTTTTCACTAATTGGATGTGAGCTTTTAAAAAATAAAGGTTTTGCGACAGGGGGTTTTTTTAATTCAAAAAAGAATGATGAATTTAAAAAAAATTTTTCATTAGTTCCAAGAGATAGCTTGACAAAAGTTGATTGGATTACTGGAAGTTCAATGCTAATAAATTTTAAAAATTTAAAAAATAAAAAAATATTTGATGAAAATTTATTTTGAGGAATTTGATTTCTGTAAATCTTTATTAAATCAAAATAAAAAGGTTTTCTTAAGTAATAAATTAAAAATACATCATCTGGGTTTCAAAAGTTCAAAATTAGATATTAATAATTTTAATCTTGAAGCAGAAAAGCTAAGAAACTGGCATTGGATGTGGTCTTTATTTTATTTTTATAAAAAAAATTATAATTATATTTACGCGATTTACAAAACGATTGATAAACTTTTTAAATCTTTATTTAAAATAGTTTTTTATTTATTAATTTTTGATAAAAAAAATATCAACAAATATATCTTTCGCTTACTAGGATTGCTCGCATCAATGTTTTGCTTTAAATCTTTTTATCGAGGAAAATATTTTAATTAATGTCCTGGAAAATCTATTAAATTTTTAACTTTGTAACCTTTTTGTATTAATTGATCAGAACCCTTGAGATCAAAAAGATTTATTACAAAAATAAAACCAGAAACATTACCTCCTGATATCTCTATAAGCTTTGCAGCAGCCTTAGCGGTTCCCCCTGTAGCAATTAAATCATCAATGATTAGTACGTTATCGTTTTTTTCAATCGAATCTTTATGGACTTCGATTGTTGCTTTTCCATATTCGAGTTCAAAATCAACTGAGTGGACCTTTGAAGGCAATTTATTTTTTTTTCTTAATAATATAAAAGGTTTATTCATTAAATATGATACAGCTGATGCAAAAACAAATCCTCTCGATTCAATAGCAGCAATTTTATTAAAATTTAAATTTTTAGAATTTTCAATAATCTGGTCTATTGTTTCTTTAAAAGCTTTTTCATTTTTGATTAAAGTGGTTATATCCCGAAATAAAATACCTTTTTTAGGATAATCAGGAATTGATCTAATATATTCTTTTAAATTCATAATAGTTATTTATAAATATATTGATAAATTATTTTTAAAACATGACAATAAATAAATTAGCTATAATTGGTGGAAGTGGCCTTTATGATGTTGAGGAATTTAAGGAAAGAGAATTAATTGATATAAGTACTCCGTGGGGAAAACCATCTGATGAAATTTTAAAAACAAAATTTAAAAATAAGGAAGTTTTTTTTCTTCCTCGACATGGAAGAGGACATTTTATTTCACCAACTAAAATAAATTTTAGAGCAAACATTGATGCCTTAAAACAACTAGGAGTAACTGATATAGTTTCGGTTTCAGCTGTGGGATCTTTAAAAGAGGAACTTCCTCCAGGAAAGTTTGTCATTGTGGACCAATTTATAGATAGAACATTTGCAAGAGAAAAAACCTTTTTTGATGACGAGATTGTAGCTCATGTCTCAATGGCCCATCCAACATCTAACAGTCTTATGAATGCATGTGAAGAATCCATCAAAAAGGAAAAAATAGATTACCAAAGGGGAGGAACTTATGTGGTTATGGAGGGACCTCAATTCTCGACATTAGCCGAGTCAAATTTATATAGATCTTGGAAAGCTGATGTAATTGGGATGACAAATATGCCTGAAGCTAAATTAGCTAGAGAAGCAGAGATAAGATATGCATCAGTTTCAATGGTAACAGATTATGATTGTTGGCATCCAGATCATGAAAATGTAGATGTTCAGCAAGTAATTAAAGTTCTTTTAGGAAATGCTGCAAAGGCAAAAAATATGATTAAAAATTTAATTGATAATTTTGAAAGTCATATAGATCCAAAAGATCCAACAAACAACTGTTTGGATGTAGCAATAATTACTGCGCCTGAAAAAAGAACACAAAAAACGAAAGATAAATTAAAAACAGTTGCAGGTAGAGTTCTAAATAAATGAGAATCGAGGGAAAAGAATACCGAACTATTTGGTTTGAAAATGAAACTGTAAAAATTATTGATCAAACAAAACTTCCGCATCAATTTATAATTAAGGATCTAAAAACAGTTAAAGATGCAATTAATGCAATAAAAGTAATGGAAGTAAGAGGTGCTCCATTAATTGGAGCTACGGCAGCATATGGTTTAGTTTTAGCTATTTTAGAAAATAATGATCAATCTTTTTTAAAAAAATCAGCTGAGGAATTAATAAAATCTAGACCAACTGCTATTAATTTAAAATGGGCAGTTGATAGAATGATGAGTAAATTATCAGGTGTTAATAGTGATAAAATTTTAGAGATAGCTTTAAATGAAGCCAAAGAAATTTGTGAAGAAGATATAAAATTTTGCGAAAACATAGGATTAAATGGTCTTAAAATAATTGAAGAAATTTATAATAGAAAAAAAGATACAGTAAATATTCTTACACATTGTAATGCAGGATGGCTCGCAACAATTAATTGGGGGACCGCAACTTCTCCAATTTATCATGCACACAAAAAAGGTATTCCAGTCCATGTTTGGGCCGATGAAACAAGACCAAGAAATCAAGGTGCAAATTTAACCTCTTATGAATTAAATGAAGAAGGAATTAAGAATACAATTATTGCAGATAATACAGGTGGGATCCTGATGCAAAGAGGTGAGGTTGATATGTGTATTGTAGGGACAGATAGAACTTTAGCCAATGGAGATGTTTGTAATAAAGTTGGAACTTATCTTAAAGCACTAGCTGCTCATGATAATAGTATTCCTTTTTATGTCGCTCTTCCAAGTTCAACAATAGATTGGAATATAAAAGATCATAAAGATATTCCTATTGAAGAGAGAAATTCAGATGAATTATCTCATATAGAAGGTTTAGATGAAAAAGGAGATATAAAAAAAGTACAAATTTACCCAAATAAAAGTAAAGCAATGAACTTGGCTTTTGATGTAACACCTGCAAAATATGTGACAGGATTAATCACTGAAAAAGGTATTTGTGAAGCATCAGAAAAAGGATTGAAAGATTTATTTAAATGAAAAATTTAGATCAAAGAAATCAAATTATTGAGTATTCTTTAAAATTGAACTCTACAAATCTTTCACCATTAAGATCAGGTAATATATCTTTAAGGGCTAAAGAAAATGATAAAGATGGATATTTAATTACACCTTCAGGAAAAAAATACGAAACTTTAAAACCAGAGGATATTGTTTTTATGGGTTTAAATGAAGACACTGAAAATAATGATTTAAATAACAAACCTTCTTCTGAATGGAGATTTCACAGAGATATTTACGTTAATAAAAATGAAGCTCAAGCTATTGTTCATGCTCACTCTCCACACGCAACAGCTGTATCTTCACATGGAAAATCGATACCACCATTTCATTATATGATTGCACTAGCAGGTGGAAAAGATATTAAATGTGCTGATTATGCTACTTTTGGAACGGAAGAGCTATCAAATAATGTAATTAAAGCCTTAGAAAATAGATCAGCTTGTTTAATGTCAAATCACGGTCAAGTTGCTTTTGGAAAAAATTTAGATAATGCCTTTGAGCTTGCACAAGAGATAGAAAATATTTGTCATCAATACACTATTGCTTTAAAATTAGGACAACCTAAGATACTTTCATTTGAAGAAATGAAAAAAGTTTTAGATAAGGCTAAAGACTATAAAAAAGGGTAAAATGATTAAAGTTGGGGAGCATGTTACTTTAGATATTATAGGTACTACAAAAGAGTACGATCCATCAATTTTTGAAAAAGTTATAAAAAAAATTTCTAAAGCAGCTAATGTCACAATTTTGAATATATCAAAATATAAATTTGAGCCTCAAGGATTTACGATTTTAGCATTATTAGCTGAAAGCCACATAAGTTTTCATACGTTTCCAGAAAAAGGTATAATCAGCTTTGATTTTTTCACCTGCGGAAAAATAAGCCCCTCTGTTGCTATAGATATAATTAAAAAAGAATTTAAACATAAGAGAATAGTTAAAAAAGAATTTAATAGAGATACTAGATCTCTTTATCATGATATTTATAGTTCACCTGGACTAAAAAAATCATACGTAGTTAATGATGTTCTTGAGGATTTTAAATCTAAGGTTGGTCAACATATTGAAATTTTAGATTTAGAGCAATTCGGTAAATCTTTATTTATCGATGGAGAAATACAAGTTGCTGCTTCAGATGAACATTTATACAGCTCAACGTTTGTTGGAGCAGGAATAAATTTAAACAAACACATTGATAGAGCTGCTATTATTGGCGGAGGTGATGGTGGCGTTGCTAGAGAGTGTATCTCTAAAAAATTTAATTTTATTGATTGGTTTGAATTAGACCCAGAGGTTGTTGAAGTTTGCACTAAACATCTTGGTAATATCGGAAAAAAAGCAACAGAAAAAAATTCTGTTAAATGTGTTTGGGGTGATGCATTCGAGAGTATAAAATCAATTAAAGACGACACTTATGATCATATATTTGTTGATCTAAATGATGATCAGTTTTGTATTGATTTAGCAGCGAAAAATATGGACTCTCTTGTTCGTATTTTAAAACCTAAAGGAGTAGTTACAACTCAAGTTGGAAGTGAAGATAAAAAACCTCATCAAGTTGAAAACTGGTTAAATGTATTCAATCATTATTTCGGAAATACAAAGTTATCAAGAGTTTATATTCCAAGTTTTGACTGCTCGTGGAATTTTTCCTCTTCAATTAATCATTAAATTTATTTTTCTAAAATTTCTTTAAAAGCTAATAAATGATTTAGCTTTGGTTTCCATTTTAAAACTTTTTTTGCAAGAGTATTGTTACCAATCAGATTTACTGTTTTTTTATTTGGTAAAGTGGAATTAAAGCTAATTTTCTTTTTCTCTAACCCATATTCAATTAATTTATTTATTCTTGATAACTTATTTGATGAAAGAATTATTTTGTCAGGACTCTTTTTTAAGTTTAACAAAGAAACAATACCCATGCAAATATCCTCAGCATGTGAAAAATCTCCATAAATGTTGTGGTCATATATTTTATTAATTTCTTTAATTTGATTTGTTTTTATTAATTTTGCTAATCTAGGTAATAAAAATTTTGAGTTTCGGTATTTTGAGTCATGATTAAAAAAAATGGCTGTGGTAGCAAATAGATTGAATTTATTTTTCATTTTTATTAAATATTTATGAA
>CACMTO010000016.1 GCA_902616645.1 uncultured Pelagibacteraceae bacterium
TATAGATTTAAAAGAAGAAAAAATAAGTTATGGAAATAACGAAACTAAATTTACTATCGACCCATTTAAAAAAAAATGTCTCTTAGAAGGACTTGATGATATTGCGCTATCACTTAATAAATCTGACAAAATTATTGAATTTGAAAAAGATCTAAAAAATAAAAAACCTTGGATCTTTAATGATTAAGGTAAAAAAAAGAAAGATATTATTATTACCTGGAGATGGGATAGGCCCAGAAGTTATTGGTGAGGTTAGAAAAATTATAAATTGGTTTAATGATAAAAAATCACTAGATTTTGAAATAGATCAGGATCTTGCTGGAGGCTGTTCTTATGATAAACATGGTTCTCCTATAACAGATGAAGTATTTTACAAAGCACAAGAAAGTGCTGTTGTAATGCTAGGGGCGGTTGGCGGACCTAAGTGGGATGGAGTAGAATTTTCAAAAAAGCCTGAAAGAGCATTGTTAAAACTTAGAAAAGAATTGAAGTTATTTGCTAATTTAAGACCCGCTATTTGCTTTGAGCAATTAGTGGATGCGTCAACTCTCAAACCAGAGATTGTTTCAGGTTTAGATATTATGATTGTGAGAGAATTAACAGGTGGAATATATTTTGGTGAGCCAAGAGGAATTAAACCAATAGAGAACGGTGAAAGAAAGGGAGTTAATACTCACACGTACACAAGCAGTGAAATTATTAGAGTTGCAAAAATAGCTTTTGATTTAGCAAAAAAAAGATCAAATAAAGTTACATCCTGTGAAAAGTCGAATGTGATGGAAGCTGGTCAACTTTGGAAAGAAGAAGTGCAAACATTACATGACAAAGAGTATAATGATGTAGAATTAAACCATATGTTAGCCGATAACTGTTCTATGCAGTTGTTAAGAAACCCAAAACAGTTTGATGTAATTGTAACAGATAATTTATTTGGAGATATGCTTTCTGATCAAGCCTCAATGTTAACTGGGTCTTTAGGTTTGTTACCTTCTGCATCTTTAGGTGCAAAAAATAAAGATGGTGAAATGAGAGCTATGTATGAACCCATTCACGGATCCGCTCCTGATATTGCTGGTAAAGGAGTGGCTAATCCAATTGCCACAATTTTAAGTTTCGCCATGGCTTTAAGATATTCTTTAGACCTCGATAAAGAGGCTGAAGCTCTAGAAAAGGCTGTTCAGGATGTTTTAAATGATGGTTTGAGGACTAAAGATATTTTGTCAAAGGGAATGAAGGAAGTTTCTACGTCTCAAATGGGAGATGCGATAATTTCAAAATTGCAATAATCGATTAATTATCTTAAAGTAATTTTATGCCAAGCTATACTGCACCAGTTGATGATATGATGTTTCTTTACGAAAAGTTAAGAGACAATAAAAATTACAATGAATTAGAAAAATATAAAGAGGTAAATTCGGAACTTGTAAAAGATATTTTAGAAGAGGCTGCAAAAATAAATCAAAATTTAATTCTGCCACTTGCAAAAATAGGCGATGAAAACCCTGCTATTTTAGAAAATGGAGTAGTAAGAACACCACCAGGATATAAAGAAGCTTACCAAAAATATATTGATGACGGTTGGACTTCATTATCTTGCGATCCAAAATATGGAGGACAAGGTATGCCAAGAACTGTAAGTGCTTTTTTTGATGAAATGATATCATCAGCTAGTTTAGCATTTAAACTTTATAGTGAATTAACACTCGGTGCTTATAATTGTATTCACCACCATGCAACTGATGAAATTAAAGATAAATATCTTCCAAAAATGGTTCAAGGTAAATGGAGTGGCACTATGTGTTTGACTGAGCCAGTTTGTGGAACAGATTTAGGCTTACTAAAAACTAAAGCTGTAGAACAATCAGATGGGACATATAAAATTACTGGACAAAAAATATTTATTACTTCAGGAGATCACGATTTAACGGAGAATATAATTCATTTAGTGATAGCAAGAGCCACGGACTCGCCAAAAGGTACTAAAGGGATAAGTTTATTTTTAGTCCCTAAATTTATTGTTAAAGAAGATGGATCAGTTGGTGCAAGAAATGGTATCTCTACAGGATCAATTGAAACAAAGATGGGTATAAAAGGCTCAGCCACCTGTGTTTTAAATTTTGATGACGCGGTTGGCGTAATGATCGGTCCAAAGAATAAAGGACTAAGTCAAATGTTTACGATGATGAACTTAGAGAGAATAGTTGTTGGAATTCAAGGTTTAGGAATTTCAGAAATTGCTTATCAAAATTCATTAAACTATGCCAAAGAAAGAAAGCAAGGAAAAAGCAATAATAGTAAATTACAAAATGGAAGTGCGGACTCAATTATTGAACATGCAGATATAAGAAAAACACTTTTAAATATGAAATCAATTATTGAAGGAGAAAGAGCATTATGCTTCTGGTTATCGCAACAAACGGAAGTAAGTTTGAATCACAATGATGATAAAATAAAGCAAGAAGCTTCAGACATGGTGTCATTAATGACCCCTGTTGTAAAATCTTTGTTCTCTGACCTAGGAATGGAAATCACCAGTGATGCAATGCAAATTTTTGGTGGATACGGTTACACAAAAGATCAAGGGATAGAACAATTATATAGAGACAATAGAATTACCCCAATTTATGAAGGGACTAATTCTGTTCAAGCTGCTGATCTAGTTTTTAGAAAATTGTCTAACAAAAATGGAAATATTATAGAAAAATTTTTAAATTTAGTTAAATCTGAGACTAATTCAAACAATAAGAAAGTTAAACCATTTGTAGAAGAATTAAACTATTATCTAGATATTCTCACTAAATTTAGTCAATGGATTATTCAGAAAACAGATACAAATAAAGATGATGTGAGCGCGGCTGCAAATGATTATTTAAAAACACTTGGGTATGTATCTTTAGCTTTTTCCTGGATAAAAGTTCTCAATGTAAGTTTTAAAGATTATGAGGAAAATAGAAAATTTTATGATGACAAAATAAATACTGCTAAATTTTACTTTGAAAAAGTTCTACCAAGAGCAGAACAACATTATAAATCAGCAATATCTGGTAGCTCGAATATAATGAATTTCAAATTTAGCTAAATGAGTCATTACGATACTAATCTAAACAAAAATAATGCAAACTATGTGCCATTAACACCTCTGTCTTTTCTACAAAGAGCAAAGGACATATACCCTAATTATGAAGCTTTAATTTATGAAGATCGAAAATATACTTGGAATGATGTTTATAAAAGAGTTACAAAATTTGCTAGTGCTTTAGAAAAGATTGGTATTAAAAAAGGTGATACTGTATCTTTTTTAGCATTCAATACTCCAGAAATTTTTGAAGCTCATTACTCAGTACCAATCACTGGTGCGGTATTGAATACGATTAATATAAGGTTAGATGCAAATACAATTGCTTATATTTTAAACCATAGTGATGCCAAAGTACTAGTTGTAGATAGACAACTCCATGTAGAAGTAAAAAAAGCATTAGATAAATTAGATAAAAAAATAACAATAATTGACATTCATGATAAATTTGCTGACCAATCAAAATTAGAAAAAATAGGAAATTTAGAATACGAAAGTTTTTTAAATACAGGAAACGATAATTATGAGTGGAATATGCCCGAGGATGAATGGCAGGCAATTTCTCTAAGTTATACTTCAGGAACCACAGGCAACCCTAAGGGAGTTGTTTATCATCACAGAGGATCTTATTTGATGTCAACAGGGAGTGCTGTGGCTTGGAATATGCCAAATAGACTTAATTTTTTAACAATTGTGCCAATGTTTCATTGCAACGGTTGGGGATATCCTTGGACGGTGCCAATGCTTAATGGGAGAACAATTTGTTTAAGAAATATTGATGTTAAAAAAATTTTTGAGCTAATAGAAAAATATAATGTAACTCATTTTGGTGGTGCTCCTATTGTCTTAAATATGATAACTGGAGCTTCAGAGAATGATAGAAAAAAGTTGAGCCAAAAAGTTTATGTTTTAACCGCAGGTGCTCCGCCTCCCAGCATAATTTTTAAAAAGATGAAAGAACTTGGCTTTGAAGTAATGCATGTATATGGTTTAACAGAAACTTATGGTCATGTCACTCAGTGTGCGTGGAATAATGAATGGGATAAATTTGATGAAGAGAAGCAAAATGAAATTAAAGCCAGACAAGGAGTTAGATATCCAAATACAGAAGGTGTTACTATAATGAATCCAGACACAATGAAAGAAGTTCCCAAAGATGGAAAAACGATTGGGGAGATAATGATAAGGGGAAATGTTGTTATGAAAGGTTATTTTAAAGATAAAGATGCAACAGATAAATCCATGAATGGTGGCTGGTTTCATTCAGGAGATTTAGCAGTTATGCATCCTGACGGATATGTAAAAATTCAAGACAGATCAAAAGATATAATTATTTCTGGAGGAGAAAATATTTCTTCAATTGAAATAGAAAATACATTGGCAAAACATCCCTCCGTATCTATTGCAGCTGTTGTTGCAAAACCCGATGAAAAATGGGGTGAGGTTCCTTGTGCGTTTATAGAAACAGTCAAAGACAAACCTACGAATGAAAAAGAATTAATTGACTTTTGTAAAGAAACACTTGCTGGTTTTAAGGTTCCCAAAAAAGTTGTTTTTTGCGATCTTCCTAAAACTTCTACAGGTAAAATCCAAAAATTTGAGTTGAGAAAAAAACTTAAGGAAAATTCTTGATTTTTCTTATTGAAAAAGTTTTTGAAATGCGAGAAAAGGTCCTGAAATTTTAAATTAATGAAAAACTATTCAATAACTAAATCTAGAAGAGTCAGGAGCACACCTTATACATCAAGGATTGAAAAACAAGGTGTTACTTCCTATACAGTTTACAATCATATGCTGTTACCAGCTGCATTTGGCTCAATTGAGGATTCATGTGAGCACCTTAAAAAGAATGTACAGGTTTGGGATGTTGCTGCAGAAAGACAAGTAGAAATCTCTGGTAAAGACTCTGCGAAATTAGTCCAGCTTATGACCTGTAGAGATTTGTCAAAATCTAAGATAGGCAGATGCTATTATTGCCCTCTTATTGATGATGATGGAAATTTAATAAATGACCCAGTTATTCTTAAATTAGATGAGAATAAATGGTGGATTTCTGTTGCAGACTCAGATGTAATTTTTTTTGCCAAAGGACTTGCAGCAGGAAATAAATTTGATGTTAAAATTGTTGAGCCAAATGTTGATATCATTGCTGTTCAGGGTCCAAAGTCATTTGATTTAATGAGTAAAATTTTTGGTCCCAAAATTAAAGAATTAAAATT
>CACMTO010000017.1 GCA_902616645.1 uncultured Pelagibacteraceae bacterium
CTATATTAATATAAATATTAGTAATAATATGACTAACATTTAAAATTAAAAAAACTATATGTTAAGTATTCTTCGAGTAGAAGTTGAAAGTTACGTAATTTTAAAATCTAGATATATAAAAAATTAAATGAAAAAAATTTTAATCATTGGTGGTGGAGCTATGGGTTCAGCTTTTTCGATACCTTGTTTAGAAAATAATAACAAAGTTACTATTACTGAACCTTATAATAAAGCTTTTATTAAAGATCTATCTTCAAAAAAAAAATTTCATTCAACTTTAAAGATAAATCTTCCAAAAAAATTAATATTCAAGAGTTATTCAAATAAAATTTTTAATGAAAATTTTGATCTTATTGTTATTGCATTGAGTCTACCAGGAATTAATTTTATAGGTAGAGAATTAAAAAATATCAAAAATAAAATACCAATACTTATTTTGACTAAAGGATTGAAATTTGACAAAAAAAAAAACAAAATTTTAACAATTTCAGAATTACTAAGTAAAAATTACAATGTTAAAAACTTGACCGTTTTAAAAGGACCTTGTCTCGCCAAAGAATTGGCTAATAAAAAATTTACAAATGTAGTAGTTGCAAATAAAAATATTAAAATTGCAAAATGGATTAGAAATCAAATTGCCACAAAATACTACAAAGTCGAATTCTCAAAAGATGTAGTAGGAGTTGAAATTTGCTCTGCAATAAAAAATATTTACTCTATGATTATTGGAGCTGGTCAAAATCTAAATATGTCCTCAAGTTTATTTCAAAAATCTATAATAGAAATAAAGTATTTAACAAAGTATTTTAAGGGTGATGATACGACAGTATTTGGCCTTGCTGGTATTGGAGATCTATATGTAAGTGCTGCAGGAGGAAGAAACAGTAAAATGGGTTATTATTTAGGTAAAGGCTATACATTTGTTAAAGCGAAAAAAAAATTTATGTTTAAAGAAACTGTTGAGGGAGAAAAACTTGCTAGAGAAATAGGACCTTATATCTTAAAAAAAATAAAAAAAAAACAAAATTCCTTTGATGAACAACTTTCTCAAATCAGTTTTAAATAATAAAAAGTTACAATTGAAAATTTAAATCAATATTTTGATTAAATGAAAAAAATACTTATTGTTGAAGGAAACCTCAAAGAAGAAAATTTGAATTTTTCTAAAGTAGGTATTCAGACACATACCGAGAGTTTGATAGAAAGTCTTAATTATTTAGATAAAGAATTAGATTTTAATGTTGTGAATCCCTCATCCGACCAGAATATTCCTATAACTAAAGCTAAACTTGACAGTTATCATGGATTAATTTGGGGCGGCAGTAGTTTAAATATTTATAACAATACAATTGAAATTAAAAAACAAATTGATTTTATGAAAGAATGTCAAAAAAAAATCAAAAATATTTTAGGTATTTGTTGGGGTATGCAAGTTGCAGTGACCGCAGCTGGAGGTGAGGTAAAAAAGGCAGCAAGATCGCATATTGGTATTGCCAACTCAATAAAAATTAATGAAAAAGGATTATCTCACCCACTTTACAAAGGTAAGGATGAGATCTTCAATTCGCCAGCTTTTAATTTTGATGAAGTTGTTAAATTACCCTACAATGCTATATGTTTAGCTTCTAATAAAGTAAATAAAATTCAAAGTTTATTTTTTAAAATAAATGAGACAAAAGTTTGGGGACTTCAATATCATCCAGAAATTAATTATGAAAAAATGATAAGTTTAATTGAATTTAGAAAAAAAAGATTAATTGAATTTAGAAAAGCTTTCAAAAACGAAAAAGATGTTAACGAACATATTTTGACTATAAAAAAAGAAATTACAAATAGTAACAAGGAAAAAAGAATGATTGAGTTAAAAAATTGGCTCAATCAATTAGATTAGAACAAGCCTTCTACCTCACCCTTTTTATTTAATCTTATATTATCAGCGGCTGGTGTTTTAGGTAATCCTGGCATTGTCATAATGGCTCCACAAACAACTACTATAAATTCAGCACCTGATGACAACCTAACTTCTCTGATTGGAATTTCATGATTTGAAGGTGCACCCTTAAGTTTTGGGTCAGTGGAAAAGCTATATTGCGTTTTGGCTATACATACAGGCAAATGCCCATACCCATTATTTTCAAAAATCTTAAGTTGATTTTTGACTTCATTATCTGCTGTAATTTTTTCTGCTCTATAAATTTGTTTTGTAATAATTTCAATTTTATCCCACAGTTTAAGATTGTCTTTATATAGAAAACTAAATTTTTTATATTTATTTTTTTTGCAAATTTTCACAACTTTCTTTGCTAAATCAGAAGCGCCTTTACCACCTTGGGCCCAATGTTTGCATTCACTCACTTCTACTTTTAAATTACTACAAAATTTTTTGACAGTTTCAATTTCCTTAGTTGTATCTAAAACAAAGTGGTTAATAGCAACAACTGGTTCTAAACCAAATTTTTTTATATTTAGAATGTGTCTTTCCAAATTAACCAAACCTTTTTTAAGAGCATTAACATCTTCTTTTTTTAAATTTTCTTTTTCAACGCCCCCATGCATCTTTAAAGCTCTAATTGTAGCCACGATCACAACACAACTGGGAACAAAACCTGCTTTTCTACATTTAATATTTAAAAATTTTTCTGCACCTAGGTCTGCACCAAATCCTGCCTCTGTAACAACGTAATCAGACAATTTTAAAGCTGTTTTTGTTGCTATAATTGAATTGCAGCCATGAGCAATATTCGCGAATGGTCCTCCATGAATAATTGCTGCATTATTTTCTAAACTTTGGGTTACATTTGGTCTTAAGGCTTCTTTAAGCAAAACAGTCATTGGACCATGAGCATTGAGATCTTTTGCATAAATAGGATCTCCATGTTTATTATATGCTATAGTTATATTACCAATCTTTTTTTCTAAATCTTTTAAATCAGTAGATAAACAAAAAATAGCCATTACCTCAGACGCAACTGTTATATCGAAACCATCGATTCTTTTAAAATCTTTTGCAACCCCACTAGTATTAATGTCTATAAATCTTAGTGCACGGTCATTCATATCCATCACCCTCTTCCAAACAATTTTTTTTTCATCAATATTAAGTTTATTCCCCCAATAAATATGATTATCTATCATTGCTGATAACAAGTTATGAGCAGAAGTAATGGCATGAAAGTCTCCGGTAAAATGTAAGTTAATTTGTTCCATTGGCACTACTTGCGCGTAGCCGCCGCCTGCCGCCCCACCTTTCATACCAAAAGAGGGTCCAAGACTTGGCTCTCGTAAGCATACAATTGACTTTTTACCTATAGCATTCAAACCATCATTCAATCCAACTGAGGTAGTTGTTTTTCCTTCACCAGCGGGTGTTGGTGTAATTGCAGTAACTAGAATCAAATTACCGTTTTTTTTTTTCTTCAATTTATCTAAAAATTCAAAATTTATTTTAGCAATATGTCTCCCCATTGGACTAAACGCACTACTTCTATCTGGCACATTAATCTTTGCTAAAATATTTTTAATTGGTTTCATTTTAGCTTTTCTTGCTATTTCAATGTCTGATTTTATGTTTTTCATTTAGAATTCGTTTAGTTGAAGATTAATAACACTTTTTAACTCTTTGAAAATGAAAAATCAATCTCTTGTTGCTAAATACACTCCTGTAGTTGCAATCAAAAAGCCTATAAAATCTAAACTGGTTAATTTTTCATTTAAAAAAAACCAAGCCATGAAAGCAGATGTAGATGGTATTAGAAAAAATACTGAAACAGTTTTACTCGCAGAATTTTTTTTGATTAAAAACATTAGAATAGTGAAAGCACCAAAAGAGACAAGGAAAATTTGATGACTCATTGCAATTAAAAATGTTTTAGTAAAATTTATATATGGTTGTGAAAAAAATATAATAATCATTGCATGAAATACAAATCCCCCAACAGCTTGATAAAAATTGCTCACAGATAAAGGGAGGTTATGACTTAGTTTTTTTTGCCAAATAGTTGAGATTGTTATTGCTATTAATGACACTAGAGTTGCAATAAAGCCTAATAAAGGTATGTCTGAACCAATATCTAATCCAAGAACTATTGCTGCTCCAGCAAAACCAAGTAGGACACCTAACCATTGTTTAGAAGTAACTTTCTCATTTAATATTGGTCCACTTAATGCATTAGTAAGGACTGGCTGGAGAGTCACTATCAGTGCAGCTAAACCAGTTGGCATACCAATAGATATTGAGTAAAAAACACCACCAAGATAGAGTCCATGAAAAAGAATTCCACTAAGAAAAGAGTTAAAAAGATATTTTTTTTTTATAACTATAGATTGATTTGAGTAAATTATAAAAAGATAGAATCCAATCGCAACAAAGAAAAATCTAAAAGCTAGAGCTGCAAAGGGATCACTATTATCTATTATTGGTTTTGTTGTTATAAATGCAGAGGACCAAAGTAGAATAAATATATATGGAAAAATTCTGACCATTTCAGGTTTTATAGAACATTTATTCTTACATTAGATTATTAAATTTAGTTAAATTTATTAGTGAAAAAAGAAATTTTAAATTCAATTTTGAGTTGTAATCTTAAATGCTTAAGATTTCACACCATAGTTTTTAAAAAAAAAATTATATGGTTATTTTTTTTAGGCTTTCTAACAAATTGCACTTCTCCCTCGGCAATGTTAACCCCAGTTTATACTTTTTCCTCAACTGGAAATGTTTATCAAGCAGGACTTTCTTATGGATCTAACAAATTTATTGAAAAGATTACTGGAAAAACAATGGTTGAAAATTTAAGAGATATTAAGCTTTCCGAGGAAGATGAGAATATACAAAAAAAAACTCTTGAAAGTGAAGATTTTTATTTTTTAGTAAAAAATAAGGTAGAAAAAATCAATATAGAAGCAGATAAATTTAATCAATAACACCTAAACTAATTAAATCATATTGACCAGACTCCTTACACCATAACTCGTAATTTTCACAAATTCTCCATAAATGATTAAAAGGTCTTTTTGATATTTCTACTGGGATTTTACTTTTAGTGTAATATAGTTTTGGAAATTGAATTAACTGATTCATCATCATTTCTTTTTGTATTTTTAATAATTGAATTGTTTCCTCTGGTATTTTTTTTTTACTTTTTTTGTCAATAAAGTTAGAATTTTCT
>CACMTO010000018.1 GCA_902616645.1 uncultured Pelagibacteraceae bacterium
CGCCAGTTCCAACATCTCAGTGACATTTTTTTCTTTAGCTCCATCAAATACAGGTGTTGAAATTGGAACGCCATCTTGTAAATTTTCACAGAGATCTCGAAACTCAGTTTTACTTAACTTATTAATCTTATCCTCAAAAATTTCATTTCCATAAACTGATTTTAGAAAGCTTTCAATTTTTTCAGTTTTGTCGATTTTTTTATTATTTTCATTGACTAATCTTTTAACCTCTTCACCAAATTCTTTACATGCCCAGCCTAAGTGTGTTTCTAAAATTTGACCAACATTCATTCTACTTGGAACACCTAGCGGATTTAAAACAATATCAACGGGTCTACCATCTTCCCTATATGGCATATCCTCAACAGGAACAATTTTACTCACCACCCCTTTATTTCCATGTCTACCTGACATCTTATCGCCTGGTCTTAGTCTACGCTTGATGGCAACAAAAACTTTTACCATTTTCATTACACTAGGTAATAAATCATCTCCACTTCTAATTTTAAGAACTTTGTCCTCAAATCTTTCTGTAATGTCTTCTTTTGCCTTATTATACTGCTCTTTAAGTTGCAGCAAATCTGCCTCATGACTTTTATTACTTACTGAAATTTTAAAAACATCGGTTATGTTTAATGAATTTAATTTTTCGAAATCAAGTTTAGTATTTGGCTCTAAATCTTTTATTTTCTTCAGTAAAGATGTTCCAGATAATATTTGTGCAGCTCTTTGTTTAATACTTCTTTCTAAAATTTCTTCTTCCACAATTTTATCTTGTTGAACTTGATCAATCTCTGCTCTTTCAATAGTTATAGATCTTTCATCTTTTTCTATTCCATGTCTATTGAATACTCTAACGTCAACTACTGTTCCACTACTTCCTCTAGACATTCTTAGAGAAGTGTCTGTTACATCTATTGCTTTTTCTCCAAAAATTGAACGTAATAACTTTTCTTCAGGTCCCGATGCAGAGTCGCCTTTTGGTGTTACTTTTCCAACTAATATATCACCTGCATTTACTTCAGCTCCTATATATACAACACCTGATTCATCTAAATTTTTTAAAGCCTCTTCATTTACATTAGGTATATCTCTAGTAATTTCCTCTTCTCCTAATTTTGTATCCCTAGCCATTATTTCATATTCAACTATATGGACTGATGTAAAAACATCATCTGTCACGCATCTTTCAGATATTAGAATTGAGTCCTCAAAATTATATCCCTGCCAAGGCATGAATGCTACAGTCACATTTTTTCCTAAGGCTAGCTCTCCTAATTTAGTTGAAGGTCCATCAGCAATTATGTCTCCTGACTTTACTTTATCTCCAACTCTTACTAAAGGTTTTTGGTTGATACATGTATTTTGATTTGATCTTTTAAATTTTTGTAAATTGTAGATATCAACACCTGATTTAGAAAAATCAGTTTCTTCTGTAACTTTAATTACAATTCTTTTACCATCAATTTTATCAACAACACCATCTCTTTTCGCAACAATAGTTACTCCAGAGTCTAAGGCAACATCACTTTCTATACCTGTTCCAACTAGAGGAGACTCGGGTTTCAATAATGGAACAGCTTGTCTCATCATATTTGATCCCATTAAGGCTCTGTTAGCATCATCATTTTCTAAAAAAGGTATTAAAGATGCAGCAACTGAAACTAGCTGCTTAGGTGAAACATCTATGTAGTCAATTGTTTCAGGTTTAGCTAACAAGAAATTAAGATTTTGTCTGCATGAAACTAGTTCTTCAATTATTTTACCATTTTTGTCTATTTTTGTATTAGCTTGAGCAATTGTAAATTTAGTTTCTTCCATAGCTGATAAATATTCTACGTTATCCTGAACAACTCCATTTTTTACTCTTTTGTATGGACTTTCGATAAAACCATATTTATTTATTTTTGCGTATGTTGATAAACTATTAATTAAACCAATGTTTGGTCCCTCTGGTGTTTCAATTGGGCAAATTCTTCCATAGTGAGTTGGATGAACATCTCTAACCTCAAAGCCAGCTCTCTCTCTTGTTAAACCTCCAGGTCCTAAAGCCGAAACTCTTCTTTTATGTGTTATTTCAGATAGTGGATTAGTTTGATCCATAAATTGTGATAATTGAGAGCTTGCAAAAAAATCTTTTAAAGAAACTGTCAAAGGTTTTGCATTAATTAAATCTTGTGGCATCGCAGACTCAACATCAAGTGTAGTCATTTTTTCCTTAATAGCCCTTTCCATTCTGTATACACCTATTCTTGCTTGATTCTCTACTAACTCACCTACAGATCTCACCCTTCTATTGCCGAGATGATCAATATCATCAACTTCATCTTTTCCATCCCTTAGATCTAACATTTTATGAATTATCGCAAATATATCGTCGTTTCTTAAAATTGTAATTTTATCAGAGCATTCAAGATTTAATCTAGAATTCATTTTTACTCGACCAACGTCTGATAAATCGTATCTATCTGAACTAAAAAATAAGTTATTAAATATTTGAGTAGCAATTTCTATAGTAGGAGGTTCACCTGGTCTTAACATCTTATAAATTTCTGTTATTGCTTCATCTTTAGTATTATTCTTGTCATTAAACAAAGTAGTTAGAAGGTAAGGCCCTTTATTAATTGAGTTAGTTACTGAGATGTTTATCGAATATATTTTAGCATCTAAAATTTGTTTTAAAATAGTCTCATTAATTTCTGTTCCAATTTTAAGAGTCCCGGTCTCTTCATCGCTCAGTTTAATTTCTTTATGTAAAAACTTTCCAAAAAGAGAATTCTCTGAGACTAAAATATCTTTTAAACCATCATTAGATAATTTTTTTGCATTTAAATAATTAATTTTGTCACCCTGTTTTAAAACAACGTTGCCAGTTTTAGCATCAATAACTTCCTCAGAAAAATTTTTTGCTCTATAATTTTCAGGGTTAAATTTGGTTTTCCATTTTTCTGACTTTAGATCATAGTTAAATGTCTCGTTTTCATAAAACTCATTCGCAATCTCATTTTTGCTGTATCCTAGAGCGAGCAATAAAGTAGTGGCAAAAATTTTCTTTTTTCTGTCAATTTTGAAATATAAAAAATCTTTTACATCGTACTCAAAATCCAACCAAGATCCTCTATTTGGGATTACTCTACAGTTAAATAAAAGTTTTCCACTGGCATGAGTTTTTCCTTTATCATGGTCAAAAAATACACCAGGGCTTCTATGCATTTGATTTACTACAACTCTCTGAACACCATTAGTAATAAATGTTCCACTGTTTGTCATCATTGGGACTTCCCCCATATAAACTTCTTGCTCTTTAGCTGATAAAATATCTTTAGTATTATTTTCTTGGTCTATTTCATAAACTACAAGTCTTAAAGTGCACTTAAGTGCTGATGAATAAGTTAATCCTCTAGCAATACACTCCTCAACATCAAATTTAGGTTTTTCTAGTCTATATGAAACATATTCTAATGTGGCTTTATCATTTAAATCCTCTATAGGAAAAATACTTTTGAAAACTCTATCAAAACCCTTTGTTAGTATTCCTGCATCAATTTTGAAATCTGTTAACTCGTTATATGAGTTCTTTTGAACTTCTATTAAGTTAGGAATGGATAAACTTTCTTTAAGTTTACCAAAACTTTTTCTTATATTTTTTTTCTCTGTAAAAGATATTCGCATTTACGATCTACACTGATTGAAGATTAATCAGTGTAAAAATTAATCCTTTTTAAATTATTTAAGTTCTACTTTAGCGCCGGCGGCTTCTAATTTAGCTTTTATTTCCTCAGCCTCTTTTTTAGGAACACCTGCTTTGACTTCTTTAGGTGCGCCTTCAACTAAGTCTTTCGCCTCTTTAAGACCTAATTGTGTTGCTGCTCTTACTTCTTTAATTACATTAATTTTCTTATCTCCAGCAGAAACTAACATGATTGAGAATTCATCTTTATCATCTGCTGCAACTGCCGCGCCTCCAGCTGCTGCTGGTGCTGCTGCAGCCATAGGTGTTACACCCCATTTTTCTTCTAATTGTTTTGAAAGATCTGCTGCTTCAGCAACAGTTAATTTTGATAAGTCTTCGATTATTTTATTTAGATCAGGCATATATACTACTCTTTAGGTTTTGTTTCAGAATTTTCTGTGGGTAAATTACCCATTTTTTCTGAACGTGCAAGAAAAATACTCACTAATTTTGATGCTGGCGCAGTTAAAATACCTACTATATTTGCTCTAGCTTCATCCAGTGTAGGTAAATTTGCGACATTTAAGACCCCTGCTTGATCTAAAATCTCATTATCCATCAATCCACCAATCAACTTTAGATTCTCATTATCTTTTGCAAATTTTGATAAAATTCTTGCTGACATAATTGCGTCCTCGCCAAAAGCTACTGCAGTAGGACCAGTAAATAGATTTGATAATTCTTTACACTTGGTTTTCTCTAAAGCTAATTTCGTAATTCTGTTTTTTGTAATCTTAAATATAATTTTATGTTCTCTCATTTTGGCTCTAAGTTCATCCAATTGACTCATTGTTAAACCTTGATA
>CACMTO010000019.1 GCA_902616645.1 uncultured Pelagibacteraceae bacterium
TTTTTTATTGATTTGCTTGGGTTTCTGAGGACTCAATTTGCTCTTGATCAGACAAAAATTTATTATCGTCTTCTAAGGCTTTTTTATTCCATCTATTTTTTATATTACCTGTTCCTGCTGGGACAAGTCTTCCAACTATGACATTTTCTTTTAATCCATTTAGTGGATCAATTTTACCTTTTATTGCTGCATCTGTTAGGACTCTTGTGGTTTCTTGGAAAGATGCTGCAGAAATAAATGACTCTGTTTGAAGTGAAGCTTTGGTGATACCCATTAAAACTCTTTCTCCTGTTGCTTGAGTTTTACCCTCACTTTTAAGTTTTTCATTAAATGAGTCAAACTTAATCCTATCAACAATTTCACCTGGTAAATATGTTGAGTCACCGGAAGTCTTAACTTCAATTTTTTTAAGCATTTGTCTTAAAATAGTTTCAATATGTTTATCATTGATAATAACACCTTGAAGTCGATAGACTTCTTGAACTTGATTTACAAAATATTCAGTCAAATCTTTAATTCCCATTATCCTTAAAATATCATGAGGGAGAGGCTGCCCATCTAAAAGATACTCACCTTTTTTAATTTTTTCGCCTTGATTGAAATTTATATGTTTGCCTTTAGGTATTAAATAGTTTGATGGTTCAGATCCATCTTCTGGTACAATTGATACTCTTTGCTTACCTCTAACTTCTTTTCCAAAAACTACTTGACCGTCATTTTCAGCTATAATCGCGCTATCTTTAGCTTTTCTAGCTTCAAATAACTCAGCAACTCTTGGTAAACCTCCTGTAATATCTTTTGTTTTGGTTGTTTCTTTAGGTAATCTTGCAATTACATCACCGGCAGAAACTTTTTGTCCATCTTTGACTGAAAGAATTGAGTCTGGAACAAGATAATATCTTGCTTCATTATCATCTGCTTTTTTAATTACATTTCCTTTTTCATCTCTTAATGTGATTCTGGGTTTTAATTCAGAACTTTTTGATTGAGATCTCCAATCTACAACAGATTTAGAAGAAATACCTGTAGCATCATCCGTAGTTTCTTGAATAGTTACACCGTCAATTAAATCCACATAGCTAGCTGTCCCACTCTTTTCCGCAATAACTGGTGTGGTGTAAGGATCCCATTCACAAATTTTTGTATTAGCTTTTACTTTATCACCATTTTTAAAAAATAGTTTTGATCCATATGCAACTTTGTAAATCGCAATCTGAACTCCATTATCATCCTCTATCGACAATTGAGTATTTCTTCCCATTACAATTAAATTCTTTTTGGAGTCCTCTAAAATATTTGAATTTATAATTTTTAAAATTCCATCGTTTTTTGTTACAATCTGAGAATCTTGTTTTACAGAAGCTGTACCACCAACGTGGAATGTTCTCATTGTTAATTGAGTACCTGGCTCACCAATTGATTGGGCGGAGATCATACCTATCGCTTCTCCGACATGAACCATTTTTCCTCTAGATAAATCTCTTCCATAGCAAGTTGCACACACTCCCTCTTTAGAACTGCAAGTCATTACTGAAAAAACTTTAAGAGATTTTATACCTGCTGAGTCAATTTTATCACAACCAGCTTCATCAATCATTGTTAATTTTTTAATTACAATTTCACCTGTTATTGGATGTTTTACATCTGATGAAACAACTCTACCTAGGGCTCTTTCTGATAAACTTACTACTACATTTCCACCCTCTAAAATTTCAGAAAGCTCAATAAAACCTGGATTATCACAATTTTTTTTCGTTATAGTCAAGTCTTGAGCTACATCACATAGACGTCTTGTTAAATAACCTGAGCTTGCAGTTTTAAGAGCGGTATCTGCTAAACCTTTTCGGGCACCATGAGTAGAATTAAAATATTCAAGAGCAGTTAAACCCTCTTTAAAATTTGAAGTTATTGGACTCTCAATAATTTCACCAGATGGTTTTGCTATTAAACCTCTCATTCCAGCTAATTGTTTCATTTGAGCAGCAGATCCTCTTGCCCCACTATCAGCCATCATAAATACAGAGTTGATTTTTAATCCTTCAGTAGTTTTTTCAGTAGCTGATATGCCCTTCATCATTTCACCTGCAACTTTGTCTGTACATTTTGACCAAGCATCAACTACTTTATTATATTTTTCACCTCTTGTAATTAAACCCTCCGCATATTGAGTTTCATAATCAGCAATTAATTTTTTTGTATCATCGATTAACTGTGTCTTATTTTTTGGTATTACTAAATCGTCTTTTCCAAAGGATATACCTGCTTTAAATGCATGCTTAAAACCCAAATCTTTAAGCTTATCACAAAATATAACTGTTGTTTTTTGTCCACAAAATCTAAAGACAATGTCAATAATTTCGGAGACAGTCTTTTTTGGTAACAATCTGTCTATTAATGAAAATTTAATATCAAAATTTTTTGGAAGAAGATTTGCCAATAAAAATCTTCCTGCTGTCGATGTGTATTTTTCAAATTTTTTATTACCGTCTTTATCAACTGTCTCAAAACGAGAAATTATTGTACTATGGACTTTTATCTGACCCGATGATAAAGCAAACTCTATTTGATCTGCATTTAGAAAATACCCGGCAGGCTTATCTGAAACAGGTTCTTGAGATAAATAATATATTCCTAAGATCATATCTTGGCTGGGAACTATAATGGGTTTACCATTTGAGGGAGACAAAATATTGTTTGTTGATAACATTAATATTCTTGCTTCTAACTGTGCTTCTAAACTCAAAGGAACATGAACCGCCATTTGATCACCATCAAAGTCCGCATTAAAAGCAGCACATGTTAATGGATGTAGCTCAATTGCATCGCCCTCAATTAATTTTGGTTCAAATGCTTGAACACCAAGTCTATGAAGTGTTGGCGCCCTATTCAGTAAGACTGGATGTTCTCTAACTATTAATTCTAATGCATCCCATACTGCATTAGTCTCTTTTTCCACAAGTTTTTTAGCTTGTTTAATTGTCGACGCCAATCCAAGTTTATTTAATCTAGCGTACAAAAATGGCTTGAATAATTCTAAAGCCATTTTTTTTGGTAATCCACATTCATGTAATTTTAAATCTGGCCCTACTACAATCACTGATCGACCAGAATAATCAACTCTTTTACCTAATAAATTTTGCCTAAATCTACCTTGTTTGCCCTTAAGCATTTCCGCTAAAGATTTTAGAGGACGTTTACCTGTACCAGTAATAACTCTGCCACGTCTACCATTGTCAAATAATGCATCAACAGACTCTTGAAGCATCCTTTTTTCATTACGTACGATGATATCTGGAGCTTTTAAATCCATTAATCTTTTTAAACGATTATTTCTATTAATTACTCTTCGGTAAAGATCATTTAAGTCCGAGGTTGCGAACCTTCCACCATCTAACGGAACTAAAGGTCTTAGCTCTGGTGGAATAACTGGCACAACAGTCATGATCATCCACTCTGGTTTTTGCCCTGTTTCTATGAAAGACTCAATAAGTTTAAGTCTTTTAATTGCTCTTTCTTCATTTACTTTTGATTTTGTCTCTTTGATATAACTAACTAGATTCTTTTTTTCCAGATCAAGATCTAAATTTTTTAACATTTCTAAAACTGCTTCTGCGCCTATACCTGCAGTAAAAGCCTCTTCACCAAACTCATCTTGATATTTTGCAAGTTCCTCTTCATTTAAAAGTTGATTTTTTTTCAATCCAGTTAAGCCTGGTTCAACAACAATAAAATTTTCAAAATATAAAACTCTCTCAATTTCTTTAAGTTTCATATCGACAGCTAAAGCTATTCTGCTTGGTAAAGACTTTAAAAACCAAATATGTGCGACTGGAGTAGCAAGATTTATATGTCCCATTCTTTCTCTACGAACATTTGATTTGGTTACCTCTACGCCACATTTTTCACAAATTATTCCCCTAAACTTCATTCGTTTATATTTTCCACATAAACATTCGTAGTCTTTTATTGGCCCAAAAATTCTTGCGCAAAATAAACCATCTTTTTCAGGTCTAAAAGTTCTATAATTAATAGTCTCAGGTTTTTTAATCTCTCCATATGTCCAAGATTTAATTTTTTCAGGACTTGCTAATGATATTTTTATACTATTAAAATTTTGTGACTCTGAAATTTCTGAGTTTTTAAATAGGTCTGTTAATTCTTTTTTCATAATTAATTTAATTCTACATTTAAGGCTAATGATTTAATTTCTTTAACTAATACGTTAAAAGACTCTGGTATTCCAGACTCAAAATTTTCTTCACCTTTGACTATTGTTTCGTAAACTTTTACTCTTCCTGCGACATCATCAGATTTAACAGTAAGTATCTCTTGTAAAGTGTAAGAAGCACCATATGCCTCTAAAGCCCAAACTTCCATTTCTCCAAATCGTTGACCTCCGAGTTGTGCTTTTCCTCCTAAAGGTTGTTGAGTTACCAAGCTAT
>CACMTO010000020.1 GCA_902616645.1 uncultured Pelagibacteraceae bacterium
TCTCTGTTTTTTCTTTAAGGTCATCTAAACATTCTGAAGATAGATGTGGAATAATAGGGTTCATCGCTTTTAATATTTTTAAGTAATTTATTTTTAGATTATTTGAATTTATCTTTTCCTTTAAATTTAGTTTATTTAAAAAATTATAAATTTCGTGAAGGTTTGCAATGATTACATTATAGTGAAAATTCTCGAGATTATATGTAATTTTATAAATTATCTCATTAGTAAAGACATTTATCTCTTTGTCGTCGAGTGTTTCCGAAATACTTTCTTCTTCCTTTGAGTTTACAAAATACTCATCTTTTAATTTACAATGAAGTCCCCAAAATTTCTGGATAAATTTAAATGAAGATTGCATACCTTGGTCAGACCATTGAACGTCTTTTTCAGGGGGACTATCTGAAAGAATAAAAAATCTTACTGCATCAGCACCATAATTTTTAATCATAACTGATGGATCAATAGTATTTTTTTTGGATTTTGACATTGACTCTGAAGGACCAACCAAAACTTTTTTACTAGTATTTTTTTTTAGGAAAAAATCTTTCCCATTCTCAGTCATTACCTCATCAGGACTTACCCAATTATTATCGTACTTATAAGTTTCATGACAAACCATTCCTTGTGTAAAAAGACCACTAAATGGCTCAGAAATCTTAAAGTTCTTACTTTTATAACCTAACGCTTTAGTAAAAAACCTCGAGTAAAGTAAATGTAGTATAGCATGTTCTACTCCCCCTATATATTGGTCTACAGGCATCCAATAATTTATATCTTCTATATTAAAACCTTCGTCAATATTTTTTGGTGAACAGAACCTTAAAAAATACCAAGATGAGTCTACAAAAGTATCTAAAGTATCTGTTTCTCTAATACATTCTTCGTTATTGATATTAACTTTTTTCCAACTTTCGACATGATCAAGAGGATTGCCAGATACATTCAAGTTTATATCCTCAGGTAATTTTACGGGAAGTTGATTTAAAGGTACTTTTACAACTTCATTTTTAGAGTTATATGCAATTGGAATTGGACATCCCCAATATCTTTGCCTTGATACTCCCCAATCTTTTAATCTAAAATTAATTTTTTTATTACCGATCTTTTTTTCCTCGATTATTTCGATAGATTTTGCAATTGATTCATCGGGAACTTTAAGATTGTTTAAAAATTTTGAATTTATAATTGACCCAGGACCCGTATAAGCTTTATCTTTTATTTGAAAATTTTTATCTAAGATATCTTTTGGTTTAACGACAGGAATAATTTCTAAATTGTATTTTATAGCAAAATCAAGATCCCTTTGGTCATGAGCAGGGCATCCAAATACTGCCCCGAAACCGTAATCCATTAATACAAAATTTGCAAAATAGACTGGCAATTTTTTAGTGTTATCAAAAGGATTTAAAGCTTTTAAGTTTGTTTTAAAGCCTAATTTTTCAGCTTGGGCAATAGACTCTTCTGTTGTACCAGTTTTAGAGCAATCTTGTTTAAATTTTTCAAAACTTTTATCATTTTTATACAATTCAGAGATTGGATGATCTATTGAGACAGCTAAAAAGGACATACCAAATAATGTGTCTGGTCTTGTAGTAAAACATTTTATTTTATCAACTCTTTTATCACCTTCAATTTGAAAATCTAATTCACAGCCCAAGGATTTACCAATCCAATTTTTTTGCATTACTTTTACTTTCTCAGGCCAATTATTCAATTTTTCCAATTCATTTAGTAATTCATCTGAAAATTTTTTTATATTGAAGAACCATTGTTTCAATTTCTTTCGTTCAACAACTGCACCAGACCTCCATCCTTTTCCATTTATAACTTGTTCATTGGCTAATACCGTCTGATCAACCGGATCCCAATTAACATAATTTTCTTTTCTATAAATTAATCCCTTATCAAGTAATTCTAAAAAAAATATTTGTTGGTGTTTGTAATATTCAGGCGAGCAAGTTGATATCTCTCTATCCCAATCAATAGATAACCCCAAAAGTTTAAGTTGGGATTTCATATTTTTGATATTTTCATTTGTCCATTTTTTTGGATCTAAATTATTTTGTTTAGCAGCATTTTCTGCTGGCATACCAAAGGAGTCCCAACCCATAGGGTGTAAAACATTAAAACCTTTTGCTGTTTTATATCTTGATAGAACATCACCAATAGTGTAATTCCTAACATGACCCATGTGAATATTCCCTGATGGGTACGGAAACATTTCAAGGCAATAAAATTTTTTTTTACTTTTATCAGTAATAGTTTTAAATGTTTTCTTTTTATCCCAATAAGATTGCCATTTAAGTTCTATCTCTTTAAAATTATATCTTTTCACTCAGCAAAATTTATGGATTTTTTCCTGTATCGCCTTTATAAACTTTTTTGGGACGATTTTTTAATTTTCTTTCTTTAAGCTGTTTTTCATACAACGCTGCTTTTTTTAAAATTTTATCTTTTATCTGAAAACTAAGATTTGTGTCCACTTTATTAATAACACAATTATTAGCAGCTCTACAAATTCTCTTATGAATATCAATTTCCATTGCATCAACTCTAACTTCGTTATCAAGAAACTTAATTGTAATCTTAACAGATTCATCTGATTGCGTGTCACTATACCAATCTGTAATTATTAATCCTCCAGCATAATCAACTGTTGATAATGACATGAAATCGATAGTTTCTAATGAAGCTCTCCACATTGGATTAGATGATGCAAATAAGAAATCTCCACCTTGTTTTTTGCCCACGCCAAAATCAATTCCTTTTCCCTCTCTAACATTTTTTCGAGCCCTTTCTTTTCCATCTGGTTCGGCAGGCTCAGACCAATCTGGATTAAAAAATCCAGTACCACACCCGCTTAAAAAAGACGAAATTACAGCAAAAAATACAATTTTTTTAAAGATATTTATAAAGCGAAAACTCATATCCAGGGTGTTATATTGTGAAATCAAATAAATTAAACAATAAATTAAATGTTGCTTTTTTGCAACATATGGTAAAAATTTAAGGTTAAATCAATAAATTTTAGCAAATTACAGTCAAAAACCGCTATTTATGCATCATTCATATGAATATTAACAAAGGAGTACTATGAATAAATTAAAAACAATCGGACTATCAGCTTTAGCTGGGTCTTTAGCAGTTACTACTGCATCAAACGCTGTAGAGTACGCTCTATCAGGTGATGCTTATGTAGTTTACTCTTCTGAAGATGACACAACTACTGAAGCTGCTTCTGGTAAAACATTTGCTGCAGATATGGATTTGTATACAAATGCATCTACTGAGTTAGATAACGGTTTTACTGTTTCTTTCTTTCAAGGGATCAATACAAACTCAACAATGGCAGTAACAACTGCACAAATAACGTTAGGAATGGGTTCACTAGGAACTTTACAACTTAACGAAGACGGTGGATCAAGAGCTAACGCGATTGACGACGTGATGCCAAATGCAATGCAAGAAACATGGGATAGAGTTGCTTCTTTAAGCACAACTAACCCTTCTTTCTTTGGTGCATCAACAGCACAAGGTTCAGTTGACTATAGAATTCCAACATTAGATCTTGGTGGAGTTACTATAAATGCAGCTTACACTTACGACCCTAACGCAGACGAAGAAGCAGCTAATGCTTCATCTGGAGGCTTAGATACAAACGTAAGTGGTAGCGCGATCGTTCTTGAAGTATCAGCAATGGGCTTAACTATTGGTTTAGGTGAAGAGACAATTGAAAATGGAACTTTACCAAAAGGTAATGACGAAGTGAACACTACTGGTTACGCTAAGTTTGCTATGGGACCAATTACAGTTGGTTACCAAGAAGCATACGCTGATTCAATGAATGGAACTGGTGCAGTAGGTAGAGACCTTTCAGCTGAGTTTATGGGAGTATCTTACACAGCAGGTGATATTTCAATATCATATGGTGAGTCAGAATACCAAAACGAAGCAATCGGTGCTACTGTAACATCAAAAACTCAGGAGCTAGAAGCGATTCAAGCGTCTTACACAATGGGTGCTATGACAATTATGGCTTCTTTATCAGAAGGATCAAACATTGCTGCTCCAGCAGCTAGTGCAACTGGTCAATCTTATGAAGAGACTTCAATTGCTGTAAACTTCTCATTCTAAGAAGTAAGAATAGTTAATTTTAAAACCGGCCTATATTTTTATAGGCCGGTTTTTTTTATTCCAGATATTCCAGCATAACCATAGGCTTTTGTACAAAAAAGACGATTGATATTTGTTGCATTGATGCCCCCTAAAGCAATGGGTTTAGCATTTGTATTTTGACACAATAAATTAAACCTTATTGTTTCTAAATAAGGTTTA
>CACMTO010000021.1 GCA_902616645.1 uncultured Pelagibacteraceae bacterium
AAAAATCCTATCGCAGCAAATATTCCAACTAAAAAACAATCTTTAAATTTAATCTCCTTTGAAGAATAAATTTTCCAAGAATAGTAAACAACTAATGACCAAAAAGGTAATTGGCAAACATTTACGTTAAATTCTGGAGTAGTAAAGTTATAAAAAAATATAGACTCCAGTAATAATACTGAAATTAAACTTAATTTATCATTATTAAAAATTTCTTGGGATAATTTAAATACAAAATAAAACGCTGTTATCACGAAAATTTGACTCATAAAATAATAAGCCCAGTCTTGTGGTCCAAAAATTTGGAAAAAAAATTCAGAAAAAAAAGCACTTGCAGGCGGATGTTTGTTGAATCCCCAATCTAAATTACTACCCCATGCTAAAGCTTCTATGACATCTAGGGGTAAATTTTGATTGGTGATACTGGGTACAATTGTCCAAATTGTTATATGAAATAATAAAAAAAAGTTGAATAAAATGGGTACGTTATATTTAAAAATATTCATTTATTTAAATTTATAGGAATTGATTTAATATTAGCCTACATGAAATTTTTTTCTAAAACAATACATTCTGATTATACAAAATTATCAATATTTTTATTTTCTTTTTTTTTAATTTTATTTCCTTTAAATAAGTTTGGGCAAGTTGATAATGAAGAACTAAAGGCAGGAATTTTTAGTTTATTCTATTTATTTAGAGATTTTAATTTTTTAACTCTTACCTCAAATTATATTGACCAATTAGGACCAGGAGTTGGATTACCTCTGGGTCAAGGACTTTTTTTTTATCCAACAAATTTATTTATTTTTGATTACAAAATTTTCTTTAATATTACAGTAATATTGAATCTTTCCATTCAATTTTTATTTTTTCAAAAAATTAACAAATTAATTTTTAAAAAAAATTTTTTTTATTTATCTTTATTTGTATTATTTTTATTTTCAAACTTTAGCTACTTGTATTATACTGATTGGATATCTTGTTTTACTACCTATACCTTGTATTTTCCTACGATATATTATTCAATTAAATTTCTTAAAAAAAAAGAATTAGAAGATTACCTTAAAATTTTACTGGTTATATCTTTGATAATTATTAATGGACATTTGGGATTTGGTGTTTCATTAATATTTTTTTTATTCCCTTTTGTTGTAATGAATAATCAATATTTTTTTCTTAAAAAAAAATTTTTCTATTTAGGAATTATTCTTTTTTTTATGATTATATTAGAAAGAACATACTCTCTCACAAGTGTATATCTTACAACTAAGGATAATATCACAGCTTTTCATGAGGGTTATATTTTAAAAGATTATTTTTACCTGATTGAGAGAATACTCTATATTTGTAATAAATTTTTATTTTATATATTAGGTATTGATATTCAAAAAGAAATTTATCCTCCTAATGCAAGAATACCTAGTTATGGAATAATAATTTTTGTTAGTATTCTGTATTCTTTTTGGATTTTATTGAAAAAAAAATCAAAAGAAATTTATTATTTAAATTTAATTCTTTTAATTTTTTTTGTATTAACTTTTATACCTCATGAGTGGCTATTTTCAGTCTTCTCTGGCACTTGGGTTCTGAGAGATATTTTAAATATTATTTGTTTTATTCTATTTGTTAAATTATTTATCAATGCAAAACCATTAATAAAAATTTTTTTAAAATTATGTCTTCTTTTATCTTTATTATCATTTGTAGAGTCTTATGTATTTTTAAAAAATAATTCCAAATACAAATTTAATAAAGTAAATGAAATAAATCAAAATCAAATTTTAGATTTAAAAAAATTAGTTTCAACCAATAAATTTAATAAAGTTTATATTTCACCGGATCTTTATGACGATATCGAAAACTTAAAAATTCCAGAACTTATTGATTTAAACATCTTGAATACAAAAAGTTTTGTTAAATATGACATTTATCCTTTTAATACTTGGATAAAAAACCAAAAATTAAATTCATTAAGAGACCCTGAATTTAAAATGTATGCATCTATATATCCAGAATATGAAGAAATTAATAATCAAATTTTTTTAAATATTTTTAGAATAAATAAACTTTTAATATATGAGAAAAATTTATCTAAAATTAATGAAAAAATTTATGAAAAAATCGGTGAGTTTAAAACAGTTAATAAGAAAATAATAATTTTAAATTTAAAAGAACAAAATACTGTTCTAATTAATAATAATTCAATAGATCAAATTAAAAATCATAATTGTGGTCTTTACAATTCAATACTATGTTTAATTAAAAAAGATTTCTTTTTTGAAGCTAATGTTGTGAATTTTAAAAGACTTAAAAATTTAAATTATGAAATTACAAATACATCAAATAAAGAAATAAATTATATTTTGCCAATTATCTCAGGAAATTATTGGAATGAAAAAAATAAAATATTCTCAATAAATCCTGATTTTCATGTAATTAAACTTCAGCCTTATGAAAAGATTATTTTAAAATATGAAAATTATAATTTCTTGATAATTAGAATTATTTCTATATTTGGTTTATTGTTTACCTTTATTATGATATTTTTTTTAAAATACAAAGTCAAATGGCAAAAATAATTTTAGCAATACCTGCTTACAACTGTGAAAAACAAATCATACGTGTTTTAGAAAGCATTAAAAATCATATAAATAAATTTAATGAAATTATATTTATTGAAAATAAAAGCTCAGATAATACGCTATTAGAAATAAGTGAATTTGTTAAAAAAAATAGTATGAAAAATGTTAAAATTTATCAAAATGAAAATAATATTAATCTCGGAGGATCTCACATAAATATTTTTGATTATTTCTTAAACAGTAATAACGATCACCTTCTTGTAATGCATGGTGATGATCAAGCAGATATAGAAGATTTTATAAAGGTAGAAAAAGAAATAAAAAATTTTGAATGGATAAAATTTTCAAGATTCCACCCACAATCTAAATTATTGGGATATTCAAAACTTAAAATAATTGGAAATAAATTTTTCAATTTTTTATTCAGTTTAATATTAAGAAAAAAAGTATACGATATAGGATCGGGACTTGACCTCTATAACAAAAGTTTTATTAAAGAAGTTCCATTTAGAAACTTTCCACTTAATCTTACATTTGATTACTATCTAATTATTTTTGGCATGTATAAAAATAAAGTAATGTTTTTGCCTCAATCATGGAAAGAAGAGGACCAAGTATCTAATGTAAGACTCTTAAAACAATCTATTGAATTGGCAAAAATTTTTTTGGAATTTTTTTATTTAACAATAGTTAATAATCAAAAAAAATTCTTTGAAAAAAATAGAAATAATTGTGATCAAAGTTTTTTTAATAAATTTGAAATTTAGATGATATTAATTAGCCACAGAGGAAATATAGATGGAGTAAATAAATTAAGAGAAAATAAAATTGATTATATTAACGAAGCTATTAAAAATGGATTTGATGTCGAAATAGATGTTTGGTACAAAAAAAATGAATTTTATCTTGGTCACGACAATCCAGTTGATAAAGTATCTAAAGATTATTTGAAAAATAATTCTTTATGGTGTCATGCAAAGAATTTTGAGTCTCTTCAAAAGATGTTAGAAAATGATATTCATTGTTTTTTTCACGACACAGATAAATATACTCTCACGTCGAGAAATTATATTTGGGCTTTTCCAGGAATAGATGGTGGTGAAAATACAATAGCTGTAAAACCAGAGGGTAAAAATTTAAACTTGATAAAATTCTCAGGTATTTGTTCAGATAACATAATAAACTATAAATGATTAAACTTATAATATTCGATTTAGATGGAGTTTTGGTTGAGACTAAAGAGATACATAGAAAAGCATTAAATATAGCAATTAAAAAAAAAGCAGGATTAAAATTTCTCATTTCAGATGAAGAACATCACAATTATTATGATGGAAGACCTACAAAAGAAAAATTGAAATTACTTAATAA
>CACMTO010000022.1 GCA_902616645.1 uncultured Pelagibacteraceae bacterium
CTATTGGTGCTTTGAAACACCACATAAAGAAAAAAGAAGTCGCTCGTAATACAGAGATAGAATGCCAAAAAGAAATTCAAATTGAAAAGATAAAGCAATCAGGTGGATCATTTAAAGATGAGCTAATTCTTGCTTGGTTTTTAATAATTATGTCTTTGCCGCTAATAGGTGAAACAGAAAGATTTTTAAACTGGGCAAAGGTTTTATCTGCGATGCCATCTGAAATATTTTATATTTTTGGTGCAATAGTTGCAGCTTCTTTTGGGATAAAGATTTCAAATATCTTTAAGAAGTAATGGCTAGGATAAAGTTTAAAGACTTTGTTGCTAGACCAAAACCAAGGAAGCGACCTAGAAGGCACGCTAAATCTGTTTCAAAAAGAATACCAAATAAAAAAAAATATAGAGGTCAAGGTCGATGAAAGATCGAATAGATGTAAGTTCAAACAGTAAAATCTCAATGCCGATTTTCAACCTTTTAGGAATTATCGGAATGGTTGGAACAGTCGTGCTAATGTATAGCTCAATAACTCAAAAGATAACATCTTTAGAAACATCAAGAGAGTTGATGTTAAATGATTTACTCAAGGCTTCGGATCAAAAACCAATCGATCAAGAACAATTTTTAATACAAGAAAGTCTTGCTGGCGATCTTGAAAAGACAATAGTTAGAGTTGATGAAATGATGCACAACGGAGTGAACATACAAAGAATGATGAAGGACATTGATAGACTAAGAGACGATGTTGAAATGTTAAAAGACAAGGTAAGACAAAATGGAAAGTATAATAGCTCTGTTAATGCTGGTGAATAATGAGATTAAGGAAGCTCGTATTCAACCAAATCTATCAAGCTGCTTAGCTGGTAAACGTAAAGCAAACAGAGATGTTGGTAATAATGTTGAATATAGATGTATCAAAACTAAAGCTGAGCTTGAGACCAATATAGACGGTTCAATATCCATCAAAAAATTAATACTAGAATAATGGCAACTTATAGAGGAAAGAGAGTTACATTAAACAAACCACAAAGAGGCGGAAGTAAAAAGTCTTTTGTGTATGTTAAAGCTGGTAACAAGGTGAAAAAGGTTTCTTTCGGATCGAAAACAATGCGTATTCGTAAGAATAACAAAGCAGCTCGAAAGAGCTTTTTAGCACGTCATCGATGCTCAACTCCAGGACCTAAGACTAAAGCAAGGTATTGGAGCTGCAAAGCTTGGCGTTAATTTAACAACAACCATCCTTTATATGAGACGTAAGAGGCATAGACCTATATTTGTGCGTAACTGCGATTATTGCGGAACTCAGCTTCAAACAAATGAGCCTGGTTCAGATAGTTACGTAATTACAAATGAGCATAAAATATTTTGTAGAATACATATACCAGGTCAAGAGCCAATCAAAGATTGTTTAGAGGATTATTCACGGAGTAAAAAAAATGTACGGAATGAAAAGTTACGGCAAGAAAAAGCCAATGAAGAAAAAAAAGAAATCAGCAAAAAAGAAAAAGAAAAAATAATCAAAAAATTTGACGATTATCTTTTTGAATTAAAACAAAAACAAAGGAGGCTTCGTGCGTCTAAGTAAAAAACAAAAGCGTATAGCAAGAGCAGCTCCACCATTCGGAAGAATTACTGGTGCTGATTTTAGGAAATTAAAAAATGCCAAGAAAAAAAAGAAAATCAAGCGTAAATAAATCAGGCAACTATACAAAGCCTGGATTAAGGAAGCGTATCTTTAACCGTATCTTGGCTGCAAATATCCAAGGTACGGCTGCAGGCAAATGGTCTGCTAGAAAAGCACAATTATTAGCCAAGCGATATAAGAAAGCTGGCGGAGGCTATAAATAATGAAGAGAAAATCTTTAACTAAAAGACAAAAAACAACTCTTAAACGTCATAAGAAGCATCATACTGCTAAACACATGACGGCTATGAGAAAAGCTATGCGTAAAGGTAAAACATTTACTCAAGCGCACAAGCTTGCAATGAAAAAAGTAGGTCGTTAAATGGCTCTATCAAGGAGGCAGCGATCTCTAAAATCGTGGGGTAAACAAAAATGGCGAACAAAGTCTGGAAAAAAATCAAGCATTACTGGGGAAAGATACTTGCCTACTGCTGCCATCCGTTCGTTGACTGCTGCGGAGTATGCGGCAACGACAAGAGCAAAAAGAAGAGATAAGAAAAAAGGCAAGCAATTTTCTAAGCAGCCTAAGGCTATTGCTAAGAAAACTAGAAGATTTAGGTTTGTTTAAATTGGTACGTAATAAGTATTTTAATTTTATATAAAATATTATATTGTATAGGTAATTTGATTTGGAAACGAATTTGAATTACTTAAGGTAGGATTTGGTCACGTACCACACACGTACCGAACCGTCTCGGCGGGGTAGCTCAGTTGGTTAGAGCGCAGGACTCATAAGCCCGAGGTCAGTGGTTCGATCCCACTTCCCGCTACCATAAATTATTTTGTTTTTAATCCCAATCTACTTGTAATATCTTTTTTATCTAAATTCGAAAAATATTTTAGATTGTGTAAATACCAATCAAATGTATCTGACAACCCTTTCTCAAATTTTGTTTTAGGTTTCCATTTTAGAGTTTTGATTAACTTGTTACTATTGAGTGCATATCTAATATCATGACCCGGTCTATCTTTTACGTATTTAATCTTAACATTTTTTCCTAATTTTATTTTTCTTCTGGCAATTTTAATTAATTTTTTACATATATCTTTATTTACAAGATTTTTATTTGATCCAATATTATAAAAATTTCCTATTTTTCCTCTTTCGAAAATTTTGATTAAAGCCTCACAATGATCTTTAACAAATATCCACTCTCTTGAGTTTAAACCTTTCCCATAAATTGGAAGATTTTTATTTGTAATAATATTATATATTAGTTTTGGAATTAATTTTTCAGGATGTTGTTTTGGACCAAAATTATTTGAACAATTAGTTATTATAGCTGGAATTTTGTAAGTTCTTACATAAGAAGAGACTAAGTGATCTGATGAAGCCTTGGAGGCAGCATAAGGAGAACTTGGTTTATATGGATAATCTTCTTTTGTTCTACCTTTAAGAATATCACCATAAACCTCATCTGTAGAAATATGTATTAATTTTGACTTTGGGTAACTTTTAGAGAAATTTTTAAAAATTTCTAGAATGTTAAATACTCCGATAATATTACTTCTTATAAAACTCTCTGGATTATCTATAGATCTATCAACATGTGTTTCAGCTGCCAAATTAAAAATTCCAACAGGCTTATATTTATTTATTATT
>CACMTO010000023.1 GCA_902616645.1 uncultured Pelagibacteraceae bacterium
TCGAAGAGGTGTTAGATGAAACAATTGCACCTGCTTTTCTTGTTTTAAATATTTTTTCATAAATTTGGTGTTTTACGTCTATTCGTTCAACGACTGCTTCGACAATCCAATCAGCATTTTTTACAACATCGAAATTATCAGATATATTTCCAACTTTAATATTATTTATTTTGGATTTATCGATTAATAATGGAGGTCTAGATTTGTGAATTCTTTCTCTAGCTTTTTCACTAATTTCAGTTTTTAAATCTAATAATGTAACTGGGATATTTGCATTGCAGAGATGGGCTGCTATACCACTTCCCATCGTACCAGATCCAATCACTACAACATTTTTTATATTCATGTAATGAAATTTTTATCGATTTATACCTCTGAGTCTTTCAGATCTTCTTCTTAAAAGTTCAGCGGTAACTAATATTAATGTTGATAAAATAATCAGGCAAGTCGCAACAGCAAGAATTGTTGGACTTAGTTGTTCCCTTAAACCTGTCCACATTTGAATTGGAATAGTTGTGTTTTCTAATCCTGCTAAGAATAGAACCACTACAACTTCATCAAATGATGTTACGAAAGCAAATAGCCCTCCAGATATCACCCCCGGCAAAATAAGTGGTAAAGTGATTTTCATAAATGTATTTACTGGGTCACTACCTAAACTGGCTGCAGCTCTTGTGACACTATGATCGAACCCTGATAAAGTTGCGGTTACTGTAATAACTACAAATGGCGTTCCTAAAATAATATGTGCAAGAACTATTCCTGTGTGAGTGGCTGCTAGTCCAACTTTAGCCATGAAGAAAAATATTGCTACACCTGAAATAATTAATGGAACTATCATAGGTGAAATTAATACTGCCATAATCAAGCCTTTGTAAGGCATGTGTCTACTGCTTAATCCTAAGGCTGCAACTGTTCCAAGTATCACAGAGCCGATTGTTGCGAAGATTGCGATAACAAAACTATTTTTTGCAGCTAACCCCCATGGATTTTTAGTTCCATAAATCATATCTTGATACCATCTCAAAGAAAATGCATCAGGATCTAAACGTTTCATTCCATCAGAAAAAACTAAAAACTCTTCAGCATTAAATGATAATGGAAAAATCACAAATAATGGGGCGATTAGAAAAAAGAAAACTGCAGCACAAATCGTCAAATAAATATAATGCCAAATTCTATAGTGAGTTTCGGTATATTTAGGTAAAGCCATTTTTTTTATCCAAGTTTAATATTGTCTATTCCAACTAGTTTATTATATAACCAGTAAATTACTAATACTCCACTTAGCAACATCAGTCCCATTGCAGAAGCAAAACTCCAATCGAGAGTGCTCTTCATATGAAAGGCAATCTGGTTACTTATTAAAGTCCCTGAGGCCCCTCCAACTAATGCAGGCGTAATATAATAACCTATTGCTAAAATGAAAACTAACAAGCAACCTGCTCCTATTCCTGGTATAGTTAGAGGAAAATAAACTTTCCAAAAGGCCACAAATGGAGTTCCCCCCAAGGACTTCCCAGCCCTCATTAAACTTGGGGAAATTGTTTTCATAACACTGTATAAAGGTAAAACCATAAATGGTAATAAAATTTGTGTCATAGCAACATAACTTCCAGTTTTATTATACATCATTTCGATCCTATTATCGTCAGTCACTAATCCAATCATAACAAAAAAATCATTTACTATTCCTTGTTGTTGCAATAAAATCATCCAGCTCGCTGTCCTGACTAATAATGACGTCCAAAAGGGAAGTAAAACACAAATCATTAATAAATTACTATATTTCATCGGCAAAGTTGCAAGCAAATGAGCTATTGGATATGCCATTAAAAAACAAAATACAGTTACAAAAAAAGCAATCTCTAAAGTTCTAAGCCACAAAATTCTATGTATTCTTCTATCCTCTGGGACATTTATTATTTCTCCCTTTTCATTTTCGTACATATCAATTCCTTTTAAATATTTTTGATAAGTGTATGCAGGGGCTCTTCTTTTAATTGCTCTCCAATATTCAACATCTGCCCATCTTCTGTGAACTTCCATGATTTGTTCTTTATAATTTCCTTCCTCGAAAGATTTTGATTTACGTCTTAATTTTTTGATAATACTTTTGAATCCGTTTTTTGTATAATTAAGTTGAGTTGATAATTTTCCTTCCCTCTCTTCCTCAACTAATTTCTGAAAATCTAAATAGAAAGAGGCAAACACTTCTTCTGGGGGTAATTCATTTCCATCCCAATTTTCCATAGCATTGAATGTATTGGGAAGCATATCTGTTACCATCCGATCATCAACACTTCTAGTAAGCATATTGCCTATTGGAAATACATAGGTAATAATAATAAACAGTAATAACGGAGCGACTAATAAAAAAGCTTTAATTTTATTTTTTTTTTCGGCTTTTTTTAAGCTAACTTCTAAAGGTATTCCATCAGTAGTTAAAATTTGTTTAGTTTCAGAGCTCATAAATAAAAAAGGGCGGTTAAAAATAACCGCCCTTAATATAATATATAATTTTAGTCTTTAAAACTTAAATTATTTAAAAGTAGCTTTCATAGCTTCCCATTTTTCACCAAGCTCTGTTCCATTATCAGCCCAGTAAAGTGGGTCTACTAAGAAGTAATTTTTAGTGTTTGCTGGTGCAGTTGGCATATTAGGTACCATGTTTGTCTTACCATCTTTATACCATGGCTCTCCTTTTTCCATCACTTTAATAGATGACTTTCTCCAAGGAGCATAAGCAATATATTT
>CACMTO010000024.1 GCA_902616645.1 uncultured Pelagibacteraceae bacterium
ACAGCAGGAATTCCTGATAATATTATGAAAACATTAATTCTTGATATAAAGTTTAATGAAAAATATTTCGAAAGAGTAATTCATCATGAAGTTTTTCATATAATAAACGATAGTTTTAAGGACATATTTAATGTAAACACCTGGTCAAGCTTCAATTTAAAAGATTTTAAGTACGCAGAATGTTCCACTTGCACCGATAAATTGGGTTTAGAAACTTATAGTAATACTAAGGGATTTTTCTCAGAATACTCCCAGTCTACTGCATCTGAGGATATGGCAGAAGTTTTTTCTCATTTGATGATTGGAGCAAATTTAAAGAATAAAGACCCAATTTTAGAAAAAAAAATAAATTTTATAAAAAAAAATTTGTTAAGAATTGATCCAAATTTTATCCTATGATCAAAAAAATTAAGGCAACAAGATCAGAAAAGATAATTCTTATATTTTTACTATCCTTGGCAGTATTTTCTTTCGGTTCCTTTTTTTTAATAAAGAATAAATGTTTATTTGTAAAAAATTATGATCCAACAAAAATTACTTTTGAAAATCCTTCAAATATCGCAATTTTAAATGTTCCTTGTGGGAATGTTATAATTGAACTTTATCCTAAAATTTCTCCGAATGCTGTTCAAAGATTTAAGAAATTAGTTGAGTCTAAAGCCTATGACAATTCTGCCTTTCATAGAGTAATAAAAGATACACTCGTACAAGCTGGTGATTTAGAATTTGGTAAAAAAGGAAATTTGAATTATGCAAAGATTGGTACTGGCAAGTCTGGTTTAGGAACAATAAATTCAGAGATAAACACTCCATTTGATTTTAAAAAAGGGAGTGTGGGATTAGCAAGATCAAAAAGTTACAATACGGAAGATAGTCAGTTTTTTATAATTTTAAGAGATGAACCGTTATATGAATCTGAATACACTCCTATCGGTAAAGTAATCTACGGTTTAGAAGCGTTAAAAAAAATTAAGTATCTTGATAAATCTCAGTACGTTTTAAGACCTGATTTTATTAACTCTATTAGAATGCTAATTAACTAATGGCTTACCAGTTGCTAAAGTATGTTTTATTCTGTCTTGTGTTTTTTTTGTTTCGATTAATCTCATAAATGCATCTAGCTCTAACTTAAACAAATCATCTTCAGTTAATGTTTTGTCTATTGTTGTGTCCCCACCGCTTAAAACATTTGCCAATTCTTTTGCAACTTGTACACCATGATCTAATATTACTTTTTCATTATAAAGTTTTTCTATAATCTTATTCATTTCACCTCTGACACTTTCCCCAGGAAGCTTAAATACAAGCTCCTCAGGTGCTTTAAAGTTTTTATTTTCATTGAAAATTTTTTTCGAGACTTCTAATAAACTATTTCTGTTCATAATTTTTTTATCTTCAGGTCTTAGATATTTTAGTGGTTGTGCTTCTACAGGTGAAGTTGCTGTCTTCCCGTAACCAATAATATCAAAAACTTTAAGTGGAGCAAAATTTGGGTCATTTTTTGCTTGGTCTGTCTCTAACCATCTACCTAACATTTCCTTACAACCTCCACCTGCGGGAATCAATCCAACAATAGTCTCAACAAGTCCTACAACAATATTTGTATGAGATGCTACAAAATTACTTTGAACCATAACCTCAAAGCCACCACCTAAAGTTAAACCGGACGGAGCAGAAATCACAGGATATTTTGAGTATTTTAAATGCTTACAAGTCTCTTGAAAATATTTAATAAATTTTTCTATTGATTTAAAATCATTTTTGTCTGCAAATTGCATAGTATAAGTTAAGTTTACACCGGCAGAAAATTGCATACTCTCATTTATTATGATCAGCGGTTTGTCTGTAGCTTTTTTAAGCGCATCCATTGAGTCATAATCTAAAGCATTAGCTTTAGTGGTAAACTCAACAATATTGTAATCCTGAAACCTATATATCTTCGCAGAGTCATTGCCATCTAAACTAATTGCTGTTTTTTTAACTTTACCTAATGTTTCAATATTGGTGTATTTCTGTCTTTCTCCATAAAAATCTTCATTTTTATTTTTATTTAATTCCTCTAAAAAATTATTCCCACTAAAATCATCAACTTTGTTAAAAAAGTTTTTAACACCAATTTCCTCAAGCATTTCAAATGGTCCTTTGGCCCAGTTAAAACCTAATCGCATTGCCTCATCAATATCATTAAATTGATTAGTAATTCCTGGAACTAGTGATGATGCATATTTTATTATTTTTGAAATCACAGACCATGCATACTCACCGTATTTATCTTTTCTATTAATTAATCCCTTAAGATCTACCTTGTCAGACTTAATATCAATTTTTACACTTGGTGAATAATCACCTGTTTCAAGATTAATTGCCTCCATTACTTTAGTAGTTCCAGATTTATTCATTCTATAAAAACCACCCTTACCTTTTCTTCCCGTATAACCCGTCTCAATTAACTTTTTTACCAATGGAATTTCTTTAGCAACTTCATGAAATTCATCTGTTTTCGGCAGCTCTTTAATAAAACTCTTTAATACATCGGCCATTAAATCAATCCCAATTAGGTCATATAGACCAAAAACACCTGTTTTTGGAATTCCCATCGGCCTTCCAAAAATAGCGTCCGCCTCCTCAACTGATAACTTCATTTTAAAAGCTTCTGTCATTGCAATTTGCATAGCATAAACTCCCACTCTATTTCCTA
>CACMTO010000025.1 GCA_902616645.1 uncultured Pelagibacteraceae bacterium
TCTTTAAATGATTTTTTTCCTATACTTAATCCAATATTACCGTCTTTGTCGTTTCTTATTTCTACTTGACCAGATTTAGCATCTGATATTGCTTTTTTTAGATCATCAGTTACAGATCCTAATTTTGGATTTGGCATTAAGCCTTTTGGCCCTAAGATTTTTCCTAACTTGGACAATTTAATCATCATTGAAGGTGTGCAAATTAATTTTTCAAAATTCATTTCACCATTTTTAATTTTCTCTATAAAATCATCACCTCCTACTAGATCAGCACCTGCATTTTTCGCATCGGAAACTTTTGAATCTTCACAAACTACAGCGACTGTAACTTTTTTACCTGTACCACCTGGAAGATTTACAACAGTTCTTATGTTAATTTCATTTTTTTTTTGTTTATTATTTATTTGGAAACTTAAATCTACTGACTCATCAAACTTTGTAGTGCAATTCTTTTTTACTACGCCTATTAATTTGTCTATATGCTGAGCTGGCATGTTTGTGCTATTTTCGGAGAGTTTTTTAAATCTTTTTGAAGCCATTAATCTTTTACCTCTATTCCCATTGATCTAGCAGATCCTGAAATAATCTTTACAGCTTGCTCTAAGTCTAAAGCATTTAAGTCATTCATCTTTTGTTTAGCTATTTCCTCTGCTTGTTTCTTTGTTATTGATGCAACAATGTTTCTACCCGGTTCTTGAGATCCACTTTTAAGTTTAGCAGCCTCTCTAATAAAAAAAGAAGCAGGTGGAGATTTTATTTTAAAATCAAATTTTTTATCTTTATAAACCGTAATTTCTACTGGGACAGGTTTTCCCGCTAAAGATTTTGTCTTGTCATTAAAAGCTTTACAAAACTCCATTATGTTAACACCACGTTGACCTAATGCAGGCCCTACAGGCGGAGCTGGGTTAGCCTGTCCACCTTTTATTTGTAATTTTATAAAACCACTTATTTCTTTTTTTGCTGCCATTAACTAACCTTTTCAACTTGGTTGTACTCTAAATCAACTGGTGTTGGTCTGCCAAATATAGAGACAGAAACTTTAAGTCTTGATTTTTCCTCATCTATTTCCTCTACCATTCCACTAAACGAGGCAAATGGACCATCAACAACTTGAATTTTTTCTCCCACACTGTACTCTATACCAGATTTTGGTTGAGCAACACCGTCTTTGATTTGACCTAATATTTTTTCTATTTCCTTATCTGAAACTGGTACTGGCATACCTTTCGTGCCTAAAAAACCACTCACTCTTTTAATATTTTTGATCATATGATAAATACTGTTATCCATCTCGCTCTTAATCAAAACATATCCAGGAAAGTACTTTTTTTTTCTCTGTATTCTTTTTCCTCTCTTAACTTCTGTCACATCATGTGTAGGAACAATTATTTCCTCAAATTTTTCTGAAATTTTAGCTTTGTCAGCTTCTTCTTTTATAAGACCAGCAACTTTATTTTCAAAACTTGAATGAGATTGAACTATATACCAATTTTTCATTAAATACTCACTTTAAGTAACAACTCTAAAAAAAATTTTAATAACTGGTCTACAAGAAGAAAAAATATTGACATCACTACTGCCATAGCAAAAACCATTAAGGCGCCTTGTAATGTCTCTTTACCAGTTGGCCAAGTTACCTTGAAGGCCTCTTGTTTAACTTCTTGTATAAATTTAATCGGGTTTTTCATAATTTATTTATTGCAATTGGCAGGAGCGGAGGGACTCGAACCCTCAGCCTCCGGTTTTGGAGACCGGCGCTCTACCAATTGAGCTACACTCCTATATAGAGCTTACTCTATAATTTTAGTTACTACTCCTGCTCCAACAGTTCTTCCACCTTCACGAATAGCAAAATTTAACTTTTCTGACATCGCGATAGGTGTAATTAATTTAACAGTAAATTTAGCATCATCACCTGGCATTACCATTTCAGTGCCTGAAGGCAATTCTACTTCTCCAGTTACATCTGTTGTTCTAAAGTAAAATTGCGGTCTATATTTTGTAAAGAAAGGAGTATGTCTTCCACCCTCCTCTTTTTTTAAAATATATGCTTGTGCCTCAAATTTAGTGTGTGGTGTAACTGATCCTGGTTTACAAAGAACTTGTCCTCTTTCAATATCTGTTCTTTCAACACCCCTTAATAGTACTCCAACATTATCTCCAGCTTCACCTGAATCTAATAGTTTTCTAAACATTTCTACACCAGTACAAACTGATTTTTTGGTCTCTCTGATACCTACTATCTCAAGTTCATCACCTGTTTTAAGTACTCCCGACTCTACTCTACCTGTCGCAACAGTTCCTCTTCCAGAGATAGAAAAAACATCTTCAACTGGCATCAAAAAATCTTTATCCTTAGGTCTGTCAGGTTGAGGAATAAACGAGTCAACGTTTTTCATTAATTCTAAAATCGAATTCTTCCCAATTTCATCATCTCTTCCTTCTACTGCAGCTAAAGCTGAACCTTTTGCTATTGGAGTTTTATCTCCTGGAAATTTATAAGATGTTAATAATTCTTTAATTTCTTCCTCAACTAAATCAATCATTTCTTTATCGTCTACTTGATCTACTTTATTAAGGTAGACACAAATAGCAGGTACTCCAACTTGTCTTGCTAAAAGAATGTGTTCTCTTGTTTGAGGCATTGGACCGTCAGCAGCATT
>CACMTO010000026.1 GCA_902616645.1 uncultured Pelagibacteraceae bacterium
ACGAATGGAATATTCAATGGGATTATTTGTTTACTATTTTGGCACTAAACTAAAATATGAAAACGTAGAACATCATACAATAAAATTTGGAAACAAATATAAAGAACATCTCAATGACATATTTAACAATAAAAAATTAAACGAAGATATCAGCTATTATCTTCATAGACCATCTGCAACAGATAAATCTATGGCACCTGAGGGGAATGATTGTTTTTATGTTTTAGTTCCGGTACCAAATAATCAATCAAAAATTAATTGGTCGGTTGAGGGTGAAAAAATGAAAAATTTAGTAATAGATAAAATGGAAAAAGATTTAATGCCAAATCTTAGAAAAAACATTGTTGAAGATTTTTACTTAACACCAGATTACTTTGAAAAAGATTTAAACACAAAATATGGATCAGGTTTCTCGATACAGCCAAAATTCTCTCAATCAGCTTATTTTAGATTTCATAATAAGTCTGAAATATATGATGGACTTTATTTCGTAGGGGCAGGTACTCACCCGGGAGCAGGAGTGCCGGGAGTACTTTCATCTGCAAAGGTATTAGATAAGATTTTATAATGTCTAATAAAAGTTACTTGTCTATTTATGCAAAATCATTCAGTTGGGCTGGTTTTTTTTTACCAAAAGAAACGTTAAGGAAATGCTCAGCATTATATGATTTTTGCAGAATAGCAGATAATATTGCAGATGATAATGAGTTATTGGAAAATAAAAAAAAAAAATTTAATCAATTTGAGGATGATTTTAACCAAAAAAAAATAAATATTCCTGTAATTAAGAATATGTGGGATCTTATTGAAGAGTTCAATATACCTTTAAATGTCGTTCAAGATTTATTAATTGGGATTAAATCTGATATTAAAGATAAAGTTAAATTAAATTCAAAAAAAGATTTGTTAATTTATTCATATAGAGTAGCTGGAACTGTTGGATTAATGATGGCAAAAATCTTAAAGGTTAACAGAAAAAGCTCACTTAAGTCAGCGATTGACCTTGGGATTGCAATGCAGCTTACAAACATATCAAGAGACGTAATCGAAGACTCAAAAAACAATCGTTTTTATATTGATGAAGATTTTAGAGAAATTTCATCAACTATATACCTTGCTGATATTTTTTATGAAAATTCTTTTTATTCAATCAAGGATATACCAATTAGTTTTCGTTTTTCTATTTTAGTTGCAAGAAGAATTTACAGAAAAATCGGATATAATATTTTAAAGAAAAAAAACTTAAAAAATTACCAAAATTCAGGAAAAATATATGTCTCTAGTTTTGAAAAAATTTTAGAGACAATATTTGCAACTTTCGATTTAATTAAACTATCGTTGATGTATAAAAAAAATGATCAAATTCAACATGATCATGTTTTGATTAATGAGGAAATTAATATTGATGAAAGAATTTGATTATGTGATTATTGGAGGTGGTTGTGCCGGTTTATCACTTGCTTATGAATTAGAAATTCATGAGAAGTTAAAGGATAAAACATTAGCTATTATTGAACCGAGAGCAGAATATAAAAGAGATAAAACATGGTCTTTTTGGAAAGTTGAGCCTCATAATTTTGAGGATTGTGTTAAAAAAAGCTGGAAGCATTTCTCTATTAATGTTCCGGGAAAAACAAATCATCTTGAGTGTAAAAATTATCCATATCAAAGTATTGATAGTGGATTGTTTTATGAAAAAATAACTAATAAATTAAAAGGAAATAAAAATATTTCTTTTTTTAAAGATATCACAGAAATCAACACAAAAAATTCATTCATTTTTAATAGTGTTCCAAGTATTGAAAAAAATCATCTTAATCTTTGGCAACATTTTTGCGGTGTAGAGATTAGAACGAAAAAAAATTTTTTCGATGAAGAAATTTTTAATCTTATGGATTTTGACTGTGAACAAAGAGAAAGTGTACATTTTTTTTATACACTTCCTTATTCTAAAAATCAGGCTTTAATTGAAACAACTTGGCTATCAAAAATGAATGATGAATCACAAAAGGATTACGACAGGCAGATAAGAAATTACATTGATAAACACCTTAAAATAAAAGAATACGATATAACTTACAGAGAAGAAGGGGCGATCCCCTTATTCTATCCATTATATGAAAAAGAAAAAAATAAGATTAATATTGGAACTGCGGGTGGCATGACAAGATTAAGCACTGGTTATACTTTTTTAAATATTCAAGAACACAGCAAATATATTAGAGAAAACATTGAAAATATTAATAATTTTAAGAGATTTAAAATTAATAAGAAATATCAATTTTTAGATGACATTTTTCTTCGTGTTTTAAGTAAACATCCTGAAAAAATGTCAGATATATTCTTTAAGATGTTT